>NZ_JBITCS010000057.1:0-35245 GCF_044453445.1 Streptomyces sp. NPDC051684 | reverse complement strand
GTGCCCCCGGCAGGATTCGAACCTGCGACACCCGCTTTAGGAGACTGGCTTACCAAACCCCCGAAACCCAAGATCACATGGCCTCTGACCTGCTGCGGTACCCGCGCCGATCACGGCGGTAATCCTCCATGGAGATCGTTTGGGAGAGATTCGGGAGATCATCCCCGGCGGGCGGTTTCACGAGACTCACCCGGCCCCACAGTGAGGTCCATCCGAGGTTGCGCATCGCCGTCCAGAACAGGTCCTCCATCTCGTCGAGCCGGTGCTGGCGCATGTCCGGCGTCGGGTGCTGATACACACCCTTGATGCCCGGCCGCTTGTGGCCGGCCTGCTCGAAGCTCAGCGCCGCCCGCACCCCGATCTGGTCCTGCCACGAGTCGTGGGTGTGGCGCAGCGCGCGCATCGTCATGCCCGGAGCGAGCGGCGGCCACTCCTCGCGGTACGCCACGCCCTGCCGCTTCTTCCGCTCCTCGCGCCCATCGGCCGCGGGCCGCAGCTGCTTCAGCCAGTTCGAGCGCCGCCACCACTTCCCGGTCGGCGTGCACAGCATCCAGTCGAACGGCCAGTCCGCCAGGTGGTAGAACCAGAGCCGGGCCAGGAACGGCGGCAGGTCGAGATCGCGGGTACGGAACGCGTTCTTGGTCGGCTCGATCCTCTGGACCGTCCCCAGCTTCCGGCCGCTCTCGTCGCGCTCCTCGTACTCGGCCACCTCCTGGACGACGCGCAGCACGAAGCACTGCCACGTCGCATTGCCCCACGGTTGGCTTCGCACGCGCAGGCAGTTCGCCCGCTGCAGCCCGAGCCCCTCACCCCAGTTGATGCCCGTCCACGCGGTCGTAATGACGTGCAGCCCCTTGGCCGGGCCGAGCCGCTCGGCGACCTGCAGCACCGACTCGGGCGTGAACACCTTCTCCTCGTCGCTCCCGGCCGGCGCCACGGCGGGCGTGGTCGCCACGGCCTTGGTGCGCCGGCGCCCCTGGATCGGGTTGACCGGCAGCCACCGGGCATCGACCGCACCCGTGAGGATCGTCGACATCAGGGAGACGCAGTGCCCCTTGGTCACGTCGTCGCACGGCAGCGTCATCTGCCACGAGTCAACGTCGAACCAGTTCAGACTGATCAGCGGCGCGTGCTCCCACTTGGGCAGGATGTGGGCCTCGAGCAGATCCCACCGCGTGCCCACGGTGCGGCCGCGCTTCGGCCGCTCGGCCATGTATTTGCGGGCGAACTTCCCGAACGGCGACCGGTACCGGTCCGGGTCGATCCAGGTGCCTTCCTTGATCTTCCGTTCCTGCTCGTCTCCCCAGTCCTCCGCGATCTTCTTCGTGGGGAATCCGGGCTCGCTTCCCTCCGTGCCGTCGGGCTTGCGGTACTTGGCCCGCCACGTGAACTGCTTGGTGGGCTTGCCGTTGCGGATCTTGTAGCGCTTCTCGGCGTATGCCACGGTTCCGTCCCTCGAACTCCCCGCTGTGACTGACGACTTCAGACCGCTGCCGCATGGCCGGCATGCTCGGCGCACGTTCGCGCGGTGCGCAGATTCAGGCGGGGGTGAACCGCCGCCAAGGCTTCGTCAACGGCCTGCGTGCCGTCGGCCGTGAGTCCATTACGCCTGAACAGACTCGCGTCCGTGAGCACTTCGAGGTGATCGGGAGTGCGCTCTAGGTCGATGAAGACCTGGGTCCTGCGGGGCATGCCCACCACAGAGATCAGACGCACACAGAACTGAACACACACCAGTACCACCCCTGTCCGACTGGTGGCCCCCTGGTCAGCGTGTGGTCATGGTTCCACACTTTCGGGTCAGTTGTGATCCGTTTGTACGTATGGGACCCGAGAGCTGCTATGAGCCGTTAGCGGCCGCGGGCGGGTCGGTGTCGTCGCCGGACTCCAGGCGCGCTCGGGACCGGTCCCATGCCCGAAGTTCCTCCACCAGCTCCTCGGCCGATACGCCTGGCTCGCCCTTCACCACGACGATCGCGCGCCCCTTGTCGCCGATCTTCAGTACGGCGGTGTCGAGCAGGGTGCCGTCGTCCGACAGCTCGTGCACGATCCGCAACGGCAGGCGCTTGTCGTCCAGGTCGGCATCCATCGATGCCTGCACGTTGAGAGCGGCCGCCCCGTGGACCTCATGGCTCGGGTTGCCACCGGACAGCACCTGCTCGATCGATCCGTCAGCCCAGTTGAGCAGCTTCGCGTAGGCGCGGATCGTGCGCGTCGGCTTGCCGAACTCATGGCCGCGCTCGATGGACTGGATCGTGGACAAACCCACCTCCAGGGCGTCGACGACGTCCGGCTGTGTGAGGCCTTGGGACTCGCGGTCTGACTTCAGAGTCCTGCCGAGTCGCTTCCAATCACGGTCCATGGTTCCCCATCATGCCTCACAACTGAGCCCCGTGGACAGCGCTTCTGAGCCTTTGACCTGCGCGTTAGGTGCATTCATCTACGCCCCACGGTTGCATCATGCGCCCCGCATATGCGCTTTGACCCCACCCTCACACCCTCGCCCCACCCTCAGGTCTGAGGCATCCAACCTCAGAACACCTTGACTACACCCTCAGAACAGCCTTAGATTCTGCATGTGAGACCGAACGGAACCCGCATCCGGGCACGCAGAACTGAGTGTGAACTGAGCCTTCGTGCGCTTGAGGCGCAGACCGGCATCCACCGCAGCTACCTGTCGCGGCTGGAAACCGGTCACATACAGCGCCCCGACCCGGAACGTCTCCGCGCGGTCGCCCTCGCCCTCGGCGTCGACACCGACGCCATCACCCACCAAGGAGACGACGACGTGCCCACCAAGGACACGACGGACGACCGGGCCAAGGAGCAGACCGAGCAGCTGCGTCGCTGGACGCCGCAGCAGGTCATCGACCTGCAGCTGCTGCCGTACACCAGCGCCCGAGTGCTCAAGGAGAAGTGCTACCGCCGCGAGCTGTGGCACCACCGCGATGGCGGGCGGATCACGTTCACGGCCGAGGACCTGCGCCGCAACGGCGAGCAGGCGGCCGTCGCCCCCGCGGCCTGACACAGGCCCCACAAACGCCGATGGCCGCTCGCTGCTGGCAGGCCCGAGCGACCACGACCGGCAACCCCAACCAGAGAGAGGTCACCGTGACCACACAGACTACTTCCGCCCCTCCGGACCTGGCGAACCAGCCGGAGCCGAGGGTGCTGGCCGACCAGCGTCAGGCGCTCGCCGCGCTCGACCGCATCATCGAGCTGCACCCGCAGTTGCCCGCCGCGCACATCACGTTCTCGGTCGTTTACCGCGGCCTTGTCACCGTGCAGGCGCAGGAGTGGCACCACCTCGAGATGTGGCGGGTGGCGCTCAACGTGCACCCCACCTCGATTGAGCTGGGTGTCTGTGAGCCGCGGCGCCAGCACCTCGAGTTCGAGGCGGCGGTCGACGGCGCGCGTGTCCAGGTGTACGTGCTGGGCGACGAGCGGCCGGCACCGGCCTCCGCGGCGGTGACCGCGTGAGCGCCCGCGCTGCTCTTTACGCCGCCCTCATGGCTGGCGGCCCGCACTCGCCGGACCGGTCCGAGAAGGCCACCTTCCTGATCGAGGCGTTCCGTGCCGAGGAGATCACCGCGCAGACCACGGTCTACCGCGCTGAGCACTCAGACTCCGGCATCACGCTCGGCCACTACGCCACCCGCGAGACCGCCCGCGAGCACTGCGAGACCGTGCTGCGCCGCGAGGTCGGCGTCGGCACTGTCCTCGGCTGGGTCCCGGACGACGGATCCGAGATGGCCGCCGAGGAACTGTGCATCGGCGAGGACGTCGTGTGCTCCGGCTACGTCGTGACCCCGCTTGAGGTCGCTTCCAAGTTCGACGAGGAGGCCGACGAGTGAACTGCCGCGCCATCAACGCAGCGTCCGGGGTCATCTTCGCCGCGCAGCAGCAGGGCCGACTCGCCGCCGGCATCGCGCTCGCCCTCGACTCCGCCGGACTCCTCAACTCGCCCGAGCACGCCGCCGAGTTCGCCGCGATGCGTGAGCGCCTCGCCGAGTTGGAGGCCGAGCGCACGGAGTCCCGTCCCGTCGACGAGGACCCCATCGCCTACGCGCTCACCCCCGCGGCCGCCGTCGCCCTCGACGTATCGCCGCAGGTGCGAAAGCTCCGCGCCCTGCTCGCCGGACAGCGGCAGCAGACGGGCGGCGCCTCGTGATCGCGCTGTCCATCACCCTCGCCGCGCTCGCCCTCTACGTCGTCGGCGCCATCGCCGTCGTGAAAGGGGGCGAGCGGTGAAGGACGTCCGACCGAACCTCATGGCCACCGAGCTCGGCACCGCCGCCCGCGTGGCGGTCCCGCCCGAGGAGCGCGTCGCCGCCTCCCGCTACGTGCTGCGTCACGCGCGCAGCCGTGACGACCTGCGGCTGCTCCTCGACGCCCTCGGCCTCAACTCCCCGCCCGACCGCCGCGAACCGTAGCGGCCTCGACCGGCCGGGCCTGCCCCCCCCCGAGCGGGCCCGGCCACCCCCACCAACCAGCAGGAAGGAGCGCGATGTTCGCCCAGCCCGCCACCCACGGCAAGCCCGTCGCCGAGCCCACGCCCGGCGACGTCATCGCCCGGCAAATCCGCCAGCTCATCATCGACACGGCGAACAACGCGCCCCGGTCCCGGCAGCGCCGCATCGGCCCGTCCGAGGTCGGCAACCCCTGCGCCCGCGCCCTCGCGTACAAGTCCATGGACTGGCCCAAGGCGCCCGGCGCCAACCGCGAACCCTGGGCATCCGTTCAGGGCACCGCCCTCCACACGTGGCTCGCCGAACTGTTCGAGGCCCGCGACCCCAAGGGCGAGCGCTACCTCGTCGAGCAGCGCGTCACCGTGCACCAGGGCCCCACCGAGGACGCCACGATCGCGGGCTCGGCCGACCTCTACGACCGACTCACCGGCACGGTCTACGACTGGAAGTGCGTCAGCCCCGACTCGCTCGCCAAGTACCGGCGGCACGGCCCCGGCGACCAGTACCGCATCCAGGCCAACCTCTACGGCCTCGGCATGCAGAACGCGGGCGAGACCCCGAAGCGCGTCGCCATCGTCTTCCTGCCCCGGCAGTACCGCCTCGAGCCCTACGTGTGGGTCGACGAGTACCGGCGCGACGTCGCGCTCGCCGCCATCGCCCGCCTGCAGGCGATCCGCCAGCAGCTGCTCGCCACCGACCCCGAGGCCAACCCCGCCGAATGGGCCGCCTTCCCCACCAGCCCGGACGCCAAGTGCTTCTTCTGCGACTGGTACCAGCGCGGCAGCAACGACCTGGCCACCGGCTGCCCCGGCAGCACGTAGCCCACAGACTCCCCGCCCCGTCCGGGGCGGGGCCACACCGGACAACCCCGAACGGCCAACGGCCACCAGGGACAACCCACCAAGGAGCACCACATGTCGATGTTCAACCAGCCCACCAGCAGCGGCGGCTTCTTCAAGCCCGCCGACGCCAACGGGCACCTCATCCTCGTCACCGCCGTCCACGAGATCACCCAGCGGTACGACGACCTGCGCAAGAAGGACATGGACAACGCCGTCGTCGACCTCGTCGACCTCGACGACGGCGGGCAGGAGCTGCAGGAGCGCGTCATCGTCAGCCACCCGGCGCTCGTCAACCGGCTGTCCGTCGGCGGCGGCCTGACCCTCGGCCGCATCGGTCAGATCCCCACCCAGTCCGGGTTCCAGGCGTGGGCGCTGCTCCCGTTCCAGGAGGGTGTCGACGACAAGCGGGCCGAGCAGTGGGTGCACGCGCACCGGCCGACGTTCAACCAGGCGCCCGCCCCCGCTGCTGCCCCGGCGCCCGCTGCTCCCGCGCCGGCCGCCGCCGAGGTGCCGCCCGGCGTGAACCCGACCACCGGCGAGATCACCACCCCGCCCCCGGGCCTCACCCCGCAGCAGTACGCCGCCGCGCAGCAGAACCCGGCCACCGCCGCGCTCGCCGCGCAGATCCCCGCGCAGCAGCAGCCGCAGTCCGAGCCCCCGTTCTAGTCCCCGCCCCGTGCGCCGGCCGCCGCCGCGACGACTCCGCGCGGCGGCGGCCGGACCAACACCAGAACGGAGGGCCCCATGGCCGCCGAGATCACCAGCACCATCGCGAACCACGTCCTGTTCCACACCGGGCACGGCGGCTACCCCGCCGGTTCGTTCACCACCGCGCTGCTCCGCGCGTGGGAACAGGCCGACTACGCCAACGCCGCCCGTCTGGCGCAGGGCTGGCCCGCCTACGCCGCAGCCCTCGAGCTGGTCGCCGAGCGCGGCGGCATCGGCCGCCTGCAGTCCATCGCCAGCAGCACCGCCTGACCCCAACGAAAAGCCCCGCCCGGGGTCATCGGGCGGGGATCCAACCAGCATCCCACGGAGACACCGTGATTGAGATCAGCTCGTCGACGCTGCGCCACATGCTGCAGCAGGTCACGCCGCACATGGACGACCCCGAGAACTACATCCCCGTGATCTCGTCCATCCACCTCGAAGCGCGCGACGGCTGGCTGTACGCCGTCGCCACCGACCGGTTCACCATCGCCGTTGCCCGCCGCGGGATCGTCAACACCGGAGACCACTCCGGCGTCATCCCCGGTCGTCTCGTGCCCGCGCTCACCGCCTGGCTCGACTCCGTGGCCGACTTGGTCAGCACCATCGGCGTGACGCTGCCGCTCGTGCCGGTCGACGGCAAGAAGGAACTGATCTTCACCACCTCCGGACAAGGCAGCTTCTCTGCCGAGTACGACCCCAGCGACTACGAGAAGTTCCCCAACTGGCGAAAGATCCTGCACGACGCGCTCACCGCCAAGCCCAAGGCCGTGGCCACCACCGGCTTCACCACCAAGTTCCTCGCACGCTGGCAGCACGCCACCCCCAAGCTCGTCGCCTGGCAGAACGAAGAGGGCAAGCCGTTCGTGTTCCTCGACGAGGTCGGCGAGTTCGCCGGCCTGCACATGCCGGTTCGGCACGGTCTCACCCGCAGTGACGTGGCCTCCGACTGGATCGCCGCGACCGCCCCCAAGTTCACCGTCGACGAGCGCACCTACGACCTGACGCTCACGTGGGAAGACCGCGACGGCGACCCCTGGACGTACTCCGGCGACGACATGCCCGACGGCACACCGCTCATGGTCGTCGGCGACCTGGTCGACGACCCGCACCCGCTCGACCGCCTCGTCTGGCAGTACGGCCCGCTCATCGCGCAGGCCTGACCTGCTGCCCGTCCGCCGCCGGGACCCTCC
Organism: Streptomyces sp. NPDC051684; assembly: GCF_044453445.1. Lineage (NCBI taxonomy): Bacteria > Bacillati > Actinomycetota > Actinomycetes > Kitasatosporales > Streptomycetaceae > Streptomyces > Streptomyces sp. NPDC051684. The sequence goes on along the minus strand of NZ_JBITCS010000057.1, from coordinate 28,033 downwards.
CACGCCCCGCCCGGCGGCGGACACCCCCACCGCCCAACACGCCACCGTTCGCCTCGCCTTGAGGAGCCCGCACCTTGAGCACCACCACGGTCCGCGCCACGCCCATCGACGGCGCCATGTGGCTCATCCACCACGGCTTCGCCGTGTTCCCCGTGGACCATCCTGGGCTCGACCAATGCGCCGGCATCGGCGACGGCCACGACCCCGCCACCTGCACCCAACGTGGCAAGCACCCCGCCGTCGCCTTCACCCGCACGCACGCCCGCGACGAGCAGCAAGCCCGCGCCCTGTTCGGCAACCAGCTCCGCAACGTCGGCATCTACGTCGGCGCCACGGCCGGACCCGACGGGATGCAGCTGCTCGTCGTCGACTCCGACGAGCCCGGCGCCCTCGAGGAAACCGCCGCCCGCCTCGGCCGCCAGCACACGCCGACCATGCGCGTGCACACCGCCAAGGGCCATCACGACTACTACTGGGCGCCCGCCAACCTCCGACTCGGCAACCGGCTCGGCGCGCTGCGCGGCCAGTTCAACGGCGACGTCCGCGCGGGCAACGCGTACGTCATCGGCCCCGGCTCCGTCCACGCCACCGGCGTCATCTACGAGCTGGACAACCCCGACCAGCCACCGGTCACCGCCCCGGGCTGGCTGATCACCGCGCTCACCACCAAGACCCACACCACCCCCACCCCGGCCCCGGCAGCACCGCCCGCGCCGCTCGCCGTGAACGTCGACCAGCTCGACGCGTACACACGCAGCGCCGTACAGGCCGAGTGCAACGCCATCGCGGCCGCCGCCGAGGGCGACCAGAACAACCAGATCAACACCAGCGCTTTCAACATCGGCACCCTCGTCGGCGCCGGAGCCATCGCCGAAGCCGAAGCCCGCCACCTTCTGCTCGCCGCGGCCCGCGCCGGCAACCACCCCGAGGGCCGGGCCCTGCCCACCATCAACTCCGGGCTCACCGCCGGGATCGCCAACCCGCGCACCCCATGGCCGCCCGTCCGCCGCGACCGCAACACCCTGCTGCTCCCACAGCAGACGTTCAGCCCCACGCCTGCATCTGCGGCCACGGCCTGGACCGCGCCCACCGAGCAGCCCGTCGCCCTGCCCTCGCCGATGCCCGCCCGCGACTGGGACGACCTCGGCAACGCCGAGCGCATCATCGACCGCTACGGCAGCGAGGTCCGGTGGCTCGCCGACATCGAACGGTGGGCGTACTACAGCGCCGGCCGCTGGTCCCTGAAGGCCGCCAACACCGGGGTATGGACGCGCGCCGTCGACACCATCAACCGCCTCGAGGACGAAGCCGAGCAGTACGACGACGACCCGCAGCCCGACCCGTCCGGCGATCCGAAGAAGGACAAGCCCAGCCAGCGCGCCCAGTTCCTCGTGTGGGCCCGCAAGCAGCGCATGCGCCCGAAGATCGCCGCCGCCCGCGAGGTCCTCCAGGCGTACCCCGCCGTGCACTCGACGATGGACGCGTTCGACCGGCCCGAGCTGCTCCTCAACGTCGCCAACGGCATCGTCGACCTCACCACCGGCGAACTCCGCGCCCACGACCGCGACCTCTACCTCATGCAGCAGGCCGCCATCGCCTACGACCCGACCGCCACCTGCCCCATGTTCGACGAGTTCCTCGCCAGCGTCATGCCCGACGAGGAACGCCGCGCCTACCTCGCCCGCGTCACGGGCTACACCGCCACCGGCAGCACCGGCGAGCAGGTCATGTTCATTCACCACGGCGAGGGCCAGAACGGCAAGGGCGTCTTCATGCGCATCCTCATGGGCATCCTCGGCGACTACGCCCAAGCCGTACCCGGCACCACCCTCATGGCCAAGCGCAACGACGGCGGCATCCCCAACGACATCGCCCGCATGGTCGGCAAGCGCCTGCTGTCGACGAGCGAGACCGGCCGCAACGCCGAGGGCCGCGGCAAAGCCCTCGACGAGGAGCTGGTCAAGCGGCTCACCGGCGAGGACGTCGTCAGCGCGCGGTTCCTGAACGCCGAGTTCTTCGACTTCCGCCCCGTCGGCAAGATTCACCTCGCGACCAACCACCTGCCCGACGTGTCCGGCAGCCACAGCATGGCCCGCCGCCTCCACGACATCGGCTGGGACGTCATCGTTCCCCCGGCCAAGCGGGTCAAGGGACTCGACGAGCAGATCCTCGCCCGCGAGGCGCCCGGAGTCCTCAACTGGATCATCCGAGGCTGCCTCGACTGGCAGCAGCACGGCCTCGCCGTCCCCGAGTCGGTCACCGCCAAGACCCGCGAGCACATCGCCCAGTCCAACCCGCTCGCCATGTGGTTCGACGAGGAGACCGACGACGTCCTCGCCGCCGTCACCGAGAACAGCGAGCTGTACGCCAGCTACAAGAAGTGGGCCGAGCAGGCCGGCGTCCAACGCCCCCTGACGCTGAAGGCGTTCGCGATGCGACTGGCCGAGAGCGGCTACGAGCAGTCGAAGGACAGCCGCACCCGCCGCTCCGTCACCGTCGGCCTCGCGCTCGCCCGCCTCGGCAGTGCCCGATGAACGCCGCTGCGAAGGGATGCGAAGGGGTTGCGAAGGGGTTTGCGAAGGGGTCTGCGAAGGCTTTGACCTGCAAGTCGAAGGGGTCGAAGGGGTTTTTCCTCCCCCGCGCACATAAGGAGAAGGAACAGAACGGGTCGCCGTATGCAAGGCGAGCACCACGAAACCCCTTCGACCCCTACGCACCGCAGGTCAACCCCTTCGCGCACCCCTTCACCGATCCCTTCGCAACCCCTTCGCACCCCTTCGGGCCGCCGCCGTGACCGCCCGCGCCAAGGCGACGTTCGCCGAACGGCTGCAGGCCAAGATCGACGCCCGCGCCGAGACCGCCCTGCATGGTCCGTGCCCGCGCTGCGGCGCCGACACGATCACCGCCCGCACCCCAGACCGCGTCGCCGCCGTCGACGTCCGCGCCGACCCCACCCCGCTCGACCCCACCGCCGAGATCCTCGCCCGCCTCGACGGCCGCCTCACCTGGTGCCTCGCCTCCGGCGAGCACACCGGAGACCGCATCCGCTGGCGCGACCGATGGCACATCGCCTCCGGCCGCTGCACCCACATCGTCATCGCCGACCACCGCTGTCGGCCCCGCCCGATCCAGGAGACCCTGCTGTGAGCCGATCGAAAGCCAAGGGCACCGCCGCCGAAACCGCGGTCGTCCGCTTCCTGCGCGAGGCCGGGTTCACCCAGGCCGAGCGCCGCACCCTCAACGGTGTGCAGGACCGCGGCGACATCGCCGGCATCCCCGGCGTCGTCATTGAGGTCAAGAACTGCGCCCGGCAGGAACTCCCCGCTTGGATCGGCGAGGCCGAGCGTGAGCGCGACAACGACCGCGCCGGCCTCGGCGTCGTCTGGCACAAGCGCCGCGGCAAGGCTGACCCCGGAGCCTGGTTCGTCTCCATGTCCGGCGGTCAGTTCGCCGCTCTGCTGCGCGAGCACCAGGGCCTGCCCGCATCCGCCGACCTCACCGACGCCGAGCGGCAGTTCCTCGCGTTCGCCCTCGACCTCGCCTCCGATCGCATGGCCTCCCTCGGCGACGAGTTCACCGCCGACGACGTCGCAGCGCTGCAGAAGCTGCGCCGCATCGCGGGCGACGAGCAGCAGAGCGAGGCCGCATGAGCGAGCAGCCCGCCCGCATCGAGGGCATACAGCCCGGCCTCCAGGCCCGCGGCTTCAACAGCGGTCGCCCCGTTGTCGACTGGCTGTGCCACTGCGGCGTCCACGAGCGCGCCGAGGGCAGCAAGGCGTACGGCCTGCTCGTCCGCGTCCGCGTTGGCGTCTGCCCGCACCGCCCTGCCGAGGGGAGGGCTACCGCGTGATCCCCGACGCCGTCCGCGCCGTCCTCACCGCCGTCATGGCCGAGCACCCCGGCGCCTCACCCGAGCTGCTCGCCCGCCTCGTCGTCACCGAACTCCGTGACCTGGGCTGGCACATCACCCCGAAGCCCGTCACCCAGCGGAGGTCCTCGTGAAGAACCGGCCCCGCTGCCCGCGCGGGCACTTCGCCCCCGCCGCCGGCACCTGCGCCTGCACCCGCCGCAGCTACCTCGGCCAGCACGCCGACATGTGGGGCCAGGGCCTGCACCCCGGCATCCGCGTGACCACCATTCCGCTCGCCACCGACCGCCTGTAACCCGGAGACGACATGACCACCGAACCGCTCGCCCTCCTCCGCACAGCAGAGGCTTACCTAGCCGCGACACACGAGCACGCGTCCCGTCACGACAACCTCGGCGCCGACCTCACCTGCGGCGGCTGCTCGCTGTGGGAGCGGATCACCGCCACGCTGGCCGAGCAGTCCGCGCCCGCACCGTTGGCACCCGCCGGCCGGACAGTCGCGCTGAGTGAAACCCATCAGCGCATGCTCGGCTACGCCCTCGACCTGGCGGACGACGAAGCCGCCACGGACGGCAGCGAGATCACCGAAGACGAACAGGACGCGCTCGCCGAGCTGCGCCGCATCACGACCATGCCCGCGCTCGCCGACCGGGCCGCCGTGCTGCGCGAGGCCGCCGAGCTGGCCGACGAGCTCGCCATGGAGATGCGCCACGGCGGCGGCGAGGACGGCGACGCCTGGCCCGAGGAGTGGAGCAGCCGCGAGGTACGCGACGCCGTGCAGTCCGTCGCCGCTGCCATCCGAACTCTGGCGGCCGAGGCGCAGCAGCCGTGATCGCCCTGTCCGACGCGTTCCTCACCGTCCTCTACGGCGCGCTCGCCTGGACCATCGGCGCCGCCGTCCTCGCCACCGCCGCGGGCATCGCCCTCGCTCGCGCCATCCACCGAAGGATCAGCCGATGACCTACCTACTCGTCGCCCTGCTCGCCCTCTCGCTCGGCTGGGTGTGGGGCCACAGCGTCGCCCGCATCCGCCACATCCCCGTGGGCGCCGTCGCCGCCCAGGACGAGGCCGCGTTCGATGCCGCCTGCTGCGAGACGTGGCTCGTCTCCCGGGGCGCCGAGCACGACGAGCAGTGCGTGATCGCGAGGTGGGCCGCATGACCGGCCCGAGCAGCACGCCCCGCGGCGAGCGCACCCCCCGCCCTGGGGTCACGTGGGACACCCACGCCGTGTGGGACGAGGAGCACGTCATCGCCGACGACGACCTCGCCGCCCTGCCCAGTCTTGGCACCGCCTCGGCCACGAGCACCACCCGCGACGAGCGGGCCGCCGACCGCGTGCCCGCCCCGACGCCCAACCGAGCCACCCGCCGCGCCCTCGCCCGCGCGGCACGACGGAAGTAGCACCACATGAACGTCTGCGGCCTGTGCGAGCGGAACATCGAGCACGGCTACCTGTGCCCCGGCTGCACCCTCGCCACCGCCCGCCGCCTCGACAACGCGCCCCGCTGGTACACGGCCCTCGGCGCGTTCCTGCAGCCCGCCGTCACCGGCCCCGCCGAGGGCGTCCGGTCCGGCGGGCGCACCGAGGCGCCCCTGCCCGTCGCCGAGGCCCCGTTCAGCCTCCGCGGGCCCGGCGGCATCGTCGGTGTCCTCGAGGACTGGCGCGCCGCCATGCAGGCAGACCGCGGATGGGGACAGCCCGTCATCGAGCACGACATCGGCCGGCGCATCGTCGTCGCCGCCCGCGCCCTCTCGATCAACATGGAGTGGATCGCGTCCAGTTGGCCGATGGCCGGCGACATGGCCGCCGAGGTCCGCGGCCTCGAACGCGACGTCTCCTCGATCGTGGACCCCATCGACCCAGCCGAGCGTCCCGTCCGCATGGGGGAGTGCCCGACCGTCGTGGACGCCGAGGACGCCCGCTGCGGTGCCGTCCTGTCCCGGCGTCCCGGCGAGGGCACCGTCACCTGCCGGTGGTGCGGCTCGACATGGCCGCCGTCCCGCGCGCTCGCCCTCGCTCGCGCCCAGCAGGACGCCGCCAACGCCCCCGGGGCGCTGGCGAGTTGACGCGAGAGAATCACAACAAAGCGTGGCGTAAGGGCTGATCTTGTGCCAAGCTGACCCGTACAACCACAAACAGAACGGCCCCCGCCGGTGCTGGTAACACCGAACGAGGGCCTGACCGCCAACCTTGATCACAGCAAGGAGACGGCTATGGCTCATCGTGCCATGCCCAGGCGCCCGCGTGGCGTCCTGCGCCGGATCTTCCGGCCCACCCACCTCAGCCCTGACCGGCCCATTCCGCCCCTCTGGGTACGCGGACTCACCGCCGGTGGCCGCCCCGTCGTACTCGCCGTCGCACTCCTCATGTGCGCCCCCGGCGAATACCACCTGGCTCGCGCCGCAGGCTGGTCAGAACAGTTCGCCTACGGCATGCCGGTGGTCCTCTCCGCGTACGCCGGCATCGCGGCCGCCGTCGCCTCCACCCGCCGCAGCGGCGACCGCGGCCGCTGGTCCGCGATCCTCGGCGCCTGCCTCGCCCTCGGCCTCGCCATGGCCGCACAGGTCGTGTCCCACCTCATCGGCACCGGACACCTCGCCGCGTCCCAGGCGTGGCTCGTCGCCGTCACGTCGCTCGTGCCCCCGGCGGTCGTCGGGCACCTGCTGCACCTCGCAGCGACTCCGCCCGCCACGCACCAGGACGCCGAGGACGCCACCGAGACCCCAGACGTCCCGAGCGTCCCCGACGCCTCGTCAGTCGTCCCCGACAACGCGGTGCTGCTGCCGATCGTCGCGCCGCCCGCGCGCGACGAGCAGGACGGCCAGGACGGCGACGAGGACGACCGGGACGCCGCCGAGCGCCCGTCGCCGCCTCCCGTCCTGCTCACCACCGCAGAGGTCGCCCAGAGGTTCGGCGTCGACCCGTCCACCGTCCGTAGCTGGGTCCACGCAGGACGCATCGACGTCCACAGCAAGGACGACCGGGGACGTAACTGGTTCACCGAGGACGCCAAGCCGCGCGAGGCCGAGGTGACCTCATGACGCAGCCCGCGCTCAACGCCGACGAGCAGCTGCCCGCGCTCCCGCCCGGCGATGACCTGCCGCCCGGCTACGAGCCCGCCCCGGCCCACGAACCGTGGTCGTGGGCCGACTACTTCGCCGGCCACCCGGTCATCGAGTAGACGCCGTGCTCGCGATCCTCTTCCCGATCGCCGTGCTGGTCGCGTTCCTCGGCCTCTGCGCCGTCGCGCTCCCCGACGTCCCCCGCATCACCGGGACTGTCGCCTTCATCGTCACCATCGCCGCGCTCGGCGTGGCCATCCTCCGCTAGGACCCTCATGACCTACGTGACCCTCGGCGGCGTCACCATCGGTATCTGCATCCTCGTCGCCACCCTCGTGCGCTGGTGGCCCGGCTCTAAGACGCTCCGCAACGACCCGCTGCGCCAGGCTGGCCAGCTGCTCCCGTTCCTCTTCGCGTGGGCCTACGGCGTCCTCGTCACCCTCGGCGTCGGCGGCCTGATCGGCTGGGTCGCCAAGACCGCCCTGTGGATCACGAACTGGCTCGGCGACGTCGCCCTCGTCTGGGGCGTAGGCGGGCAGACCGGACAGCACTCGTCGGGCGCCGCCTACATCCCGCTCACCCAGACCGGCGGCGGCATCGTCCTCATCCTCACCGTCGCGATCGTCGTCGCGATCAAGAAGTCCAAGCGCGGCCGCGACCTGAAGATGGGCGCCTGGTGCGGCATCTGCCTCGGCACCAGCGCGGGCGTGGCCGGCCTCGCCGCCGTCCCCATCGCCCAGGCCGTCAACTGGCTCGGCGACACCGTGTACGGGGCCGTGGCATGAGCGACGACACCACCGAGCCGGACATCGAGCCCGAGGCCGCCGAGGACGACGCGCCACCGAGCCGCATCGCGGGCGCCGTCGTCGCGCTCATCCTCGCCGCGGCCGCCGTGATGATCGTCCGCGCCATCGTGACCGCGTTCCCCTACGTCGCTTACGCCGCCGCCGGATCGATCGTGACCGTGGTCGGGCAGCGCTCCGTCGCGTGGGCCCGCAAGCGCCGCGGCACCGACGACGCCGAGCCCGACGAGCAGGAGGCGCCGGACGTGGCCGAGGCACTACGCACGCTCGGCACGGGTGGCAACAGCGTGCTGTTGACCGCGCTGCGGAAGCAGCTCCGCACGGAGGACACCAAGACCGTCCGCAAGATCCTCAAGGCCGAGGGCATCCGTGTCCGCCCGGGTGTGCGCACCCCCACGGGCAACGGCCCGGGAGTCCACCACGAGGACATCCCGCCCGCTCCCCCCGAGCCGAACGATGAACACGGCGACGGTTGTTGCTGCAGGTCAGCCAACAACACCAACGCCAACAACGGCCAAGAGGACCCCCCTCAGAAGGGGTTGAGTGTAGAGGCCATCGGCCAGGCCGGGACCGTCGTCCGCGACGCCGCCGAGACCGAGCAGCGCCGAACCCAAGTCGGCACCCTCGTAGGCCGGTTCTTCGACGGCGCCGAGCAGAACCGGAAGCGCCGCAAGCGCTGACCCACAAGCCCCGGGGCGGCCGCCCTACCGCCAAGCAGATCGGCCGCCCCGGTTCCCATCCCGTACGAGACAGGAGCGCCATCATGGCACTGAACAACGACATGCCGATCAGGGACCCGGAGCGAGCGGAGACCGACACGGAGAACGCCACCGAGTACCGGGCCTCACAGGGCGGCTACTACCCGGTGGAGGAGAAGCCGGTCCCGGGTACGCCACAGCGGTAACGCCGCCACACCGGAACCTGCGCGCCGGGTAACGCCCGGTAGTTGGCCCCGCCGCACTCTCCCGCGGCGGGGCCTGCCTGCGTCATCATGAGCCCATGCCTGCCGCACTGAGGTTCGTGGGTGAAGACAAGGATCTGACGCTCGATGAGCTGTCCGCGTTCGTGAAGGCCGCCGAGCGCGCCGGAGTCTCCGGCGACAGCCCGGTACGTGCTGAGCTGTCGACCAGCGGCAAGATCAAAGAGGTTGAGGTCCCGCTCGACTGACCGGCCCCTGCCGCATCATGGAGCGATGGAGTCACAGCTGTTGCGCCCCGGCTACCTCACCGCCCACCAGACCGCCACCGCCCTCGACATCAGCCTCGGTGGCGTCCGCCAGCTCGTACGCCGCGGCCACCTCCGGCCGGCCCCCGGCTCGACGCCACGGCAGCGCTGGTTCGTCCTCGCCGACGTCCAGACTTACGCCGCACAGCGCGACACCGCCAACGCCGCTTGACTGCAGGTCAGGCCGGTGTCACGATCTCGGTGAACAACTGTGCCTCGAATCGGCACCACAGACGCACGACGAAGCCCCCGCAACGGTTCCCCCCGGCGGGGGCTTCGGCGTGTCCGGGCAGCAGCGCGGAGACCGGGTCACGGCCGGTGGCGCGGGAGAGGGCAACCCGCCCGCGCTGCTGCCCAACTGCCCCACCACCTGCGCCGCTTCCCCACCGGCCGCACAGCCCGCATCATGGCCCCTCAGACACACACAGCCCTGGGGGGAACCATGGCCAGCTACCGAGAGATCCAGTCCGCCGTGAGAGCCGAGAAGGTCAAACTCTGGCTCGGCTGGGCCGCAGGCATCGGCATCGCCGCCATCATCGCGAGCGCCACACGCAACATCGCCGTGGTCTCCGTGATCACGCAGGTGCTGCTCGTCGTCGTGTTCCTGCTGCTCACCTTCACCGTGTTCAGGATGACCACCGCGCTCAACCGCAAGGCCGACCGAGCGCGCGCCGAGGTCCTCGGCGACGACTGACCGGAGGTGGCGCCCGTGGCCGGCAACCCCCGCACCGGGCGCCCCTACATCCGGCTCACCGCCTGGCTCCGCTCGCAACGCCTGCCGTGCTGGCTCTGCGGCCACAACATCGACTACGGCCTGGACGCTCGGCACCCGCTGTCCTTCACCCTCGACCACGAGCAGCCGCTGTCACGCGGTGGCGACCTGCTCGACCCGGCCAACGCGAGGGCAGCGCATCGCCGGTGCAACAGCGCCAAGGGCAACCGCACACCCGCACGCCAGCCACAGCGGGCATCACGAAGGTGGTGACGAGCCGTGCTGTTCGTCGTGACCGGACCGCCGGCCGCGGGCAAGAGTAGTTGGATCGAGGCGCACGCCGGGCCCGAGGACATCGTCATCGACCTGGACCGCATCACCATCGCGCTCACCGGACCAGGCGCACCGCACTGGAACCACGGCGAGCTGCAGCAACGCGTCGCCCAGCGCGCCCGATACGCAGCCATCGACGAGGCCACCCAGCACCTGGACCGCCTCGACGTCTACCTGATCCACACCATGCCGAGCCCCAAGGCCATGGCCAAGTACAAGCGACTCGAAGCGCGCGTGATCACTGTCGACCCTGGCGAGTCCACCGTGATGGCCCGCATCCAGGCCATGCGGTCACCGGCCATGCAGAGGGTGGCGACCCGGTGGTACCGGGCACGGCGTGGGGCCCGACCATCGGGCATGCCGCAGGCCTCGCGGTCGTGGTGACAGCACGTCGCGGCGGCCGAGCACGCAGCGTCATGGCTCGATGAACGAAGATCGAAAAGTGGAAACGATCAAGGTTCGCAAGCCGATCGAACCGCGCGACGGGGGAGAGTGGATCAGAAGTTCAGCGATTGACCGGGCGACCCAAACGCCCTTGTTCGTCGGCTGTACACACGGGGCCCGTACTCGCTAATCCGCCGAAGCGAGCGCTAGCGATTTAGCGGCGCCCGTCACCCTCCGTTACGTGACGCTCTGTGACCGCCGGGGGTGATCATGTTCGGGAATGAGAGCGCGATCGCCGTCGAAGTCGATCTTCTCGGCGTCCGCGATATCGCCCCCGGTCTGGTGCAACTAGCGCTCACGCTCGCCGCGATCATGGACAAGGGCGGCAACGCGACCGCCCTCGCGAACACCGGGCGCGAGCTACGCACGGTGATGGAGACCCTCCGGAAGCTCGCTCCGGTCAAGGTCGAGGACGACGACGTCGACCAGCTGCTGCAAGAGGGGGTGGAGCGCCGTGTCCGTGCTCGCCGAACCTGACGTGATCGAGGGCGTGCAGACGCCGCGACTGTCCACCGTGCCGTCCGAGTGGCTGTCGTCTGCCGGGCGTGAGGCTGTCGAGCTGGCCAAGCTGGCGGGCCTTGAGTTGTTCCCGTGGCAACAGCGCGTCCTTGACATCGGGCTGCGCGAGCGCGCCGACGGGCAATGGGCCGCGTTCGAGGTCGCGGTGAACGTGGCGCGCCAGAACGGCAAGGGCGCGATCATCGAAGCGAGGGAGTTGGCCGGGCTGTTCCTGCTCGGCGAGCGCGTCATCCTCCACTCGGCGCACGAGTTCAAGACGGCCAGGGTGGGGTTCGAGCGGATCCGTTCCCTGATCCTCGGCACGCCGTCGCTGAGTAAGCGCGTCAAGCGGATCCTGAACAACACCACCGAGACAAGCATCGAGCTGGTCAACGGGCAGAAGCTGCACTTCCTTGCTCGCTCGGGAGCCACGGCCCGTGGCTTCACCGGGGACTGCATCATCCTCGACGAGGACATGATCCTCGGCGACGACGCCATGGGCGCCCTGATGCCGACGTTGTCGGCCGTCCCCAACCCGCAGATCTGGTACCTCGGTTCGGCAGGGATCGGCCACCCGTCCGTGCAGCTGGCCCGTCTGCGTCGCCGCTGTGAGGCCGCTCTGGAGTCCGGTACGCCGGACCCGAGCCTCGCCTACTTCGAGTGGTCAGTGGACCCGCACAGGGACGAATGCGGCCCGGCGTGCACCGACCATGACGATCCCAGCGACGTCGCTACGTGGGCCAAAGCGAACCCGTCGCTTGGCATCCTGATCACACCGGAGTTCGTGCGCAACGAGCGCGCAAGTCTGGGCAGCGGCGGCATCTTTGAGCGTGAGCGGCTCGGCGTCGGCGACTACCCGTCGGACTCGGCGGACACGTGGCAGGTCATCGCGGAGGACGCGTGGCGGGCGCTGGCGGCCGCCGACTCGACGCCCGGCGACGAGCTGGTGTTCTGCATCGACATGACGCCCGAGCGCTCGCACGCGGCCATCGCCGTGGCTGGCCCCTGGCGGGGTGGAACACACGTCGAGGTCATCGACCACCGGCCCGGTACGGGCTGGATCCTCGAGCGGGCTGTGGAGCTGCACGAGCGGCACAAGCCGCGCTGCTGGGTCATCGACGGCGGCGGCCCGGCCGGATCGCTCATCTCCGACCTGGAGGACCGCCTCGGCATCGAGGTCGTGCAGCCCAAGGCCCGTGAAGTCGCCGCGGCGTGTGGCCAGTTCTACGACGCCGTGACGGAACAGAACCTGTCGCACCTGGACCAGGCTCCGCTCGCCGCGGCTCTCGCGGGCGCGCAGAAGCGCCCGTTGGGCGACGCATGGGCGTGGGCCCGCCGGATCGTGTCGGTGGACATCTCTCCGCTGGTCGCGGTGACGCTCGCCAAGTGGGGCCTCGGCGTCGAGGTCGAGGACGAGGGGGTGCCGAACCTGTGGTGAGAACCGTGCTGCTGACCGTGGTGGAGGTCGTGTGCGTCCTTGCCGTGCTGTACGGCGTCGCGGCGATCTACGTGCCCGCAGCGCTCATCCTGGGCGGCCTGCTGGGCGTCGTGGCCGTCGAGCAGAAGCTGGCCGTGCCCTCGGCCACGCACCGTAAGGAGCCTGGTTCATGAGCCTGTTCGGTCTGTTCGAGCGGCGCTCGTCTCTGGAGAATCCGGCGGTGCCGCTCACCTCGTCTACCCTGCTCGACTGGTTCGGCGGTGCGCGGTCCGAGGCCGGTGTGCAGGTGTCGGAGGAGACGTCGCTCTACATGCCGACAGTGTGGCGGTCGGTCGTTGTCATCGCTGGCGTGTCCGCGGCGCTGCCGCTGCACAGCTACAAGGACGGGACGAAGGACCGCACCGAGGCGCCGCTGCTGAAGGACCCGCACCCGGAGCTGACGCCGCTCGAGCTGTGGCGCCTGGCGTACGTGCACAAGGTGCTTTGGGGCAACGCGTACCTGCAGAAGGTGCGCTCTCCGATGTCGCAGCAGGTCAGGGAGTTGTGGCCAATCAGCCCGGACCGGGTGTCTGTCGACCGTGAGCGGCCGAGCGCCGGGAACCCGTCGGGGAAGTTCTTCTATGCGACGGACGACTGGGGCGAGGTGCACCGGTTCACGCCGCGCGAGCTGCTGCACCTGCCGGGGCTGGGCTACGACGGGCTGAAAGGTCTGTCGCCGGTCGCGCTGGCCCGGAACGGAATCGGGCTGGCGCAGGCCGCCGAGCTGGGCGCGGCCAAGCTGTTCGGCCGCGGCAACATGGTGTCCGGCGTGCTGCAGACCGAGCAGCGCCTGGAGGCCGAGCAGGCGCAGGCCTTGAAGGCACGGTGGCAGGCCAAGGCCGGCGGCATCGAGAACGCCCACGAAGTGGCGGTGTTGGACAGCGGCGCCTCGTTCCACCCGGTGACAATGCCGTTCAAGGACGCGCAGTTCCTGGAGTCCCGCGAGTTCCAGGTCTCCGAGATCAGCCGCATGTTCGGCGTCCCGCTGTTCCTGCTGTCCGAGACCGCCAAGAGCACGTCGTGGGGCACTGGCCTGGAGCAGCAGGCACAGGGCTGGGTGACGTTCGACCTCGGCCCCACGTGGCTGTCGCCGACCGAGCAGCGCATCACCAAGGAGCTGCTGCCGCCCGGCGAGTACGCGCACTACCGGCTGCAGGGCCTGCTCCGCGGCGACAGCTCGTCGCGCGCCACGTTCTACCGGGCGATGCGCGACACGGGCGTCATGTCCGCCAACGACATCCGCTCCCTCGAGGAACTTCCCCCGATCCCGGGGCCCGAGGGCAACACCTATCTGCAGCCCACCTACATGGCGCCGCTCGGGTCGAACCCGCTCGCGCCCGACGATGCGCCGGCGCCGGTGCGCGCGGCCGCGCTCATGGCCGAGGCTCGCCGCCTGCTGGCCGAACACGAGGCACAAGGAGGCGACCATGCCGACGATGACGACGAGCGCTGAGAGGCGCCACCTGGCGCTCGGCGAGGCGGGGGTGACGATCCGCGCCGATGGCGCCGAGCCCCGGTTCTCCGGGTACGCCTCGGTGTTCAACTCCCGTACGGCGATCGGGAACCCGCTCCGGTGGGGGTTCTATGAGGAGATCGCCGAGGGGGCGTTCTCCAAGACGCTCGCCGAGGCCGACGCCCGCATGCTGATCGACCACGATTCGTACTACGTCGTGTCGCGCATGTCGGCCGGCACCCTGTCGCTGTCCGAGGACGAGCGCGGCCTGGCCGTCGACTCTGCCCTGGACGGCGAGCTGTCGTACGTGCGTGACCTGCAGGCGAACCTCAGGAACGGCAACATCACCGGGATGAGCTTCGGTTTCTACGTCATCAAGGACGAGTGGAACACGGAGTCCATCGAGGTCGAGGGCGCCGATCCGGTCGACGTCGAGGTCCGCGTGATCCGCGAGGTGCGCCTGATCGAGGTGTCCGCGGTGACGTTCCCTGCCTACCCCGAGACCGAGGCCGAGCTGAAGGCCGTGGCCCGGGCGCTGGATCGGCGCGGCGACTACGCCGCGGTCGAGGCCGCCGCCCGGCACAGGCCCGAGCTGCTCGACCTCGTGCACATCGACCGCGAGCCGGGAGAGTCCACTCGCGACGAGCAGAAGCCAGTTGAGCCGGCGGTGTCCACTCAGCCGGCACGTCTGCCGCTGTCGATGCGCATGAACGCGCTGGCCGCCCGCTACGGGCTCCCGCGCACGTAATCCCTATCCACCTTCCGTCAGCCCTCCGGCGTCCGCCGTGGGGGCTGTCTGGCGTGCCGTGAAAGGACACCGCCACCATGACCACCACTCTGCTCACCCGGGCGATCGAGAAGCGGGCCAACGTCTGGTCCCAGATGCAGGAGATCCAGCAGCGCGCCGACGGCGAGGGCCGCGAGACGCTCTCGGCCGAGGAGCGCGAGAAGTGGGACCGCGCCGAGGCCGAGCTGTCCGAGCTGTCCGGCGACATCGAGCGCATGGAGCGCGCGGCCCGCATGGACGCCGTGCAGCGCTCCGAGGTCGTCGTGACCGGCGGCGACCGCGAGGGCGGCGAGGACCGCGCCGAGCAGGCCGAGGCCGCCTACCGGGATGCGTTCTCCGCGTACACCCGGCGCGGCATGGCCCGCCTGACCAACGAGCAGCGCGAGCTGCTCATGTCGAACCACTCGGAGATCCGCGCCGGTGCGACGGACCCGGGCACGGCCGGCGGATACCTCATCCCGACCGAGACCCTGAACAAGATCACCGAGACCATGAAGGCGTACGGCGGTCTGCTCGGCGCGGCCAACGTCATCACGACCGGGTCCGGCAACGATCTGAACTGGCCGACGTCGAACGACACGAACAACGTCGGCGCGATCCTCGCCGAGAACACGCAGATCACCGAGCAGGACGTGGCGTTCGGGCAGAAGACGCTCGGCGCGTACCTCTACACGTCCAAGCTCGTGCGGCTGTCGCTGCAGCTCGTGCAGGACAACGTGTTCAACATCGAGTCGTGGCTGACGGCGAAGCTGGGCGAGCGCATTGGCCGCGCGGTCGCCGCGCACCTGGCGACCGGTACGGGCACGAACCAGCCCGAGGGCCTGTTCACCAACGCCACCGCCGGTGTCACCGGCGGCGTGTCCGCGGCCGCGGCCGTCACCTACGACGACCTCGTGGACCTGCAGCACTCCGTCGACATCGCGTATCGCGGCAACGCCCGGTGGGCGATGTCGGACGGCGCGCTGAAGATGGTCAGGAAGCTGGTCGATGGCCAGAACCGCCCGCTGTGGGAGCCGTCGCTGCAGGCCGGTGTGGCATCGACGCTGCTCGGCTCGCCGGTCCTGCTGGACAACGGGATCCCGGCCCCGGCGCCCGACGCCAAGAGCATCGGGTTCGGCGACATCAAGGCCGCGTACGTGGTGCGGCAGGTGGCGGGTGGGCAGATGGTCCGCCTCGACGAGCGGTACGCCGACTTCCTCCAGGTCGGGTTCTTCGGCTTCCTGCGCCTGGACGCCAAGCCCGACGACGCCAGTGCCTTCCGCGTGTTCGAGCACGGCGCCGCGGCCTGATCTGTCCGCACGCGGCCCCCGGCGTACTGCCGGGGGCCGCCCTGCAGGGAAGGGAGGGACCGATGCCCCGCATCCGAGTCCTCAAGTCCGTGGGCGGACTGAACTTTTCGTGGCGGCGCGGGCAGGTCGTCGACGTCGACGAAGCCACCGCCGCGGCGTGGGCGGACGGCGAGCGCGCCGTCCTGGTCGAGGAGCCCAAGGCGCCGGCGCGTGCCGAGAAGGCAACGCCGCGCTCGCGCGGCGGCGGCCGGGCCAAGCGGCCCGAGACCCGCACCGAGGAGTAGCGGCGTGGCGCTCATCGACTTGGACGAGGCCAAGCAGCAGCTCAACCTCACGGGCGACGGCAGCAACCTCGAGCTGCAGGCGTACATCGAGGGGCTGACCGCGGTCATCGAGAACGTGGTGGGCGTCGTCGAGGAACGCGAGATCACCGAGACGATCGACGGCAACGGCAGCACGCTGTGCCTGCTCAAGACGCCCGCTCTCGCGCTCGTGTCCGTCACCCCGCAGCTGGACCACGGCGCCGGGCTCGACGTCGCGCAGCTGCACCTCGACGGCGCCACCGGCGTCGTGCGGCGCCGCAACGGCGGCCGGTTCCATGGCGGTCCCTGGACCGTCACGTACACGGCCGGCCGCGGCGCCGTGCCGCCCACCATCAACCTCGCCGCCCGCATGCTGCTGCAACACCTGTGGCGCACGCAGACCGCGAGCCGCGGGCCCGTGCTCGCCGGGGGCGACGACTACAGCGTCACCGAGGTCGTGCCCGGCCTCGGCTACGCGGTCCCCAACCGCGTCCGCGAGCTGCTCGAACCGTTCAAGTTGCCTCCGGGGGTGGCGTGATGGCGTCTCGTCTCCCGGAACTGATCGATGCAGTGGCGGCCCGTGCTGGGGCTGAGCCCGGCCTGGCCGGGGTGATGGTGACGGACGGGCCGCAGGTCACCGACAGCGACGCCCGCGAGTGGCTGATCGTCGGGTTCGACGGCAACCCCGAGGGCGAGTTCGAGGCCGGGCAGACGTCCGGCGGGTGGGCGACGCTCGGCACCGACCGCGAGGAACAGCTGCAGCTCGTCGTCGCCGTCATCGTGATGCGCGGCGACACCGACGTGCGGGCCGCCCGGCAGCGCGCGTACGAGATCGCGGCCCCGGTCGAGCAGCTGCTCGGCGCGGACCCGTCGCTCGGCATGCGGTCGGCCGAGGTCGCGATCGGCAGCACGCAGCTCGTGCAGGAACAGACCAGCAACGGCGTGCAAGTGCGGCTGCTGCTGCAGCTCGCCGGGCGCGCCTTCACGTAAGGAGACCGCCCGTGGAACTGGTGCGGATGGCTCACCCGGAACTCCCTGATCAGGACGTCTGGGTGCAGCCGATTCAGGTCAAGGCGTACAAGCGCGCGGGCTGGGTGGTCGTCAACGACGACGGCAGCCCGGTGGAAACGGCGGCCGCGGCACAGGGCCGCCCGCTCGAGGAGGAAGAGGACTGACATGGCGACTCCGATTCAGGCGTCCACCCGCTACTACCGTCGCGGTGTCACCCGCGTGCTGTGGGTGCCGACGATCGCGAACAAGAACAGCCCGACGCGATCGGAGCTGAGCGCCGGTACCGCCCTCGAGGCGGAGACGGGCGCGATGGACGGGTGGCAGACCACGTCCGAGACCGTGGCCACGCCCGCGCTCGGTTCCCGGTTCACGCCGGTGGTCGGCGGCGAGATCACGGCCGACGACTCGTCGCTGACGTTCTGGGCGTCCAAGGACGGCGACGACGTCCGCACGCTGCTGGTGCGCGAGGCGTCCGGTTTCGTGGTGTGGATGGACGAGGGCGACGTGCCGACGCAGACCATGGACGTTTACCCGTGCACGGTGACCTCGCAGGCCAAGGTGCGTGAGCTGGACAACGCGGCACAGATCATGTGCCAGTTCGCCATCACGTCCGAGCCCGCCGAGAACGTCTCTATCCCGGCCTCGGCCTGAGCCGTGGCCAGCTCGGTACGGATCCTCGGCACCGGGCAACTCCTTGAGCTGTCCCGGAAGATGCGGGCGGCCGGCGGGCCGCGGCTGCAGCGCAACCTGTCGCGCAGGATCCGGCGGGCCGCCGAGCCGCTGCACAAGGATCTGCAGCAGGCGATCCGCACGGTGCAGCTGCCGGGCTCGGGACGCAAGAAGCGCGGCGGCCCCTCGCCCACCACACGGCCTCTGCGGGCGACGCTCGCGGGCGGGGTCCGTATCAGCGTCCGCTCCGGGGCCAGTCCCGGCGCGCGCGTGTGGATGGACAAGGGGCGCCTGCCGCGCGACCTGAAGAACATGCCGTGGGTCATCGACGAGGGCAGGGTGCGCCACCCGGTGTTCGGCAACCGCAAGCGGTGGTCGACGCAGTGGGCGCGGCCGACCGGATGGTGGTCGCGCACCGTCCGGGAGGGCATGCCCCGCATGACCCGAGAGATTGAGCGGATCACGGACGACGTGCGCCGCGACCTGGAGTAGGAGCAGATTCCGTGATCGTTACGTACCGCCATGACGACGGCACCAGCGAGCAGGTGTCCACCGACGACCTGTCGGCGATCGAGTCGGCCGACATCGAGGAGGTCATGAACGGGACCTCGTGGCGGGAGATCGAGGACCAGCTGCGCGCGCAGGACCCCACGTCCATGCGCGCGGTGCTGTGGGCGTTCCGCCGCCGCGCCGACAAGGACCTGAAGTTCTCCGAGTTCGACGTGCCCGGATGGCGGCGGCGCCTGTCCGCGCGCATCGAGCGGGCCGAGATCGATGATGTCCTGGAGTCCCTCGTCACCGAGGCGCTCGCCAACAACGAGGACGCCGCGGTCGACGCGATGCTGCCGCACCTGCGCAAGCTCGCCCACGCGCAGAGCGACGTCGACGCCGCGCTCGACGCTCTGGGAAAAGGCCACTTGGTAAAGGGCCTGGAGGCCTCCGAGGTCTGATCCTCGAATACCGGTGGCTGCTCGCGCACTACCTGCACATTCGCCCGTGGGAGATCGAGAACCTGTCGGCCGCTGACCTTGAGTCGGCGGTCGCCTGGATCAACCGCCACACCGCCACGCGCTAACGCGCGCCCTCGAGGGGAGGTGGCTGGTGGCTGACCGTCTCTCCTTCACCCTCACCGGCCGTGACGAACTGTCCCGCGTCCTGAACGGGGCGGGCAGTTCCGCCGACCGGCTGCGGCTTCGGCTCGCGAACCTGAGCGTCGACGCGAACGGCAACCTGCGCAACCTGCAGGGCACCCTCGTCAGTACGGCGGACGCGCACCGCCGCCTCGACCGCACGGTGGCCGGCAGCCGCACCTCGTTCACGTCCGTCTCGGACGCGGCCGAGAAGCTCGGCGAGAAGCTCAAGTCCAACCTGATCTCTCTGGCGCCCGCGGCGATCCCGGCCTCGGCGGCGCTCGCCGGGGCCGCGGCGCAGGTCGCTACGCAGTTCGGTGCCGTGGCCGTGGCGGCGGCCGCGTACGGGCTCGCGCTCGGCCCGCAGGTCAAGGCGCTCGGCGAGGCCGTCCAGGCGCAGGACAAGTACAAGGAAGCCGTACGGACGTCGGGGAAGAACTCGGCGGAGGCGGTCAAGGCACAGGGCGAGTACCAGCAGGCGCTCGCTGCGCTGCCGCCGGCGACCCGCGAGGCGGCGGTCGCGGTCGGCCTGCTGCGCGACAACTACAAGGAGTGGTCCGACAGCCTGTCCGGCGACGTGATGGGCCCGTTCACCAAGGGCGTCGCGGTCGCCAACGCGCTGCTGCCCAAGACGTCCGGGCTCGTCAAGAGCGCGTCGACGCAGTTCGACCGGCTCATCACCATGGTGGGCGGGGCGATCTCCACCCCGGGGTTCGACGGGCTGACCCGCAAGTTCACCGACTTCTCCGACCGCACGATGACCCGTTCGGTGAGCAAGCTGAACGAGTTCCTGGCCAAGGCCGACGCCGGGCAGGTAGGCGGCGGTATCCAGCAGTTCCTCGACTACGCGCGCGCCAACGGGCCCGCGGTGTGGGACACCCTGCAGAACGTCGGGGACGCCCTGCTGCACGTGCTGCAGGCCGGGTCCGACGTCGGCGTTGGCATGCTCGACGTCGTCAACGCGCTGTCCGGGATCGTGTCGGCGGTCCCGCCCGACGCCATTGCCGGGCTGCTGCAGCTGGCCATCGCCATCAAGGCGGTGCGCCTCGCGTCGGTCGGTATGGATGCGGCGCGCGCGGCGATGCTGTCGCTGGGCCTGCAGGTGTCCGCGATGCGCACTGCGGCCGCGGCCGCGCCGGGGCCGATCCGCGGCGTGACGGCGGCGATCGGCGGACTGTCCAAGGGCGCGAAGCTGGCGATGGCCGGCACCGGTATCGGCCTGCTGCTGATCGCGCTCGGCTCACTGTCGGAGCGTGGCCAGAAGGCGGCACCGGACGTCGACAAACTGACGACGTCGATGGGCGAACTGGCGCGTACGGGCAAGGTGTCGGGCGAGGCCGCCCGCGCGTTTGGCACGGACCTGAGCGGGCTCGCCGACGCGCTCGGCACCCTGGCCCGGCCCAGCAACCTGGACAAGACGCAGCAGTTCCTGACCGGGCTGATCGGCATGGATTCGACGCCGGTGAAGAACGCCAAGGAAGCGCTCGACGGCGTCGACAAGGCCCTGGCCAACATGGTGACCGGGGGCAAGGCAGACCTCGCGGCGCAGGCCCTGGACAACGTCATCGCCAGTATGCGCAAGCAGGGGTACTCGGCGAAGGAAGTCCGCGCGCAGCTCGACGACTACAAGTCGGCCCTCGCCGGGCAGCGCCTGGAACAGGAACTCGCCGCGCAGTCGATGGGCCTGTTCGGGCAGCAGGCGCAGCAGACGCAGGCGGCCCTCGCAGAGCAGAAGCAGTCCGCGGACGGGCTGCGTCAGAGCATCCAGGCCCTCAATGACGTGCAGCGCGCTGGGCTGGGCGGGATGATCGGGTTCGAGGCGGCCATCGACGCGGCGACCAAGGCCGGCCGCGAGAACGCCGGTGTCCTCTCGATGCAGGGCGGCAAGCTCTCCCTCAACACGGAGAAGCAGCGCAACGCTGCGCAGGCCCTGTCCGACCTCGCGGCCAAGACGGACGAGGCCGCGGCCTCCAACCGTGAGGCGACGGGCTCGTGGTCCGGGGCGATCGGCATTTACGAGCGGGGCCGGGCCAAGCTGGTCGAGACGGCCATGCAGATGGGCCTCACGAAGAAGCAGGCGCAGGCGCTCGCCGCGCAGATCCTGAAGACGCCGAGCAAGACGGCAATGCTCAAGGGCGACATGCGCGACCTTCAGGACAAGATCAATAAGGCGAAGGGGGGCATCAAGTCCGTCCCGCCGTCGAAGCTCTCCAAGCTCCAGGGAAACCTGAAAGACCTGGAGCAGAAGGTGCGGGCCGCAAAGGCGTCGCTCAAGTCGGTGCCGCCGTCGAAGCGCTCGGCGATGAAGGGCGACATTGCCCAGCTCGAGCGCGCGGTGCGCAACGCCAAGTCCGCGCTCGCCAGCCTGAAGGACCGGACCGTGACCGTCACCACGGTGCAGCGGACCCGGTTCGTCACCATGGGCAAGAAGCCCCCCGGCCCGTACGCGTCGGGCTACAACTTCGGGAACGCGGGTGGCCTGCTCAAGCGCGCTTCCGGCGGGCCGATCCCCGGTTACCCCGACGGGGGCAGGGTGCGCGGTCCCGGGTCGGCGACGTCCGACTCGATCTTGATGTGGGGCTCGAACGGCGAGTACATGGTCAAGGCCGCGTCCGTGGCCAAGTACGGCCTCAAGTTCATGGAGGACCTCAACTCGGGGAAGCTGCCGATTTCGTCGGGCCGCGCGGCGGCTCCGGGGCGGCCCGCGGCTACGCCGTCCACGCAAGCATCCACAGGCGGTGGACAACAGGTCACGTACAACGTGTATCCGCGGAGCAGCGTGATCGACGCCAAGGACCTGAATCTGATCCAGCGGCAGGAAGAGGCGCGGCAGCGCGTGGGGAGGCCCCGGTAGATGCCCGTCATTGCAGCACCCCAGGTCATCGGCCCGGAGGACCCGGGCGGCGAGACCCCGCCACCCATCGAGGTGCCTGAGGTCGGATACGCGACCATCACGTACATCGACCCCACCGGCACCCGGTGGCCCATGACCGACCTGTCGGCCGACTGGTACACCCTCGCCGAGGGCGTCAGCGGCCTAGGCGCTGCCCCCTACGTGCTCACCTCCGACCCGCACCCGCGCGGCGGGGCGAGGCTGCGGCACGTCCAGCCACAGCCGCGCACGATCGTGTGGCCGCTGCTCGTCAAGGGCAAGGACCACAACGTCTTCACGGCGAACTGGCGGGCCCTCGCGCGGGCGTTCACGCGAACCCTGCGCGACGGGCCGGGCCTGCTCGAGGTGGCCCGCCCGTCGGGCAGCGTGCGCCGCATCCCGGTCCACTACCAAGAGGGCTGGGACGGGCGCGGGCAGACCGCCACCGGCATCACCTGGGACTCGGCCGTGCTCACGCTGTGGTGCGAGGACCCGTACTGGATCGATGCCGTCCCGGTCACGATCCACCGTGAGTCGGGTGTGCTCGTCGACTTCCTGGACCCGTACCCGATGGTGTCCTCGGGGCAGGTCCTCGGCGCCACCACGGTCACCAACCCGAGCGACGTCGACGTGTGGCCGACGTGGACCATCACCGGGCCCGCCACCCGCATCACGTTCACGCGCGAGGACACCGGCGAATCCTTCACCCTCGACCCGTCCGACATCGGCGCCGGCCTCACCGCCGGGCAGAGCGTCACCGTGTCCACCGACCCGCCGCAGGTCCGCGGACCCGGCGGCGACACCGACAACTGGATCGGCGCGCTGAACTGGCCGACCGCTGTCCTGTGGTCGCTGCCGCCCGGCGACACGGACGTGACGTTCCAGCTCGACGGCGCCGGGCCCGGCTCGGCCGTCGACCTCACCTATTACCCCAAGTACGAGACAGCGTGAGGGAGGTGGGCGCGTGGCGGTCCAACTCCTGGTCACCGACCGCAACCTGAACTTCATCGGTGACCCGCTCGCCAAGTGGACCAAGCTGTCCTGTGACCTGAACTTCAACGCGCCCGCCTCCGGGGCCGTGACGCTGCCCGCGTGGCCGCAGCACATCGAGCTGCTGCAGCCCGGCAACCGGCTGGTGCTGGTGCGGGACGGCGCGATCTGGTGCGCGGGCCCGATGGAGAAACCGCAGGACTACAACTGGGACCTCACCCAGGATCCCGGCCCCGGCACGGTCACCGTGACGTTCACCGACGACCTCGCGCGCATCGCCGGATACCTCACCTACCCCGAGCCGACCAAGGCGTTCTCAGCGCAGACCACGACCAGCAACGTGGTCCGGCAGATCACCGACACCAATGCCGAGCAGCTCATCCGGCAGTTGGTGTCGGAGAACTGCGGGCCGACCGCGCTCACGGTCCGCAGGATCGAGCGCCTGGTCCTCGACACGCTGGCCGGCGTCGGCGGCACCCGCTCCGTCAGTACGCGGTTCGAGGCGCTCCTCGACGCGTGCCGGACCGTAGCCGCCACCGACGGCCTCGGGTTTCGCACACGGCAGGTCGGCGACGAGATCCGGTTCGGCGTCTACCAGCCCGCCGACCTCACCGCCACCGCCCGGTTCTCGTACGGGCTCGGCAACCTGCGCAAGCTGGCCTTCACCATGGGCGCGCCCCTGGCCACGTCCGAGCTGGTCCAGGGCGGCAACGACCCGGCCGAGGAAGCGACCCCGGCCAACGTGCGCGCGTTCGTCGAGGTCACCTCCGGTGCCGCCGCGGACTGGTACCGCGTCGAGAAGCTCATCGAGGAGTCCGGCAAGGACGACAGCAAGGGCGAGCTGACGCAGGCCGGAACGCTCGCGTTCGGCGACGACAACCCGCAGGCCTCCCTCGCCACGGAGACCGTCGACACCGCGGACCTGAAGGCCGGCCGCGACTACGGCCTCGGCGACAAGGTGACTGTCGTGCTGCCCACCGGGCTGGAGGTCGCCGACCTCGTGCAGACGATCCGCCTCGAGGCCACCCCCGACGAGGGCGAGCTGGTCACCGCTGTGATCGGCAACTCCGACAAGACCACCACGAGCGCCACGGTGCGCACGGTACGAGACCTGGCCCGCAGGCTCGGACGACTGGAAGTGAGGTAGCAGTGGCTCAGGACTCCTGGCCGTCGCCGGACCACAACAGCCGGGCGGTGACCGATGCCGAATACGAGCAGATCGCCGGGCGCTTCTCCGACAACGGCGTCGACGGATACCCCACCGATGCGCAGGTCGTCACGGCCGGCGCCGGGCTCAACGTCACGATCCGGGCGAACGTGCGGGCCTCCGTGCGCGGCCACGCGTGGACCTCCGGCGCCGACGGCGACTCCCTCTCCATCACCCCCAACACGTCCGGCCAGGCCCGCGTCGACCGCGTCGTCCTGCGGCTCAGCCGCAGCACGTGGACCGTGCGCGCCGTCGTCAAGACAGGCACCCCCGGCGCGGGCCCGCCGACCCTCACCACCGGCGACGAGTACGCGTCGTTCGAAATGCTGCTGGCCAACGTCACGGTGCAGCCCAACGCGCTGTCCGTCACCGTGCAGCGCGGCGAGCGGTATATCGGCACGCGGATCCGCCCGGCGATCTCCTCGTCGCTCACCGACCCGAACGCGCTGCCCGGCGACGTGACATGGGAGCACGACACTGGCCGCCTGCAGCTGTACGACGGCGCGGCCAAGCACGCGATCTACGAGGACAGCGGCGAAATCAGCGTCGACTCCCCGCTGGCGGCCTGGCAGATCGACGTCGAGTCGATCCTGCAGGTCCGCAACGGCACGGCCTCGCTGCGGCTCGGCACGTGGATCCGCAAGGGTTCCACGCTCGGCAACACCGCCGACTCCCGCCTGCCGCTGCTCGTCCCTAGCGCCTACCGGCACCCGACCCGCAACATCTACGCAATGTGCTACATCACGGGCGCGCAGATCGGCCGCATCACCCTCTACTCCAAGGCGTCGGACAAGCCCGGACAGGCCTGGATCACGCAGAAACCGACGATCGGCGTCGGTGATTTCGTCCTCCCCGAGAGCGTCAGTTGGGTGGTGAGCTGAAGTGCCACGGTACGAATTCGGATCCGGCGCCGCAGACTTCGTCGTGCGCCCCGCCGACGGCCTGTGGGGCGTCGGCGCCAACGTGGCCGTCACCATGTGGGACGCGGTCACCGAGGGCAGCCAGTACACCGACCTCCAGGACGTGGGCGGCCTGCCGACCACACAGGTCGTCACCGACGAGTTCGGCGGCATCCCCCGGTTCCTCGGACCGCCCGACGTCACCGGCATGTGGGCCGACGCCGGAGGTGCCAACCGCTTCTGGATCGAGGCGCACAGCGTCACCTCCGGGTACAGCCAGGCCGGGTCCGTCCGCGACTGGCTCAACGTGCGCGACTACGGCACCAAGGGCGACAACGTCACCGACGACACCGCGGCGATCCAGGCCGCGCTCGCCGCATGCCCGATGGGCGGCGTCGTCTACCTTCCGGCCGGCGGATACCGCACCTCGGCGCCGCTGACGATCCCGCCCGCAGTCACCCTCATGGGCACGCACACGAACCTCATGACCGTGGTGAACCTGACCGACCCGCCCTGCTACATCAAGCCGTTGGCGGCGTTCACCGGCACCGCGGTCATCGAGTTCCTCGACCAGATCGAGGGCGGTTATTCCACGATCTCCGCCGAGCACCGCATCCTGAACGTCATGATCGACGGGTCGGCGCTGACCGATCCGGGCATCGACGGCATCCAGGCCCGCGGCAACATTCAGAACGTCGGCCTACGGGACGTGACGATTCGCAAGGTCACCGGCGCCGGCATTAACACGCAGGAGAACGGCGGGTTCTTCCCGTACAGCTGGCGCCTGCACCGTGTGATGGTCGACAACTGCGGCTGGCACGGCATCAACGTGCAGGTCATGACCGACATCACCATGGTCGACTGCCAAGCCATCGGCTGTGGTGCCAACGGGTTCGAGATCAGCAACGCGGCGAACTCGCAGATGATCGGATGCCGCGCCGAGTGGAACGTGAACAACGGCATCCACCTCACCGGCGACTGGGCAGACGGCACCGGGTCGGGCGGCATGCTGCTCGGCGACTGCAGCACGGACCGCAACGGCTTCAACGGCGTGCTCGTCGACGCGGTCGGCAACCCGCCAATCCAGATCGAGAACCTGCATACCCGCCGCGACGGCCGCAACAACGGTGCAGGCGGTGGCGGTTACGCAGGCCTGAACTGCAACGGTGCCGAACTCCCCGTCATCGTCGGGCTGGTCACCTGCTACCCCGGCGTCGACGACGACGGCACGCAGACCAACAGCCCGCAGTACGGAGCCCGGTTCACCGGCTGCACCTACGTGTCCGTCGACGCCGGGTTCCTGCACGCCGCGACGGCGGGCTGGTCGGACGGCGGCGGCAACACCGTGCTGCGCCGCGGCCTCAACATCGCCGAGCGCACCGGAACGACGGCGGCCCCAGTCGACGCGTTCGCCCCGCCCACCGACGTGGCGGGGAACCTGAACGTGGGCGGCTACCTCGCCGCGGCGTCCGGGCAGTCCGGCGGCGTCTGGAACATCTGGGACGCCACCAAGAAGGCGCTCAACCTCGGCAGCGCGGGCGGCGGCATCGCGATCAAGGAGGGCACCAACGCCCGTATGGGCACCGTGACCCTGAACGGAACCACCGCGGTCACCGTCCCCAACACCTCGATCACCGCCACGAGCCGCATCCAGCTCACCACCCAGACGCCGGGCGGCACCGTCGGCGCCCCCTACGTCTCGGCGCGCACTGCCGGGACGTCGTTCCAGGTGAAGTCCACGGCCGCGGGCGACACGTCCACCGTGGCGTACGTCGTGTTCGAGCCCGCGTAACCCGCCCCCGTTCCCCCGCACCCCGTCCCGATGGGCGGGGTTTCTGCATGTCAGGAGAGTGCATGGCCACCTGCCGTGGCATCGACGTGTCCGCCTACCAGGGCACCCAGAACTGGACGGCGCACAAGCGCGACGGCGTCGCGTTCGCGTTCGCCAAAGCGAGCGAGGGCCAGAAGACCCACGACGCCCGGTTCGCCACCCACATCAAGGCCATCAAGGCAGCCGGCATCGTGCCCGGCGCCTACCACTTCGCGTGGCCCAACCAGGACGTCGCGCGCGAAGCTTCGAACTACATCTCGGCCGTTCGCCCGTACGCGGGCCGCGGGTTCACGCACTGGCTCGACCTCGAGCGCTACACCGACGGCCGGAACTACAGCGGCCGCTCAGCCTCGCAGATCAATGCATGGGTGGCCCGCTGGGTCGCCCTCGTGCAGGAAGCGTTCCCCGGCCAGCGCGTCGGCATCTACACCAGCGGAAGCGACATCGCCTCGGGCCACGTCCCCGCCGGACTGCCGCTCTGGTACCCGGCCTACCCGTGGGGCGCCGCCGCGTACAGCCGGGCCGAGGGCGCCACGCAACCGAAACCCAGCGGACGCGCCCCGCTGATCTGGCAGTTCACCAGCCAGCCCATCGACCGATCCATCGCCTACATGTCCGCCGCGGACCTCCGCGCGTGGGCGGCCGGCACCGACTCCGAGGAGGACCCCTTGGCGGGCATGACCAAGCAGGACATCTACAACGCGGTGTGGAAGACCGACGCCGTCCCCGCACCGGAGACATCGACCACGATCAAGACCAACCCCACATGGGCCGCAGTCAGCGTGCTCTCGGACATCGCGAACCGCGTCCGCGCCACCGAGGCGACCGTGAACGCGCAGGCCGCCACGATCAAGACGCTGGCCGAGGCGCTCGCGAAGCAGGACAGCGCGGTCGACGTCGACGCGCTCGTGCAGCGCATCACCACCGCCATCGAGTCCGTCACCGTCCGCCTGGACGTCGACGACGAGAAGTGAGGACGGCATGGCCAAGTACCTGAAGGCAATCGCCGCGGCGGTCGCGGCCTGCGCCGCCTCGCTCGCCACCGCCCTCGATGACGGCTCGATCTCCACGCAAGAGGGCATCACCGCACTTGTCGCGGTGCTCGCCGCGCTCGGCATCACCTGGGCTGTGCCCAACAAGCCGAGCACGACGACGGAACAGTGAGGCGGG
>NZ_JBITCS010000056.1:0-36668 GCF_044453445.1 Streptomyces sp. NPDC051684 | reverse complement strand
TCCGCGTCGCCTCCCTCCTCCGCCTTGCGATCGCACGCACCAGGCCCCGCTCCCTGATCCGGCCTGATCCAAACGACAAGCCCTAGACCAGTTCCCCGTTCCGCGCCACCACGTGCCCCCGGTGAACGACAACGTCCCGCTGCGGCATGTCCACCACCACCTGCGGCACCCCCTCCCCGCGTACCAGCACGAAGTCCGCCGGATCCCCCGCCTTGAACTCCACCCGAGGCAGCCCCATCACATCCGCCCCACCGTGCGCCCCCGCCGCGAAACAAGCGGCCAGCTCGTCATCGAGCCGGATGTCGGTGACCCAGCCGAGGATGTGCGCCCGGTGCAACATGTCCGCGTTGCCGAACGGGCTCCAGGAGTCCCGCACCCCGTCCGAGCCGAGCCCGACCCGCACCCCGTGCTCCTTCAACTTGGCGATGGGCAGGACAAGCTCCGCGCTCGGCGCGACCGTGGTGAGCGCGATGTCCAGGTCGGACAAGTCCTTGGCCAAGGAGGCCAGTTCGGCGTCCTTCAGGAGCGGAACGCAGAACACATGGCTCACCGTCACCTTGCCCCGCAGCGACAGCGCCTTCGTGCGCTCGATGATGCCGCGCAGCACCTTCGTGCCCTTCTCGTCACGGTCGTGGAGGTGGATGTCCACACCGACGCCGTACCGGTCGGCGAGGCCGAAGAGCAGGTCGAGCTGCTCGTCCATCGCGTTGTCGAAGCTGATCGGGTCGATGCCGCCGACCATGTCGACGAGCCCGTCCCGCGCCGCCGTCTTCAGCAGCTCGGCGGTGCCGGGCGTGCGCACGACACCGTGCTGCGGGAACCCCACGATCTGCACGTCGAGCGCGTCCGCGAGCCGGGCCCGCGCCTCGGCGACGCCCTCGATCCCGGCGAGGCCGTAGGCGGGCGCCACGTCCGCGTGCGCCCGCATCGCCCGGGTGCCCCGGGTCACGGCGTGCGCCATCAGGCCGTACGCCCGCTCACCGACCGGCCGCTTCTGCGTACGGAACACCTCGACGTCCTGCTCGCAGTAGTCGGCGATGCCGTCCGCCGGCTTGCGCGAGATCCAGTCGCTGCCCCAGGTCGTCTTGTCCGGGTGGATGTGCGCGTCCACCAGGGACGGCAGGGCGATCCGGCCGCCGCCGTCGACGATCCTCGCGTGGGCGGGCGCCGGGCCGTCCGTGAACTTCCCGTCGACCACGGTCAGGTCCACGGACTCCCGGGCGCCGAAGGGGCGGACGTCGCGGAACACCACGGCCTTGCCGGGGCGGCGGGGCTCCGCGGCCTGCGCCTGGACCTGCGTCTGCGCCTGCGCCTGGTTCGCCGTCGCTCCCAGGGCCGCACCGCCGATCGAGGCCGCACCCGCGAGGACACCGCGCCGGGACAGGGGAGGGGTCATGCCGTTCTCCTTCGTTCGCGTTCGAGGGGGAATCCGAGAGGAAAGACGCAGGGGGTACGACGGCCAGTCCGCCGAACCGGCCGCCGAACCGGCCGCCGAGTCAGCCGCCGATTCAGCCGTCGGACCGGCCGCCGAGTCAGCCGCCGATTCAGCCGTCAGGCCGGCCGTCAGACCGCGAGGCCCGAGCGCACCACGCCCGCCGGCTTCTTGAGCACCGACACATCGGCCAGCGGGTCGCCGTCGACCAGCAGCACGTCACCCGCGAACCCACGGGCGAGGCGGCCCACGGTGCCGTCGAGGCCGAGCAGCTTCGCCGCGCCGGTGGTGGCCGTACGGATCGCGTCGAGCGCGCTGAGCCCCGCGGAGTGCATCAGCTCGACCTCGCCGCCGATCGGGTCGACGGTGCCGCCGGAGGAGTCCGTGCCGGCGGCCAGCGGGACGCCCATCTCGTGCGCGGCGAGGGCCGCCTTCTTGAGCAGCGGCAGATAGGTGCGCCCGCGCTCGTCGAGGACCGGGTCGTCGGAGCCGATCATGCCGGCGATGGCGCCGAGGGTCGGGGTGAAGAACGTGCCGCGGCGGCGCATCTCGGCCAGCGTGCGCTCGCCGACGTACGCGCCGTGCTCCAGGGAGTGGATGCCCGCGAGCACCGCGTCGTGGCAGCCCTTTTCGCTGTAGCTGTGGCAGAGCACGCCCTTGCCGCCGCGCTTGGCCGCCGCGACGATCACGGACAGCTGCTCGCGCGAGTAGACCTGCTCCAGCGGGTCCTGCTCGGCAAGCCCCGCCCGCGGGTTGACGCGGGTCTTGATGACGTCGGCGCCGCGCTTGAGGTTCACCTCGACGACGCGGCGCAGCGCCTCGGCGGACCGCACGCCGTCCTTGAGGCGGGCCAGCGGGGTGAGGTCCGGGTCACCGAGGACCGTGTCGCCGAGGTCGGGCGTGACGAAGATGCCGGCGGCCTTCAGGCGGGGCGCGAGTTCGGGGGCCTGGCGGGCCAACTCCCGTACGGCGATGTCCTGGTAGAAGTTCGTGGAGCCGCTGCGCGCGCTGGTGGCGCCCTTGCGGACCGCGTCGAGGGCCTCGGTCGCGGTGTTGAGGTGGATGTGCGCGTCGACGAGTCCGGGCAGCACCCAATGGCCGTGCGCGTCGAGGCGCCGCACGTCGCCGGGGACCTCCACACGGCCGCGCGCGCCCGCCGCGCGCACCACGCCGTCGCGGATCACGACGACCGCGTCCTCGGTGACCTCGCCGGTGGCCGGGTCGAGCAGGGTGCCGCCGTCGACGACCAGGTCACCGGCGCGGGGCGCGGTGGCGGCGCGGCGGGGCGCGGTGGAGGCCGCGGACGCCGGGGACGCGCCGGAGCCGAGGGCGGCCGCGGTGCCCGCGAGCGCGGCGGACGCGGCGAGGACGCCGCGGCGGGTCAGTCGGCTGGACGGGGGCTCGGCTGGCTCGACGCACATGGGGGCTCCAGGAGGGGTTCTACGAGGAAGCTGGCCCGCCTTTTTGTATACCAACGCGGAGCGCCCGACAAGGGAGCCCATACCTATGTGGCTGAATGCCCTGTTTGTGGATGGGCGGTGCGAGGGGAGGATGGGGAGGTCACTCGCCCTCGGTATACAAAATGGTGTCGCCGAAGAGCGACCTCAGGGCGACCGCCCGGCTGTCCCTGACGTGCAGCAGCGTGCTCGCCACCGCCAGCTCCTCGTCGCCCGCCGCGATGTGCCGGAAGATGTCCGCGTGCTGCGCGCGCATGTGGGCCGGCTCCTCGCGCAGCCCGAACAGCAGTTGCAGCTGCCAGCTCAGCTGCTCCATCGTGCGGGCGAGCAGCGGGTTGCCGCCGAGCGCCACGATCTCCTCGTGGAACTCGGTGTGCGCGGCCACCTCACGCGTCCCCTCGTCCGCCTCGGCCGCCCGCTCCGCCCGGTCGAGGCAGGCGCGCAGCGCGTCCAGGGAGGGCGGGTCCTGTGCGGTGAGCGCCCGCGCCGCGAGCCGCGAGGCCTGTACGGCGAGCGGCTCCCACACCTCGTACAGATGCCGCACATCGGTCCGCTCCAGGCGGCGCACCCGCACACCGCTGCGCGGCAGCAGTTCGAGGAGGCCCTCCGCGACGAGCGCCCGCAGCGCCTCCCGCACCGGGACCCGCGACATCCGCAGCTCCTCGGCGACCTCCCGCTCCACGAGCCGCGCGCCCATGGGGTAGCGGCGGTCCACGATGCGCTGCCGCACCGCCTCCCGCGCCTGCGCGCTCAGGGGCACCCTCTCCTGGTGCCCCTCGTCCGACCCCGTCGTACTGCCCGCCACGTGCACCGTCCTTCACCCGTCGTGCCCCGGGCGAGGATACGTGCAGGGCCCGCGGTCAGGCCTGTGCGGCGGGCTCCTCGGTCATGGCCTGCCGGTCCACGTACTCGAAGACGGAGCCGTCGGGGTGCAGTGCGATCAGGTTGCGGCCCGCCGGTGTCGGCACCGGACCCGCGATGACCTTGGCACCGGAGGCGGTGAGCAGGGTGCCCGCCTCGTCGACGTCGGGAACCGCGATCGTCGCCGTCACCTTGCGCAGCACGTCGATCTCCGCGGCGGGCCCGCTCATCAGGAGAAAACAGCCGACCGCGGCCACGGAGACCCCGCCGCGCTCGAACCGCAGCGCTTGGGTGCCCGTGAGGTTCTCGTAGAACGTGACCGAGGACTCCAGGTCCTCGACGCAGATGCGCAGCGTGGTTCCCAGGATTTCCATGGGGAGAAGCCTAGTCGGAGGGGCCGGGAGCGCGTGATCGTTTCACGGAAGCGGACCCGTCGGCCGTCGTTACGTGCGGCGGGGCCCGGGTACCCGGCGCGCATGGAACGCATGGGCGAACACATCAACGAGCAGCTGACCGACGAGTTGGCCGGACGGGTCACGCACGCCGTGCGCGAGACGCTGCGCGAGGAGTTCACCGCGGGCCTGCGGGCGCAGCGGCGCAGGGCTGCCCTGTACGCGGGAGCCGGCGCCGCCGCGCTGTACGCGGGGGCGGCCGCGGCGCTCGCGCTCGGCCTCGTCCTCGCCCTCGGCATGCCGGACTGGGGCGCGGCCCTGGTGGTCGCCGTGGTGCTCGGCGTCGCGGCGTACGTGCTGCGGACCGTGGCGCGACCCGGGCGGCCCCCGGTGCCCACCGCGCCGCCGATGCCGACCGCACCCCCGACGCCCGGAGCGTGAGCGCCGTGAGCCGCTCCCGAGTCGTCGTCGTCGGTGCCGGCTTCGCCGGATACCGGGCCGCCCGCATGCTGACGCGGGTGGCCCGCGACACCGTCGACGTCACTCTGCTCAACCCCACCGACTACTTTCTGTACCTGCCCCTGCTGCCGCAGGTGGCCGCGGGCGCGCTCGAACCGCGACGGGTGACCGTGTCGCTGTCGGGGACGCTGCCGCACGCGCGGCTCGTGCTCGGCGAGGCCGACGGCGTGGACCTCGACGAGCGGGTCGTCTCCTACACCGACCCGGAGGGCGGGCACGGCACCCTGGCGTACGACCGGCTCGTCCTCGCCGTCGGCAGCGTGAACAAGCTGCTGCCGGTGCCGGGCGTCGCCGAGCACGCGCACGGCTTCCGCGGCATGCCCGAGGCGCTGTACCTGCGCGACCACGTGACCCGGCAGATCGAACTCGCCTCGGCCGCGAAGAGTCCCGAGGAGTGCCGCGCCCGCTGCACCTTCGTCGTGGTCGGCGCCGGCTACACCGGCACCGAAGTCGCCGCGCAGGGACAGCTGTTGACCGACGCGCTCGTGAAGAAGCAGCCGCTGCGGCACGGCATCCGCCCGCGCTGGATGCTGCTCGACCTCGCGCCGCGCGTCCTGCCGGAACTCGACCAGCACCTCTCGCGGACCGCCGACAGCGTGCTGCGCCGACGCGGCGTCGAGATACGCACCGGGACCTCCGTGAAGGAAGCCACGAAGGACGGCGCCCTGCTGGACGACGGCGAGTTCGTCGACACCCGTACGCTCGTGTGGTGTGTCGGCGTCCGCCCCGATCCGCTGGTCGCCGAACTCGGCCCCCCGCTCGAACGCGGGCGGCTGCTCGTCGACCCGTATCTGAACGTGCCGGGACATCCCGAGGTGTTCGCGTGCGGCGACGCGGCCGCGGTGCCCGACCTGGAGAAGCCGGGCGAGTACACGCCGATGACCGCGCAGCACGCCTGGCGGCAGGGGCGCGTCGCGGGCCTCAACGTCGCCGCGTCCCTCGGCAAGGGTGAGCGCCGCGACTACCGGCACAAGGACCTCGGCTTCACCGTCGACCTCGGCGGCGTGCAGGCCGCCGCGAATCCGCTCGGTGTCCCGCTCTCCGGTCCGCTCGCGGGCGCCGTCACGCGCGGCTACCACTTGGCCGCGATGCCCGGAAACCGGGTGCGGGTCGCCGCCGACTGGCTGCTCGACTCCGTACTGCCGCGCCAGGCCGTCCAGTTGGGCCTGGTGCGTTCCTGGTCCGTGCCGCTCGACACGGCCTCGCCGGAGCTGGCACGCGTACCCGACGGCAGCCGCGAACGGCAGGGGGCGGACCAGCACGACCAAGGAGGTGCCCAGTGACCACCAATACCATGTACAGCGACGCCGAACTCAGCGCTCTCGGGCAGCAGTTGAGGGTCGACTCGGTCCGTGCGGCCGACGCCGCGGGCTCCGGGCATCCCACCTCGTCGATGTCCGCGGCCGACCTGATGGCCGTCCTCCTCGCCCACCACCTCCGCTACGACTTCGACCGCCCCGCCCACCCCGGCAACGACCGCTTCGTGCTCTCCAAGGGGCACGCGTCGCCGCTCCTCTACGCGGCGTACAAGGCGGCCGGCGCGCTCAACGACGCCGAGCTGCTCACCTTCCGCAAGCGCGGCAGTCGACTTGAGGGCCATCCGACGCCGCGGCGCCTGCCGTGGGTCGAGACGGCCACCGGATCGCTCGGCCAGGGGCTCCCGGTCGCGGCCGGCATCGCCTGGTCGGGCAAGCGGCTCGACCGGGTCGGCTACCAGGTGTACGTGCTGTGCGGCGACAGCGAGATGGCGGAGGGCTCCGTGTGGGAGGCCGCCGAGTACGCCGGGTACGAGCAGCTCGACAACCTCACCGCGATCGTCGACGTCAACCGGCTCGGCCAGCGCGGACCCACCAGGCACGGCCACGACCTCGACGCCTACGCCCGCCGCTTCAAGGCCTTCGACTGGCACACCGTCGTCATCGACGGGCACGACGTGGCGGAGATCGACCGCGCGTACGCGGAGGCGGCGTCCACCGTCGGCCGCCCCACCGTGATCCTCGCCCGGACGCTCAAGGGCAAGGGTGTCGCCGCGGTGGAGGACCGCGAGGGCGCGCACGGCAAACCGCTGCCGGACGCCGTGCAGGCCGTCGAGGAACTCGGCGGCGACCGCGGCCTGCGGGTGTCGGTGCAGGCGCCGCCGGCCGCACGCATCCTGCACGCGGTGCGCAGTGGGCGCCTCGACCTGCCCCGCTTCGACGTCGGCGACGAGGTCGCCACCCGTGACGCCTACGGCCGGGCGCTCGCCGCCCTCGGGTCCGCGCGCGGCGACGTCGTCGCGCTCGACGGCGAGGTCGGCGACTCCACGCGCACCGAGATGTTCGCCAAGGAACACCCCGAGCGGTACGCCGAGTGCTACATCGCCGAGCAGCAACTCATCGCCACGAGCGTGGGGTTGAGTGCCCGCGGCTGGCTGCCGTACGCGGGGACCTTCGCGGCGTTCCTGACCCGCGCCCACGACTTCATCCGGATGGCGTCCATCAGTGGGGCCGATCTGAACGTCGTCGGCTCGCACGCGGGCGTCGCGATCGGCGAGGACGGCCCTTCGCAGATGGGTCTCGAGGATCTGGCGATGTTCCGCGCCCTCCACGACAGCACGGTCCTCTACCCCTGCGACGCCAACCAGACGTCCCAACTCGTCGCACACATGGCCGACTTGACCGGCATCCGCTATCTGCGCACCTCGCGCGGTGCGGCGCCGGTGATCTATCCGCCGCACGAGGACTTCCCGGTGGGCGGCAGCAAGGTGCTGCGTTCCGGGGACGGGGACCGGGTGACGGTCGTCGCGGCGGGGGGCACGGTCCACGAGGCGCTGAAGGCGGCGGACGAGTTGGCGGCGGCCGGTATCCCGGTCCGGGTCATCGACCTGTACTCGGTCAAGCCGGTCGACCGCCGTACGCTGCGGGACGCGGCGCGGGTGACCGGGTGCCTGCTCACGGTGGAGGACCACCGGGAGCAGGGTGGTATCGGGGATGCGGTGGCCGAGGCCTTCTCCGACGCGGAGCCGGCTCCGCGGATGGCCCGGTTGGGTGTCCGTACGATGCCGGGGTCTGCGACGCCGCCGGAGCAGTTGGCTGCCGCCGGCATCGACGCGGCGGGGATCGTCGCGGCGGTCGGCCTCCTGGTCGAGGCCGCGGTGACGCCGTGACCCGTGGTCGCGCCCTGGGGCTCCGCCCCGGACCCCGCGCCTCAATCGCCGGCGGGGCTTGAAATGCTCACCCACCGCCGAGACTCCAATGGCCCACCCACCGCCGGGGCTCGAGCGGCTCACCCGGCAGCGGGGCTTGAATGGCCTGCTTGTCGGTGGGGCTCTGAAATGGCGGTCCCATCGGTGGTGGATGAGCAGATCAAGCCCCGCCGGCGATTGAGCAGCGGGGTCCGGGGCGGAGCCCCGTGGCCGTGACGCCGGTGCCGTGAAACAAGAGAGGGCCCCATGGCGGACAACCGCATACCCGACATCCGGCGACCGGACAAGGTGCTGCTCCCCGACGGTGTCACCAAGAACGACCTCGCCGAGTACCACCGCACCATCGCCCCCTTCATGCTCCCCCACCTCCGCGACCGCCCCCTGATGCTCGAACGCCACCCCGACGGCCTCGACGGCCCGCGCTTCATGCAGAAGGACACCCCGGACCACTACCCCGACTGGATCCACCGCGTGGAGGTCCCGAAGGAGGGCGGCACGGTCACGCACACCGTGTGCGACGACACCGCCACCCTGATCCACCTCGTCGACCAGGCCGCCCTCACCCTCCACCGCTGGCTGTCGCGCGCCGACAACATCGACCACCCCGACCGCCTGGTCTTCGACCTCGACCCCTCCGAGGACGACTTCGAGACCGTGCGGGAGGCGGCCCGCCTGACGCACCGGATGCTGGACGACCTGGACCTGCCCAGCGCCCCGATGACCACCGGCTCGCGCGGCGTCCACGTCGTCGTCCCCCTCGACGGCAGCCAGGACTTCGACGAAGTGCGGGACTTCGCCCGCCAGGTCGCCGACACCCTCGCCGACGAACACCCCGACGCGCTCACCACGGCCCCGCGCAAGAAGGACCGCGGCGACCGCCTCTTCCTCGACGTACTGCGCAACGCCTACGCCCAGACGGCCGTCGCACCGTACTCCGTGCGCGCCAAGCCGGGCGCCCCCGTGGCGACCCCCCTGACGTGGCGGCAGCTCGGCGCCCCCGCGGTCGACGCCCGGCACTGGAACATCACGAACGCCCTCGAACAGGCCCGCACCAAGCCGTGGGACGACCTGCTCGGCAAGGGCCGCTCGCTCGCTCCGGCGTGGCGCAAACTCCGGGACCGGCAAGGGAGTTGAGGTTTGTTCCGGCCGACTGTGGAGACTCGGTGACCGAGGCTGCCATGACAAACACACAGAGGACGCAAGCGTCGTCGGAGCGAGAGCCCGGCGACGACAAGACCACCGAGGCGGGCGGCGCGCCGGGCCCCATGGAGGTGCTGAGTGAAGCGCGCGCCCAGCTGGCGGAGCTCACCGGCATGGCGGCCGAGACCGTGTCGTCCTTCGAACGAACCGAGGACGGCTGGGAGTTGGAGATCGAGGTCCTTGAAGTGGCCCGGGTCCCCGACACCATGAGCCTGCTGGCGAGCTACCAGGTGAGCCTGGACCCGCACGGCGTACTGACCGGCTACCGGCGCATCCGCCGCTACGAGCGGGGACGCTCCGAGCCGGCGCGCAAGCAGGGCGGCCCCTAGGCCGTCGCGCCCCGCCTCGAACCGCGAACTACACAGACAGGGAGGACCTGCCTCCATGACCGTTGTCCCCGCACAACAGTCCGGCGGCGGTGGTGGCACCAGCGGCCTGTACGACGTACTCGAACTCGTCCTGGACCGCGGACTCGTCATCGACGCATTCGTCCGTGTCTCGCTGGTCGGCATCGAGATCCTGAAGATCGACGTCAGGGTCGTCGTCGCCAGTGTCGACACCTATCTCCGCTTCGCGGAGGCCTGCAACAGGCTGGACCTGGAGACCGGATCCAAGAAGCCGTCCGGGCTGACCGACATGGTCGGCGACAGCATGGAGTCCGGCGCGCGCGGCAAGACCAAGGGTGCTCTGTCCGGTGCGGCCGAGACCATCTCCGGCGCCTTCGCCCAGGCCCGCGAGGAGGGCCAGGCGGAGTCGAAGCGATCCGGTTCCGGTGGCCGCAGGCCCGCCACGAGCCGCCGTAAGGAGGAGCAGGAGTGAGCAGCAGCACGTACATCTACGCCATCGCGAGCTCCGAACACCCCTCCCTGCCCACCGGGATGGGCGGCATCGGCGAGCCGGCGCGCGAGGTGCGCGTCGTCAAGGAAGGCCCGCTCGTGGCCCTCGTCAGCGAGGCCCCCGAAGGGCTGCGGCCCAAGCGCCGCGACCTGCTCGCCCACCAGAGCGTGCTCTCCGAGGCGGGTGCCGGGGGGCCGGTGCTGCCGATGCGGTTCGGCTCCCTCGCGCCCGACGACGAGTCGGTCTCGGCGGTGCTCGCCGAGCGCGCGGAGCACTACCAGGAGCGGCTGCGGGAGCTCGACGGCAAAGTCGAGTACAACGTCAAGGCGCAGCACGACGAGGAAGCGGTGCTGCACCAGGTGATGGTCGACAACCCCGAGGTCCGCACCCTCACCGAGGCCAACAGGCAGGCGGGCGGCGGCACGTACGAGGAGCGGCTGCGCCTGGGCGAGCTGGTCGTGTCCGCCGTGCAGGCCCGCGAGGCCGAGGACGCCGTCGAGCTCCAGCACCTGCTCGAACCCGCGGCGTCCGCGATGTCGGCGGGGCCCGAGAGCACGGGCTGGCTGGCCAACCTCTCGTTCCTCGTCGACAAGAAGGCGGCCGAGCACTTCCTGGCCGCCGTCGAGGAGCTGCGCCGCAGCCACCCGCACCTCGACCTCACGGTCAACGGGCCGCTGCCCCCGTACAGCTTCGTCGAGCCGGGCCCCTCGGAGCCCGCGGCGACGACGGACTGAGCCCCCATGGGCCTGATCTCGGAGCTTCTGTTGCTGCCGCTCGCTCCGGTGCGTGGGTCCCTGTGGGCGGTGGAGCAGGTGCTCGCGGAAGCGGAGCGGCAGTACTACGACCCGGCGGCCGTACGCGCCGAACTCGCCCGCCTGGAGGAGAAGTTGGTCTCCGGCGAGATCGACCAGGACACGTTCGACCGCGTCGAGGACGAGCTCCTCGACCGTCTGGAGGGACCTTGAACCGAACAGCGCTCGGCCTCGCGATAGGGGCCGGATACGTCCTCGGACGTACGAAGAAGATGAAGCTGGCGATCGCCGTCGGCACGATGGTCGCCGGCAAGCGACTGAACCTGAGCCCGCGTGCGCTCGCCGACATGGTGACCACGCAGTTGCAGAACAACCCGCAGTTCAAGGAGATCGGCGACCAGCTGCGCGAGGACCTGCGCGGCGTGGGCAAGGCGGCCTCGGGCGCGCTCGTCGAGCGCCAGATCGAGGGCCTCGCGGGACGCCTGCACAGCCGTACGCAGGGTGTCCGCGACCAGATCGAGGGCGTCGCCCCGGATGTGGACGACGTGCGCGACGCGGGGGAGCGGGTCACCGGAGCCGTCTCGGGCCGCGGCCGCGGCCGTGACCGCGGGGACGACGAGGAGGAGTACGAGAACGAGGAGTACGCCGACGACGGCGAGGACTCGGCCGACGGCGAGCACACGGCCGACCGCGAGGAGGACGCCGAGGAGGAGTCCGCCGAGGGCCGCCGCTCCGCGCAGGACAGGAGCGGGAAGCAGTCGGCGGCCAAGAAGGCGCCCGCGAAAAAGCGTTCCGCGAGGCCCCAGGGGCCCAAGAAGGCGGCGGCGAAGAAGACGACGGCCGCCAGGAAGACCGCCGCGAAGGGAGGCCGTGGCCGTGGCTGACACCACCAAGAACCCGGTCAACGGCCTCGCCAGTAGCGCGGCGGCCGACCATCTCAAGGCGGAACTCCAGGAGTACCTCGCCGCGCAGGCCCAGCGGCTGCTCATCGGCGCGGGCCGCAAGCTCGGCGAGAGCACCGTGAAGCTGAACGACATCGCCGAGGGCAACAGCCCCGGCTTCGCCAAGCTCGCGCTCGACGGCGGCCGCAAGCTCGCGGAGGGCAAGGGCCCGCTGCGCAGCGCGGTGGAGCTCGGTGCCGGCCACCTCAAGGACAACGTCGTGGGCGCCTTCAAGGGGCTCGTCGGCAGGGGCGGCAAGGGCAAGCGCAAGGGCGGCGCGGGCAAGAAGCCGACCGTCATCATGGAGTTCATCGACGTCGGCGTCGACCTGCGCACCGCCTACGACCAGTGGACGCAGTACCAGGACTTCAGCACCTTCGCGAAGGGCGTCAAGAACGCGAACCGCGCCGACGACGTCACTTCTGACTGGCAGCTGAAGGTCTTCTGGTCCAACCGTAGTTGGAAGGCGCACACCACCGACCAGCATCCGGACGACCGGATCGCCTGGACCTCGGAGGGCGCCAAGGGCACCACGAAGGGCGTCGTCTCCTTCCACCCGCTGGCCGACCGGCTCACCCGGGTGCTGCTGCTCATCGAGTACTACCCGAAGGGCCTGTTCGAGAGGACCGGCAACATCTGGCGCGCCCAGGGCCGCCGGGCCCGTCTCGACCTCAAGCACTTCGCGCGGTACGTGACACTGCGCGGCGAGCAGCCCGAGGGCTGGCGCGGCGAGATCGAGGAGGGCGAGGTCGTGCGCTCGCACGAGGACGCGCTCGCCGAGGAGGAGCAGGAGCAGGAGCAGGACCAGGAGCGCGAGCTGGGCAAGCCGTCCGACGCGTACGACTCCGAAGAGCCCGAGGAGTCGGAGGAGTCCGAGGAGTACGAGGACGAGGCCGACGAGGGCGACGAGGAATCGGAAGAGGAGGAGCCCGAGGCCGGCTACGACGAGGAGTACGAGAACGAGGAGCCGGAGGAGTACGAGGAGGACGAGGAGCCCGCGCGGGAGCGGGAGCACGCCGTCGGCGGGGCCCGCCGATGACGACGGCGAGCCGCTTCCCCGAGCCCTACCGGGGTGACGGCGGGGCCAACCTCGCCGACATCCTGGAGCGCGTCCTCGACAAGGGCATCGTCATCGCGGGCGACATCCGGATCAACCTGCTCGACATCGAACTGCTCACCATCAAATTGCGCCTGATCGTCGCCTCGATCGACAAGGCCAAGGAGATGGGCATCGACTGGTGGGAGGACGACCCGGCCCTCTCCTCGGGCGCCCGCCGCAAGGAACTGGCAAGGGAGAACGCCGAGTTGAAGCAGCGCATCGCCGAACTCGACGAACTCACCGAAGGCGAACCGGCCGAGAAGAAGAGGGGTACGGCTTGACCACCGACGAACCGCGCGAGCTGCGCTACGTGTACGCCGTCTGCCACCCGCTCGACGCCCCGCTGCAGGCCGAACTCACCGGCGTGGCGGGCGCCCCGCCCCGGCAGCTGGAGCACCAGGGCCTCGTCGCGGTCGTCGGCTCCGTGCCCGAGCGGGACTTCGCCGAGGCGCCGCTCCGTGCCCACCTGGAGGACCTGGACTGGCTCACCGAGACCGCCCGCGCCCACCAGAACGTGATCGCCGCGCTCACCACGGTCACCAGCCCGCTCCCGCTGCGCCTCGCCACGGTCTTCCATGACGACAGCGCCGTACGGCTGATGATGGAGCAGGAGGAGCGGCGCTTTCGCGCGGGCCTCGACCGCCTTGCCGGGCGTGTGGAGTGGGGCGTGAAGGTGTACGTCGAGGAGCCCGAGGCCCAGCCCCAGGCGCCCGCGCCGGCCGCGTCCGGCCGCGACTATCTGCGCCGCCGCCGCGCCGAGCGCACCGCGCGCGACGACACCTGGCAGCGCGCCGAACGCTTCGCGCAGGAACTGCACGACGAGCTGTCCCGGCATTCCGCGTACACCCGCGTCCACCCGCCGCAGAACCCCGAACTCTCCCGAGCCAGCGGCAGGAACGTGCTCAACGCGGCGTATCTCGTGGAGCGTTCGGGCGCGGAGGAGTTCGTGGAGCGGGTCGACGCGACGAAGGACCGCGAGCCGGATCTGCGGGTCGAGCTGACCGGGCCGTGGGCGGGCTACTCGTTCACGGCCGACGACGACAACGAGGAGAACAAGGAGAGGGAGGGAGAGACGTGACGGTCGTCGAACGGCGGGAGATCGCCCTGGTCGACCTCCTCGACCGGCTGCTCGCGGGCGGCGTCGTCCTGGCGGGGGACGTCACCCTGCGGATCGCCGATGTCGATCTGGTGCGCATCGACCTGAACGCCCTGATCAGCTCGGTGAACGAGCAGGTCCCCTCGCCCTGGCCGGAGGTGCTGGACGGTGAGTGAACGACGGCCGGGCGAACGACGGCAGAGCGAACGCCGCCGCATCGAACTCGAACCCGACACGGTCGAGCGCGACCTGATGAAGCTCGTCCTCACCCTCGTCGAGCTGCTGCGCCAGCTCATGGAGCGCCAGGCGGTCCGCCGCTTCGACACCGGCGATCTGACGGAGGATCAGGAGGAGCGGATCGGGATGACCCTGATGCTCCTGGAGGACCGCATGGAACAGCTGCGGGAGCGCTACGGGCTGCGGCCCGAGGACCTGAACATCGACCTCGGACCGCTGGGCCCGCTGCTGCCCCGCGGCTGAACCGCCCCGCGGCCCGACCGGCCGCGGTCAGCGGGGCTTGCGGCAGAGGATCTCCCCGTGCATGATCCCGAACCACGCGTCCTCGTGCGTGCCCCACTCCCGCCAGGCCCCGGACACCGCGGTCAGC
Organism: Streptomyces sp. NPDC051684; assembly: GCF_044453445.1. Taxonomy (NCBI): domain Bacteria; kingdom Bacillati; phylum Actinomycetota; class Actinomycetes; order Kitasatosporales; family Streptomycetaceae; genus Streptomyces; species Streptomyces sp. NPDC051684. The sequence continues at coordinate 22,291 of NZ_JBITCS010000056.1, read as the reverse complement.
TGCTCGGGCGTCGCGTGCCCGCCGCCCGTCGCCCGCTCGGCGTACGAGGAGGCCAGCGTGCGGTCCGCCCACAGCCCGCTCCACCAGGCGATCTCCTCGGGCGTCGAATAACACCACGTGCCGGCGGAGCAGGTCAGGTCCTCCTGCGCGAAACCGGCCCTCAGGGCCCATGACTTCAGGAAGCGCCCGGCGTCCGGCTCACCGCCGTTGGCGCGGGTGACGCGCTCGTACAGGTCCAGCCAGTCGTCCATGGCGGGCAGCCGCGGGAACCAGGAGAACGCCGCGTAGTCGGACTCCCGTACAGCGATGATCCCGCCCGGCTTCGTCACCCGGCGCATCTCGCGCAGCGCCTGCACCGGGTCGCCCACGTGCTGGAGCACCTGGTGCGCGTGCACGACGCAGAACGTGTCGTCCGGCCAGTCCAGCGCGTGCACGTCGGCCGTGGTGAAGTCGACGTTGGTCAGGCCCCGTTCGGCGGCCGTGGCGCGCGCCTGGTCCAGGATGCCCTCGGCGTGGTCGGCCCCGGTGACATGCCCGTCGGGGACCAGTTCGGCCAGGTCGGCGGTGATGGTGCCGGGGCCGCAGCCGATGTCCAGGATCTTCATGTGCGGCTTGAGCGAACCGAGCAGGTAGGCCGCGGAGTTGGCGGCCGTGCGCCAGGTGTGCGAGCGGAGCACGGACTCGTGGTGTCCATGGGTGTATACGGCGGTCTCCTGCGGCATGGCTCGATCCCTTCGCGTATGGCGGACCGCCGGGGACGCCTGCCCCCGACGGTCCGATCACCGTACGCCGGTGCACCGCATTGTGAGATACCCGTCTTGAATAATGGACGTCGGGTTCGAGTCAGAGCAGCGAGTGCGGCCGGTACACGCGCAGCCCCTCGTGGTCCTTGTCCACCCACAACTCCCCGCCGCACTCGGTGACTTCACCGTCGAAGGCGAGCGGGGTGCCGGGCGCCACGCCGTCCACCCGAAGCCGTGTCAGGCGGGTCGCCGCGTGGAACGGCGAGCGGGACAGCGGCCCCGAGAGGGCCGCCGCGAGCAGCCGCACGCCGGGCAGCCGGCCGCCGTCCACCGTGCGTACGTCGAGCAGTCCGTCGGCCAGGTTCGCGCGCCGCCCCGCCGTCAGACCCATCCGCCGGTACGTGCAGTTCCCGGCGAACAGCAGCCACAACGGCCGCCGCCTGCCCTGGAGTTCGACGGTCAACGGGTGGTCGCGGCGCAGCACGTACATCGCCGCCACGACGTCCGCGAGCCGCCCGCCGACCCGGCCCGACCAGCGTTCCCGCTCCCGCACCAGCTCCGGGTAGGCGCCGAGGCTGAGGGTGTTGAGGAAGATCCCGGAACCGTCCTGCGACGAGAAGCGGCCCACGTCCACGGCGACCGCGTGCCCGCCCTCGACGGCGCCGGCCAGATCACCGGTGTCCTCGATGCCGAGGTCGTACGCGAAGTGGTTGAGGGTGCCGCCCGGCAGCACGGCGAGCGGCAGGTCGTGCCGGAGCGCCACCCGCGCGGCCGTGTTCACGGAGCCGTCGCCGCCCGAGATGCCGAGGGCGCGGGCGCGCGGCGCCGCCTTGTCGAGCTGCTGCTCAAGATCCTCGCCCGCGCACTCGATGTACTCGGCGAGGGGCAGCGCGTCCTGCAGGGCCCGCACGCGCTCCGGGGTGCCCGCCCCGGTGTTCACGACCATCACCAGGCCCTCGCCGCCCGGCAGCGCCGGCACGTCGTCCACCAGGGGACGGCCCGGCGACGGCATCTGGTCGCGGGTCGGCACCAGGCCGCGCACCGCGAAGGCCGCGCCCGCGCCGAGCGCGGCGCCCGCGAGGACGTCGGCGGGGAAGTGGGCACCGGTGTAGATCCGGGAGGCGGCCACGGAGAACGCCACGGGGGCGACGAGCGCGCCGAGGCCCCGGGACTCCAGGGCCACGCCCGTCGCGAAGGCCGCGGCCGAGGCCGAGTGCCCGGACGGGAACGACGTCGTGAACGGCTGCCGCTTCAGCCGGCGCACCAGCGGCACCGGGTCGAGCGCGGGCCGCGCCCGGCGCACCGAGCGCTTCCCGAGGGTGTTGATGGTGGCGGAGGCGAGCGCGAGGGAAGCCACTCCGCGCACGGCGGCCCGGCGGGCCCGCGGCGATCCGGTCGCGGCGAGCGCCCCGCCCACCGCGAACCACAGCACACCGTGGTTCGCGGACCGGCTCAGGCGCGGCAGGATCCGCTCGGCTCCGGGCCAGTGCGCGTTCGCGGCGAACTCGAAGACGCGCAGATCGAGGGCGGCGAGCCGGTCGCGCAGGGTGGGCGGCACCGGCGGCGGCGAATCAAAGGCCGGGTCTGAGGGGAACGGCTTCAGCGACTTGAGCGACTTCAGGGGTGACATGGGTGACTGGTACCCCGGTCCGGGGCCCGCATCCGGCGGCCACCGGCCAATTCGTTTGCCCGTCACCCGCACGGGCGTCCAGAATGCGGGATCATGGGACATCTGGAAGCGGCACACCTCGAGTACTACCTCCCCGACGGGAGGGCGCTGCTCGGCGATGTGTCGTTCCGCGTCGGCGAGGGCGCGGTCGTCGCGCTCGTCGGGCCGAACGGAGCGGGCAAGACGACTCTGCTGCGGCTGATCTCCGGCGAGCTGAAGCCGCACGGCGGCTCGGTCACGGTCGGCGGCGGGCTCGGCGTGATGCGCCAGTTCGTGGGCTCCGTCCGCGACGGGACGACCGTCCGCGACCTGCTCGTATCGGTCTCCCCTCCGCGCATCCGCGAGGCGGCGAAGGCGGTGGACGAGGCCGAGCACCTGATCATGACCGTCGACGACGAGGCCGCGCAGATGACATACGCGCAGGCCCTCGCCGACTGGGCGGAGGCGCAGGGCTACGAGGCGGAGACCCTGTGGGACATGTGCACGACGGCGGCGCTCGGTGTGCCGCACGACAAGGCCCAGTTCCGCGAGGTGCGCACGCTCTCCGGCGGTGAGCAGAAGCGCCTCGTCCTCGAAGCGCTGCTGCGCGGCACGGAGGAGGTGCTGCTCCTCGACGAGCCGGACAACTACCTCGACGTGCCCGGCAAGCGCTGGCTGGAGGAGAAGCTCCGCGAGACCCGCAAGACGGTCCTGTTCGTCTCCCACGACCGGGAGCTGCTCGCCCGCTCCGCGGAGAAGATCGTGAGCGTCGAGCCGAGCCCCGGAGGGGCCGACGCGTGGGTGCACGGTGGCGGCTTCGCCACGTACCACGAGGCGCGTCGTGAGCGTTTCGCGCGCTTCGAGGAGCTGCGCCGCCGCTGGGACGAGAAGCACGCGCAGCTGAAGAAACTGGTGGTCAACCTGCGGCAGGCGGCCTCCGTCAGCCACGAAATGGCCTCGCGCTACGCGGCGGCGCAGACCCGCCTGCGCAAGTTCGAGGAGGCGGGCCCGCCGCCGGAGCCGCCGCGCGAGCAGGACATCACGATGCGCCTGAAGGGCGGCCGTACCGGGATCCGGGCGGTGACCTGCGAAAACCTGGAACTCACCGGCTTGATGAAGCCCTTCTCCCTTGAAGTCTTCTACGGCGAGCGGGTCGCGGTCCTCGGTTCGAACGGCTCGGGGAAGTCGCACTTCCTGCGGCTGCTCGCGGGGGACGAGTCCGTGGGGCACTCGGGCGCGTGGAAGCTCGGCGCGCGTGTGGTGCCGGGGCACTTCGCCCAGACCCACGCCCACCCCGAGCTCCAGGGCCGGCCGCTGCTCGACATCCTGTGGCGCGACCACGCGAAGGACAAGGGTGCGGCGATGTCGCTGCTCCGCCGCTATGAGCTGACCGCGCAGGCCGAGCAGAAGTTCGAGCGGTTGTCGGGTGGCCAGCAGGCCCGTTTCCAGATCCTGCTGCTGGAGCTCGAGGGCGCGACCGCGCTGTTGCTCGACGAGCCCACGGACAACCTCGACCTCGAGTCGGCGGAGGCGCTCCAGGAGGGCCTGGAGTCCTTCGACGGCACGGTCCTCGCGGTCACCCACGACCGCTGGTTCTCCCGCGCCTTCGACCGCTACCTGGTCTTCGGCTCGGACGGCCGCGTGCGGGAGACGCCGGAGCCGGTGTGGGACGAGCGGCGGGTGGACCGGGCGAGGTAGTTGTTGCGGCTCCCCGGCGTCACGCCCCGAGAGCGTAACGCCGGGTGGGCGGAACGCTATTCGGACCAGCGCAAGAGCGCGCCGAGGCCACCCGCCGGCCCCGCGTCAGGTGCCGCTGACCTGCTTGAGCAGCGCCGCGTCGAACGCCTTGAGGTCGTCCGGGCGACGGCTGGTGACCAGCACGTTCGGCCCGGCCGTGCACACCTTCACCTGCTCGTCGACCCAGGTGCCGCCCGCGTTGCGGATGTCGGTGGCCAGGCTCGGGTACGAGGTCAGCGTGCGGTCGCGGGCGACATCCGCCTCGACCAGCGTCCACGCCGCGTGGCAGATCGCCGCGACGGGCAGACCCCGGTCGAAGAAGTCCCGTACGAACGCGACCGCCTCGGGGTCCGTGCGCAGCTGGTCCGGGTTGGCGACGCCACCCGGCAGCACCAGCGCGTCGAAGCCGTCGGCCGACGACCCGAGGGACGCCACCGTCTTGTCGACGGGGAACTTGTCCGCCTTGTCGAGGTGGTCGAAGGCCTGGATCTCCCCCTGCTTCGTCGATACGAGCACGGGTTCACCGCCCGCGTCCCGCACCGCCTGCCAGGGGTCGGTCAGCTCCACCTGCTCGGCCCCCTCGGGCGCCACCAGGAACGCGATCCGCATGGTCGTCAACTCCCTTGCTGCATAGTGCTGTTCAGAATTCCCGGGCCGGGTCGGCGCCGCTTATGTCGGCGAGCGCGGACGTCGGGTCCCGGGTCAGCGCCAGATCGCCCAGGCTGACCATCCCGACGGCGTGCCCGTCCTGGACGACCGGCAGGCGGCGCACCGCGTACTCACGCATCAGCGCCACCGCGGCGGACACCTCGTCGTCCGGGCCGATCGCCACCGGATGCGGGGTGCACACCGCCTCGGCGCTCACCGTGAGCGGATCGGCGCCGTCGGCCACGGCCCGCAGCGTGATGTCACGGTCCGTGAGTACGCCCACGACCTGCGACTCGTCCGCCACCAGTACATCCCCGATGCCCTGGGCCCGCATCAGCTGGGCGGCCTCGACCAGCGAGGCGTCGGGGCGTACCGCGACCACGCCGGGTGTCATGACTTCCCTCACCACATCGGCCATCGCTATCCGGCCTTTCTGCATCTTCGGATGCTCCGTGATTCCGGCCCATGTACCCGACGGGTCCGGGGCTAACCCCCGTCATCCGTCAGGGCCTTGGCCAGCTCCGAGGCCGTGTGGAACACGGTCCTCGGGGGCAGTTCCGCTACCAGCTCGACGAGCCGGTCGGGCGCGGTCCGCTCGCGCAGCGCGTCCGCGAGTGCCGCGGGTGCGGCAGGGAACGCGGTGCGGCCGAGGAGTCGCCCCAGTTCGAGCCGGACGGCGTCCGTGCGGCCCGGCCCGGGGCCCGGCTCAACGGGTCCGCCGGCCACCTCCGGATCGTCGTCCGCGGCGGGCTCGGGATCGTTCCACTCCTCGACCCGCGTGGGGTGGCCGGACCTCAGCAGACCCTCCAGTTCGTGCTTCATCTCGTCGTCGCGATGGGCGCTGAGGCGGTCGCTGCCTCGCTGCATCGGTTCCTCCAGTGAGTCGGCGATGCGCGACGCGTACCCGACGACTTCGCGGTGACACCTGGCGGTTTGCCCTCGGAGGGCGGGGAGACCCGTGACCGGTCGCCCCCTCTCGGGCGACCGGCAGGAAGGCAGGCCATGGAGCTGCTGACGGTCCTCATTCCCGCGGCCATGCTGGGACTCGTGCTCGTCCTCGGGCGCTACGAGGAGTGGCTGCTGCCCCGGCCGAAGGAGGCGGACCCGGGCGAACATGCGGGCCCGGCCCACTGAGCGCACGCTGGGGATGTCGCGGTGTTTGCGGCAATACCTCAGGGGCAGGCGAAAGACAGTGCTTCGGACAGGAGGCACGTCCGTGGGAGGGATACGACGGTGTCGTATCCAGTGGATCCGCAGGATCGCCCCGGGTGTGTCCGAGTCCTCTTGCGGGCGCGACTCCCACGGTGACCACCGAACCCAAGGCACCCTTCAGGGAGTTGCGATCCAAATGCGCACGCGTACCAGCGCACCCCAGAACCCGGTGAAGCCCAGTGGACGCCACCCGCACGACGACGCCCCCGACACCGCCGAGGCCTTCGCCCAGCTGTCCGACATGCCCGACGGGCCCGAGCGCGTGGAACTGCGCCAGGTCGTCGTGGAGGCCTGGCTGCCGATGGCCGACCGACTCGCCGGACGCTTCCGCAACCGCGGTGAGTCCTACGAGGACCTGCGGCAGGTAGCCGCACTCGGCCTGGTCAAGGCCGTGGACCGATACGACCCGGAGCGCGGCAACGCCTTCGAGAGCTACGCCGTTCCGACCGTGACCGGCGAGATCAAGCGGCACTTCCGCGACCACATGTGGACCCTGCACGTGCCGCGCCGCGTCCAGGACCTGCGCAACAGGGTCCGGTTCGCACAGCAGGAACTCTCCGCGGGCATCTCGGGGCGCGTCCCGACCCTCGCGGAGATCGCCGAGCACGCCAACATGACCGAGGACGAGGCCCGTGCCGGGCTCGAGGCGCTGGAGAGCTTCACCGCGCTGTCGCTCGACGCCGAGCTGCCCGGCAGCGAGGACGGATACTCGCTGTCCGACGCGCTCGGCGACGCCGACCCCGCGCTCGACGTCGTCGTCGACCGCGAGGCCGTCAAGCCGCGCATCGCGGCCCTGCCGGAGCGCGAGCGGGAGATCCTTTACATGCGGTTCTTCGGCGACATGACACAGAGCCGGATCGCCGAACAGCTCGGCATCTCGCAGATGCACGTGTCCCGGCTGATCAGTCGCTGCTGCGACCGACTGCGCAACCAGGTGCTGTCGGACGCCGCGTAGGGCGGAGCATCGGCGGAAGGCCCCTACTTCCGCATCGCCAACGCGATGTGACGGGCCATCATGTCGAGCGTCTTCGCCTCCGCCATCGAGAAGGCGAGGCGGCCCGCGGACCGGAACAGGGTGAGCACACCCTGGACCGGTTCGCCGGGCGCGGGAATCAGCGGCACACACAGGAGCGAGGTGACATCGGCACGGACGAGCACCGGCGCCCCCGACGCGTCGTCGCCCATGGACCGCAGGTCCTCCGGGCGCACGAGCAGCGTCGGGGCGCCGCCGCGCGCCGCCTCGACGACCAGCGGACTGGCGGCCGGATCCTGCGCGGCGATGTCCCGGACGGCCTCGTCGTCCGCGCCGAGCACCTCCGTACGCTCCAGGTGCGCGGTACCCCTGTCGACCACCACCCAGTCGGCGAACCGGCCGTGCAGGACATGCGCGGCGCGCCGCAGGGTCTCGGCCGGGTCGCCCACGGGGCCGCCGAGCAGTTCCCGGGCCATCGCGTCGAGGAGGTCGGTGAGCGCGGCGTGCCGGGTCGTCTCCGCGAGGTCGGGGACCGGCGCCGCGGGCCGCGCGGACGCGGGCCTGAGGGCGGCGTCGTCCGTCGGCTGGAGGATCGCGAGGACCGTGGTGCGCCGCTCGGTGCCCGGGCGCAGCCCTGTGAGGACCGTGCGGACGGCGGCGTGCGGGTTCTGCTGCAGATGCACGGTCAGGCCGCGGTCGCCCTCGCCGCGGGCCACCGCCGCGACCTGCGAGCGGAACGCGGCCCGGTCTGCGTGCGCCAGGAACCCGGTCATCGGGCGGCCCGTCGCGTATCCGGCGCGTACGCCCGTGAAGATCGTCGCCGCGAAGTTGAGGCGGCGCACCACGGCCTCGCGGTCCACGAGCGCCACCGGCAGCGGAAGGCGCTGGAAGACGGCGCGCAGCAGCTGCTGCTCGTGCTTGTCGGCCGCCGTGTTGCGGCTCGGGCCCGCGACCTCGGCCGGCTGCGGCCACAACTTCTGCGCCACGTGGTCGAGTTCGAAGAGGGCCGCGTCGAGGACGACGGGCAGTTCCGCCGTCGACACCGAACGTGCCGCCTTCAACTCCGCCACCCGGCGCACGAAGTCCGCCAGCTCTTCACCGAATTCCTCCGCCTGCACCATGCTGAGAAACGTATCCCGTCCCGCGTTTTCGGGAGCCCGGTACGGGAAGCGGACCGACAAGGAGGCTTGAACCCGATGCGACAGTACGTGCCGGCCGAGCAGAACGACGACGCGGCCCACGTCGGAAGCCATGCGGCGACGCTGGGCCAACACACGCTGGGGACCCCGGAGTCGGAGCTTCCCGCCCGGCGGCTCTCGGAGCTCGCCGAAGGAGCGCTGCGGTGCACCGCGGAGTGCTGCGGCGCCGTCGCCACCGCGAGCGACGGCACCGACGGGCGGCCGACCGCGGTGACCCACCCCGATCTCGCCGCGCTCGTCTCCGTGCAGGACCGCTGCGGCGACGGGCCCATACCGGCGGCCGAGGAGGGCGGTGACCCGGTCGACGCCAGCGACCTGCTCCACGACCGGCGCTGGCCCGACTACCGGGCGCTCGCCCTGGACTCAGGGGTGCGCTCCAGCGTCACCGTCCCGTTCCGCAGCGGCGACCTCACGGTCACGCTCAGCCTGTACAGCTTCCGGCCCGGCTCCCTGGAGTCCGCGCCGCACGGCCCGGTCCGCGCCCTCGGTGACCTGGCCGCCAGCTGTCTGGTGCGCGACCGCGCCTACCAGGCGGCGCTCACCGAGGTCGACCAGCTGGGCTCGGCGCTGCGCTCACGGCCCGTGGTGGACCAGGCCTGCGGCATCGTCATGCATGTGCTGGGGTGCTCCCCGGACGACGCGTTCGCCGTGCTGCGCCGAATCTCGCAGAAGACGAACCGGAAGCTGGCGGGGGTCGCCTCCGCCGTCGTCGAGCGGCGCGGACGGGGCCTGGAGCGCGATCTCACCGCTCTGGCGGACTGACCGTCCGCTCCGCGGCCACCGGCCCCGGTCACCCGGCCGGCCCAGCCGCCCCGTCCCGCCCCGTCTGCCCCGGTGCCCGCACGGGTACGTACAGAAGCGGGAGTACGGCACCTCGACCGCGTCGCGCGCGGCCGGGCCGGTGAGGTGTGACGCTGGGGCCAGGGACTGTCGGGAGTTTTCGGAGTCCGACGACAGTCCCTGGGCCCCGGCGGCCGGTCGCCCCACGGCGGCCGCCCCCGTACAGCGAGCGGACGGCACGGAGGCAGCATGCGGCGATCGGAACCCACGGCCAGGACCCCGGGCCCCGGCGCCGCGCGGACGCGGGCCCCCGAAGGCCGCGGTCCCGTGCGGTACGGGCCGCCGCTGCCCGACCCCGGCCTGCCGGTGCTGCCCGAGCTGGCCGCCGTCGCCGCCGGAGCCGCGGGGCGCCCCGCTTCGGAGCCGCCCGGCGGACCGCCCGGCCTGCTGGAGGCGGCCTGCGGCTACTGGCAGCGCCGCGGCCTCGACGCCGAACGCGAGCAGCTCGGCGCGGCGCCCGGCGCGGCCCCGCTGCTGCTCGCCCTCACCGCCGCCCTCGGCGGCGACGTCCTGGTGCCGCGCCCCTGTTCGGCCTGGTGGGTGCCGCAGGCCCGGCTCCTGGGCCGCGCCGTCTACCACGTGCCGACGCCCGCCGAGTGCGGCGGCGTCCCCGACTCGACGGCCTTCCTGGAGACGGTCCGCCGGGTCAGGGCCGAGGGCGGCGATCCCCGCCTGCTCGTGCTGTCCGTGGCCGACGACCCGACGGCGACCGTGCCGCCGCCCGAGGTGCTGCACGAGGCCGTGGAGGCGGCCGCCGCCGAGGGGCTGCACGTGGTCAGCGACGAGACGTGGCGGGACACCGTGCACCCGGGCGCGGACCCCGTCCTGTTCAGCCCCGCCGAGATGTACCCGCGCGACGTCACCGTCCTCAGCGACCTCACCGGCGCGTTCCTGCCGCCCTCGCTGCCCGCGGCCTGCGCCCGGTTCCCCGCCACCGAGCGGGGCGCGAGGCTGCGCGCCCGCGTCCTCGACTTCCTCACCGCCACCGGGGCGCTGCTCGCGGCGCCGGTCGCCGCCGCGGCCACGTACGTCCTGAACGAGCCCGAGGAGATCACCGAGCGCCGCGCGGTCGGCGCCGCGCTGCACGCGCGCGTGGCCGAGGCCCTGCACCGCGCCGTGCTCGGCAACGGCGGCCTCGCCAGACCGCCGCGGGTCGGCCGGCACCTCTACATGGACCTGGAGGAGCTGCGGCCCCGGCTCGCGGCGCTCGGCGTCAGCGACTCCCAGGACCTGGAGGACCTCCTCGGCGACCGGCTCGGCATGCCGGTCCCGGGCGGTCACCGTTTCGGCGACGAGCAGGGCGCGCTGCGGGCGCGCCTTTCGACGGGACCGCTGCTCGGGTCAACCCCCGAGGAACGCAGGGCGTCCCTCACCTCACCGGAGCCCTTGGAATTGCCGCATGTCGCACGGCTGTTGACCATGGTGGAGTCGACGCTCCGCGCCATCGGCGGGGAACCGGCAGGCGAAGGATGGGAGACCGAGCGATGACGCAGGCGTCCGAAGCACCCTCGGCCGTGCGGCGGGCCGATGCCACCGCGTCCCCACCGCCCCTCGTCGAGCCGCGGCCGCTCGGCGGGGGAGACTCCGCGGCGCCGGACGTACCGCGCCGCTGGCCCAAGACCTTCGCCCACCGGCTGACCGCACCGCTGCCGGGCCTGCGGGCCTTCGCCAGGTTCGCCCGCGAGGGGGCGCTCCGGCCGCCCGCCGAGAGCCTGACCGACATCCCGGAGCTGCCCTTCGCGCCGGGCCCGCTGCCGCGGGTCGACGCCCGTACGGCGGCCGTCACCTGGGTCGGGCACGCCAGCTGGATCGTCCGCATCGGCGGCCTCACGGTCCTCACCGACCCCGTCTGGTCCCGCAAGATCCTCGGCACCCCGGCCAGGGTCACCCCGCCCGGCGTCGCCTGGACCGCACTGCCGCCCGTCGACGCGGTCGTCATCAGCCACAACCACTACGACCACCTGGACTGGCCGACCGTCAAAAGACTCCCGCGCGACACCCCGGTCCTCGTCCCCGCCGGTCTCGCCCGCTGGTTCACCCGGCGCGGCTTCACGCAGGTCACGGAGCTGGACTGGTGGGAGGCGGCGGAACTGAACGGGGTCCGCTTCGACTTCGTGCCGGCCCACCACTGGTCCAAGCGCAGCCTCGTCGACACCTGCCGCACGCTGTGGGGCGGCTGGGTGCTCACCGACTCCGACGGGCAGCGGATCTACTTCGCGGGCGACACCGGTTACGGCCACTGGTTCGCGCAGATCGGCCGCCGCTACCCCGGCATCGACCTGGCGCTGCTCCCCATCGGCGCGTACGAGCCGCGGTGGTGGCTGAAGGACGTGCACTGCGACCCCGAGGACGCGGTGCGGGCGGCGCAGGATGTGGGCGCCCGGCGGATGGCGCCGATGCACTGGGCGACGTTCCTGCTCTCCGCGGAGCCGGTCCTCGAACCTCTGCAACGGCTCCGCGCGGCGTGGGAGAAGGCGGGCCTGCCACGCGCTTCCCTGTGGGACTTGCCGGTGGGTGGCTCACGGCTGCTGCCGACCTGACGCCACCCGGCGTTGTGCCCACGGGGCTCCGCCCCGGACCCCGCGCCTCAATCGCCGGCGGGGCTTGATCGGGCTGGGCAATTCAAGCCCCTGCGGCGATTGAGCAGCGGGGTCCGGGGCGGAGCCCCGAGGCCGTAACGCCGGGTGGGCGGCTACGCGTGCTGGCTGCCCGACTCCCGCCCCCGCACCTTGCGCCACACCCCCGGCACCGCACTGATCAGCACGGTCAACACGATCGCCGCGACGACCCCCTGCCACGGCTCCGGGAAGAGGGAGCCGCCAAGGATGCCGATGACCTGGTACGTCGCCGCCCAGGCAAGGCACGCCGGCGCATTGCCACGGGCGAACTGCCGCAGCGGCATCTTCGCCATCAGACACGCCAGCATCACGGGAATCCGCCCCGCCGGCACCAGCCGGGACAGCACGAGCACCATCACCCCGTGGTCATCGAGCTTCCCCTGCGCCTGCGCGAGCCGCTCCTCCGGAGCCCGCGAGCGGATCGCCGCCAGCCACTTCGACCCGTTCTTGGATCCCATGCCGCGCCGCCCCAGCCAGTACAGGACGATGTCGCCGAGGAACGCGGCGAGCGCCGCCACCGCGAAGACGAACAGCAGCGACAGCGGCGCGCTGTGGTGGAACGCGACCACCGCCGCGGAACTCACGAGCGCGCCGGTCGGGATGACCGGGACGAGCGCCCCGAAAAAGACGAGCAGGAACAACGAGGGGTAGCCGACGGCCTGTTGGGTCGTCTCGGGCGGCACCTGGGTCGCCGCGGAGAGCATCACCGGCGCGCTCCCGACCGGGCTCCCGACCGAGGGGGTCCGGGCCGTCTCATCCGGCCACCTCCGGCCGTACGCTCTCGCCCTGCTCCAGCCGGTGCACCGCCACGCCCGGCGCACGCAGCGCCGCCTGCCGGACGAACTCGTCGCCCGGCGCGTGGAACTCGTGCGGCCGCACCGCGTCCATGCCGATCGGCCAGTACGTCCCGTAGTGCACGGGTACCGCGCTGCGCGGCGCGATCCGGGCGAGCGCCTCGGCGGCCCGCCCGGCGTCGAGATGCCCGGACCCCAGGTACGGACCCCAGCCGCCCACCGGCAGCAACGCCACATCGACCTCGCCCACGGCCTCCGCCATGCCGTCGAAGAGGCCGGTGTCGCCCGCGAAGTACGTACGGGCCTCGCCGTTCACGACGTAGCCGAGCGCCGGGACCATGTGCGGTCCGACGGGGAGCCTGCGCCCGTCGTGCTCGGCGCGGACCGCCTCGATCGTCACTCGTCCCACCTCGACGCGCTCGCCGGCCTCCACCTCGATGATCTTCAGCGTGCTGAGCTTGCGCAGTGCCGGGACGGCGCGCGGGGCGCCCTTCGGCACGAGCACCCGGGTCCCGGGCGCGAGCCGGCCGAGCGAGGGCACGTGCAGATGGTCGGCGTGCAGGTGGGAGACGAGGACGACGTCCGCCTCGGCCGCGCTCGGCGGCGGGGGCGCGCCGCGCCGGCGGCGCAGATGCGCGAGGCGCCGGGCGAAGAGCGGGTCGGTTAGAACGCGTGTGCCCATGTCCTCCACGGTGCAGGTGGCATGACCCCACCAGGTGATCTCCACCGGCACGCGCTCCTCCTTGTGCTCCTTCGGGCGACTCCCTTGAGCCTACGTGCAGGAGTAGGGTCGACGCCGAAAGCTGTGGTGAGGGGGGACGCATGGGGGCATCCGACGGGAGCGGCGAAGCGGTGCGGGTCGCGGCGATCGCCAGCCTGATCCCGCTGGAGGAGCTGGACGCCGACCCCTTCCTGGTGGACTCGCGCAGCCAGCACGCCATGTGCGCGCGCTGGGCCGCGGAGCGCGGCTACGTGATCACCCGTGAGTTGCTGGTCCACGCCGTCCGCCCCGACCACGAAGTGCTGTGGGCGGATGTCGACGCCGGCCTCGTCGATGTGTTCGTCGCGCCCTGCGAGCGGGTGCTGCGGGCGGCCCTGCGGTCGGTCGACGCGTTCTCGGCGGAGTGCGCGCGGCGTGGTGTCCGCCTGGAGACGGCGGGGCTGGCGGAGCCGTCCTACGACGCGCAGATGAAGGCCAGGGTCCATCGCCGCCTGTCGATGCCGACGGCGGGTTACGACGGCTGCTAGCCCCTTTCCACCCGTCCGTGATTGCACTCACGGGGCTCCGCCCCGGGCCGCGCTCCTCAAACGCCGGAGGGGCTGGATCTGGGGCTCTGCCCCATGCCCCGCGCCTCAATCGCCGGCGGGGCTTGATAAGCCAAGCCCCGCCGGAGACCGACAGATCAAGCCCAGCCGGCGATCGAGAGGTCAAGCCCTGCGGAGATCTGTTTTCAAGCCCCTGTGGCGATTGAGCAGCGGGGTATGGGGCGGAGCCCCATAATCAGCCCCTCCGGCGTTTGAGGAGCGGGGTCCGGGGCGGAGCCCCGAGGCCGTAACGGCGGGTGGCGGCAAAAGGTGTGAAACCCTGACCACCCGTGACCAAAGAAGGGAGCCGCAAAGTGGCCGGAGGCCGGTGGTGGAGGCGGGCCGGAAGCACCGCCTGGCGCTCGGTCGCCGTCTGGGCGGCCTGCACGGTCACCATGATGGTCCTGGCCGGGCTCCTGCCCGACTTCAAGCTGACGTCCGACGACGGCGACAGCATGACCCGCGTCGCCATAACCGCCGCCCTCGGCGCCGCCGCCTTCGCCCTGCTCTCGGCCCTCGTCTGGCCGATCCTGGTCCGCGCCCTGCTGCTCGTCCCCGCGCTCGTCCTCGGCCTCGTCGTGTTCTTCCTCAACGGCGCCCTGCTGCTCATCGCGCTGCACCTCATCCCGGACGGCAGGGGAGAGGCAGGACCCGAGACCGCGGTCGTCGTCGCCGCGGTGATGTCGGCCGTGGCGTCCGCGTCCGGTGGTGCGCTGGCCGTCCGGGACGACGACGCGTACCGCAGGCGCCTGTACCGGCTCGCCGACCGCAGGCGCCGCAGGGGCAGCGACGCCACCGCCACCTGCCCGCCCACCCCCGGCACCGTCTTCATCCAGCTCGACGGCGTGGGCCACGAGGTGCTGCGCCGCGCCGCGCGCGACGACGTCATGCCGACGGTCGGCGCGTGGCTGCGCGACGGTGACCACCGCCTCACCCCGTGGCGCACCGACTGGTCGAGCCAGACCGGCGCGAGCCAGCTCGGCATCCTGCACGGCTCCAACTACGACGTGCCCGCCTTCCGCTGGTACGAGAAGGACACGGGCGAGACCCAGGTCTCCAACCGGCCCACCAGCGCCGCCGAGCTCCAGCGCCGCGCCGTCGCGCACACCGGCGACGGCGGCCTGCTCACCGTCGACGGCGCCAGCCGCGGCAACCTCTTCAGCGGCGGCGCCGAACAGGTCGCGCTCGTCCTGTCCGTCGCGGCCCGGCGCGGCAAGGAGAACCGCTCGCGCGCCGGCTACTTCGCGTACTTCTCCGACCCTGCGAACGCCGTGCGCACCGCGCTGTCCTTCTTCGCCGAGGTCGGCCGCGAGATCGGCCAGTCCACCCGGTCCCGCATGTGCAAGCAGCGGCCGCGGATCGGGCGCGGCGGCCTGTACCCGTTCATCCGCGCCTTCGCGACCGTCGTCGAACGGGACGTCGTCGTCGCGGCCGTCATCGGCGACATGCTCGCGGGCCGCAGCGCCGTCTACGCGGACCTCGTGGCGTACGACGAGGTGGCGCACCACTCGGGCCCGTTCGGCCGCGACGCCGAGAAGGTCCTCGAACGCCTCGACCGTTCGCTGGCCCTGCTCGTCAAGGTCGCCGAGCACGCCCCGCGCCCGTACCGCATCGTCGTCCTCTCCGACCACGGGCAGAGCCCCGGCGAGACCTTCCGGGGCCGCTACGGGCTCACCCTCCAGGATCTCGTGCGCGCGGGCTGCGGGCTGCCCGTGCCGCGCAGGGCGGGGCGCACCCGCAGTGGTGCCGAGGCCCGCGCCGCCGTGCGCGCCGCGCTGCACCGCCCCGTCGAGGAGGCCGCCGGCAAGGGAAAGCGCAGCGAACCGGTCGTGCTGGCCTCCGGCAATCTCGGCCTCGTCTCCTTCCCCGACGTCCCGCACCGCATGACCCGCGAGGAGATCGACGCCCGCAACCCCGCCCTCCTGCCGACGCTCGCCAACCATCCCGGCATCGGCTTCCTCCTCGTACGCAGCGAGGAGCACGGCGCGGTCGTGCTCGGCGCCCGGGGCGCCGAGGTGCCGCTGGCCGAACTGGCCGACGGCGAGGGGCCGCTCGCCGACTTCGGTCCCGGCGCCGCCGACGCCGTGCGCCGCACCGACTCCTTCCCGCACACCGCCGACATCATGGTCAACTCCATGTACGACCCGGTGGACGGCGAGGTCCTCGCCTTCGAGGAGCAGATCGGCTCGCACGGCGGCCTCGGCGGCGCCCAGGGCCGGCCGTTCCTGCTCTCGCCCGCGGAGCTGTCCGAACCGGTGCCGGAGGGCGAGGACCTGGTCGGCGCCGAGCAGGTGCACCAGGTCCTGCGCCGCTGGCTGACCGAGGGGAACGGGCCGCAGATCCCGATGCGGGTCACGCCGCTCTCCCCGGACCCACCTGCGACGAAGCCCCTCGAACGGCCCGTGGAGAATTCCCTCCGCCGGGAGCCCGACGGTGGATCTTTTGCGGCCACGCCCTCCGAGCCGCAGGACAATTCCGCCTGATTTGGAGCGCGGTGGGAGGCCACCGGACCATGGGCCCCGCCATCCGGCGATCCCGCGGTGGCCCAGCACAATCGAGAGGCACTTCCCCCCATGCTCGACACCGGGACTGCCCCCGCTCCCGAGACGGCTCCGGCAGCGGACGAGGACCAGAACCAGAGCAGCAAGCACGCCCGCAGGTTCGGTCTCCCCATCGCGACGGCCCTGGTCATGGGCAACATCATCGGTGGCGGCATCTTCCTGCTGCCCGCGTCCGTGGCCCCGTACGGCACGATCTCGCTCGTCGCCTTCGGTGTCCTGACGGTCGGCGCCATCGCCCTCGCGCTCGTCTTCGGACGGCTCGCGAAGCGGCACCCGCAGACCGGCGGACCCTACGTCTACGCCCGTGAGGCCTTCGGCGACTTCGCCGGATTCCTCGCCGCGTGGAGCTACTGGATCACCTCGTGGGTGTCGAACGCGGCGCTCGCGGTCGCCGCCGTCGGTTACCTCAACGTGCTGCTGCCGATCCACGGTTCGACGTTCTGGACGATCGTCGCGGCGCTCGCCTGCCAGTGGCTGCCCGCACTCGCCAACCTCGCGGGCACCCGCTACGTCGGCGCCGTCCAGCTTGTCTCCACCGTCCTGAAGTTCGCCCCGCTGGTGCTCGTCGCCATCGGCGGCCTGTTCTTCTTCGACGCCGACAACCTCGGCCCGTTCCAGGCCGACGGGGGCTCCCCGGTCGGCGCGATCTCGGCGTCCGCCGCGATCCTGCTCTTCAGCTACCTGGGCGTCGAGTCCGCCTCCATGAGCGCGGGCGAGGTCCGCGACCCGGAGCGCAACGTCGGCCGGGCCACCGTCCTCGGCACCGCGCTCGCCGCGCTCGTGTACCTGCTGTGCACGGTCTCCGTCTTCGGCACCGTCGCCCACGACAAGCTGGTGAACTCCACCGCGCCGATGACCGACTCCGTCAACGTGATGTTCGGCGGCACCTGGGGCGGCACCGCGGTCGCCATCGCCGCGGTCGTCTCGATCCTCGGCGCGCTCAACGGCTGGACGCTGCTCTCCGCGCAGGCGCCGTACGCCCCGGCGAAGGACGGCCTGTTCCCGGCGGCGTTCGCCCGCAAGAAGCGCGGCGTCCCCACGTTCGGCGTGCTCGTCGGCGTCGCCCTCGCCTCGCTGCTGACCATCTACAACTACACGGCGGGCTCCGAGGGCGTCTTCGAGTCCCTCGTGCTCATCACGACGTTCACGGCGACGGTCCCGTACCTCCTCGCCACCGCCGCGCAGATCTACTTCCTGCTGTCGGGCCAGGGCCACCGGGTGAACAAGGGCCGCCTCGCGCGCGACATGACTCTCGCGCTCGTCGCGTTCGGCTTCTCGATGTGGCTGGTCGGCGGCGCCGGCTACGCGGCCGTCTACCAGGGCGTCATCTTCCTGTTCGTGGGCGTCCTCGTCTACGCGTGGATGGCGGCCCGCAAGAGGAGCCGGTCAAGCCCCCGCTCTTCAAGCCCCCGCGGCGATTGAGCAGCGGGGTCCGGGGCAGAGCCCCGAGACGTAGGCCCGGCCGACCCGCACCCAGCGAGCCGGCCGGACCTGACCCCCGTCGGCTACCTCGCGATGGGTGCCACCACCCACCTCAGCTTCCGGAACATCCCGTCCCGCGACCCGATCTCAACCAACTTCCGCGCCGCGGGATACGCCTCGTTGCCCTCGATCTCGTAACCGACCTCGAGGGAACCGGGTACGTCCCTGATCTCCAGCTGCGCCTCGATGTCGGCCGCCGACCGTTCACCGTCGGCGGCCATCGCGCTCAGATGGCCGATACGCCGCTGCTGCGCCTCGTCGAGCGCCTGGCGCGGGTCGCGCGCACCGGGCGAGGCGAGCGCCTGCTGACCCTTGCCGGACGGCGGCGCGACCGCCGACGCCGGGGTGCGGGTGTCGCCCGTCGGCGTCCGCGTCGACAGGGTCGCCTGGACGACCGTGCCGTCGTTGTCGAGCGCGACGCGGAACTCGCCGCGGCCCGGCGTGATCACCGGTACGCCGTCGAAGGCCTGCCGGAACGTGACGTGCGTCTGCAGCGAGACCGGCTCACCGATCTGCGAGCCGTCCTTCTTGCCGCTGTTCTGCATCAGGTCGTGCACACCGTCCACGACCAGCTCGACGCCGTCCGCGTGCTCCGTCGCGAACCGCTGCGCGATCTCGACCGCCCGCTCGGTCGCCAGCTGCCGCGTGTTGCGGTGGTTGGCCTCCGCGAGCTTCACCCAGCGCACGGCCTGCGGCGCCGTCGAGATGAACCGGTCGCCCGAGCTCGCGCTGAGCACGCCCTGCCGCTCGACCTGCACCTCTTGCAGCGCGGCTGCCGGGAAGTGCGCCAATTGGCCGAGCTTGGTGAGCTCCGAGCTCGGGTCGCGCGGCGCCAGCTGCACGACCTGCGGGCTCGTGGGCGCCTGCGTCAGCGGGTCGCGCAGCCCCTGGCGCGCGTAGTACCAGCGCCACGCGTACCAGCTGTCCGGCACGTGCTCCCGGTAGAAGTTGCGCTCGGAGTTCAGCCGGTTCTGCGCCTCCGCCTGGGTCGACCCGGTGGCGCACACCGACGGCGCCTGACCGTGGTAGATGTCCCAGCTCGCGTTCAGCCACGCGTCGCAGAACGTCTGCCCGGCCCGCCACTTCTCCCAGAACTTCTTGCCGTAGTCGCCGCTGTCGATGCTCGTCGTCTCGAACCCGAAGATCATCCGGGAGCCGAGGTTGGGCCCGGCCCAGGTCCGGACGGGGGAGTGCCCGTCGAGGACGCGCAGCGAGTTGCACGTCGACCAGAAGACGTAGTTGGCCTTCTCGTTGCCGAACGCCATCCGGTTGGAGATCGCGTCCGAGCGGTTGTCCCACGTGGCGCCGAGCGGCGCGAAGAACACGCCGTTGCCGTCCATGCCGCCGTGCCCCGAGTGGTACACGGCGACGACGGCGTCCACCCCGTACCGGTCCTGCCAGTTGTCGTACGTCTCCTCGTACGCCCACACCTGCACGCCGCCGTCGGCGAACCAGAAGTTGCGGTCGTAGAACTGCTGGAGGTACGCGAGCCAGCCGGTCGCGTCCTCGTGCGTGTGGGAGAGCGGGTTCTGGTTGACGAACTTCTGGATGCTGAACGCACCCCACCAGCCGAACGTGGAGTCCCGGTCGGTCGCGCCCGGCTTGCCGGTCTCCAGTGGTGACGGACCTTGGTCCGCGTAGATCATGCGCATGGTCTGACCCCCTGCGAAGCCCCCTGAGCCCCCCTGGGCGGGAGGCCCAAAATGTCACCACGACGCCCCTTTGCCCAGCACCCTTTCCGGCCACAGATGGGGAGAGCCCAGCCGCGGTTGACGTCGCGGGGCTCCGCCCCGGACCCCGCTGCTCAATCGCCGCGGGGGCTGGAAAGATCGCCTCAATCGCCGGCGGGGCTTGATCTGTCAAGCCCCGCCGGCGATTGAGGCGCGGGGCCCGGGGCAGAGCCCCGCGACCGCAACAACGGCCCCCGTAACCAAGCCCCGCAACCCCGGATGTGGTCGGATAGGAACGGCACACGTACACCTACAAACCCGGAAAGGACCCCCCGTGGCAACGACCCGCTCCGCCCACACCGTGTGGGAAGGCAACCTGTTCGAGGGCAACGGCACCGTCACCTTCGACTCGTCCGGCATCGGGCAGCAGCCGGTGTCCTGGCCGTCCCGCGCCGAGGAGGCGAACGGCAAGACCAGCCCGGAGGAGCTGATCGCCGCCGCGCACTCCTCGTGCTTCTCCATGGCGCTCTCCAACGGGCTGACCGGCGCGGGCACCCCGCCCACCAAGCTGGTCACCTCCGCGGACGTGACGTTCCAGCCGGGCGAGGGCATCACCGGCATCCACCTCACCGTCGAGGGCACCGTCGCCGGCCTCGACGAGCAGGGCTTCCAGGCCGCGGCCGAGGACGCCAAGAAGAACTGCCCCGTGAGCCAGGCGCTCACCGGCACGACGATCACCCTCACCGCCAAGCTGGGCGGCTGAGCGTCCACCGCGCTCTTGACGTAGGCCCGCTCACGCCCTGTGCTGGATCCGGACGTGAGCGGGCCTTCGCGGAGAAAGCGGAAATGGGGACGCGTCATGGGGCGTGCGGTAGGTATCGATCTCGGTACGACGAACTCGGTGGTGGCCGTCCTGGAGGGCGGTGAACCCACCGTCATCGCGAACGCGGAGGGCGCGCGCACCACCCCCTCGATCGTCGCCTTCGCCAGGACGTCGAGCGCCGAGGTGCTCGTCGGCGAGGTCGCCAAGCGGCAGGCCGTGACGAACGTCGAGCGCACCGCACGCTCCGTCAAACGGCACATGGGCGAGGGGAGTTGGCACTTCCCCGACACCGGCGACATCGACGGCCACCGCTACAGCGCCCAAGAGCTTTCCGCGCGCGTCCTGCAAAAGCTCAAGCGCGACGCCGAGTCCTACCTCGGCGAGGACGTCACCGACGCCGTGGTCACCGTGCCCGCCTACTTCGACGACGCGCAGCGCCAGGCCACCAAGGAGGCCGGCGAGATCGCGGGCCTGAAGGTGCTGCGCATCGTCAACGAACCGACCGCAGCGGCGCTCGCGTACGGCCTCGACAAGGGCGACGAGCAGACCGTCCTCGTCTTCGACCTGGGCGGTGGCACCTTCGACGTGTCGCTGCTCGAGATGGGCGAGGGCGTCATCGAGGTCAAGGCCACCAACGGCGACACCCGGCTCGGCGGCGACGACTGGGACCAGCGGATCGTCGACCACCTCGTGCGGCAGTTCAAGAACGCGCACGGCATCGACCTCGCCGACGACAAGATGGCCGTGCAGCGGCTGCGCGAGGGCGCGGAGAAGGCCAAGATCGAGCTGTCCTCGTCCAGCGAGACGAACATCAACCTGCCCTACGTCACGGCCTCCGCGGCCGGCCCCCTGCACATGGACGAGAAGCTGACGCGCGCCCGGTTCCAGGAGCTCACCGGGGACCTGCTCGACCGCTGCAAGAAGCCCTTCCACCAGGCGGTCAAGGACGCGGGCGTCGAGCTGAAGGACATCGACCACGTCATCCTGGTCGGCGGCTCCACGCGGATGCCCGCCGTCACCGACCTCGTCAAGGAACTCACCGGCAAGGACCCGCACAAGGGCGTCAACCCGGACGAGGTCGTCGCCGTCGGCGCCACGTACCAGGCCGGGGTGATCC
Source organism: Streptomyces sp. NPDC051684 (assembly GCF_044453445.1). Classification (NCBI taxonomy): domain Bacteria; kingdom Bacillati; phylum Actinomycetota; class Actinomycetes; order Kitasatosporales; family Streptomycetaceae; genus Streptomyces; species Streptomyces sp. NPDC051684. The sequence continues at coordinate 921 of NZ_JBITCS010000056.1, read as the reverse complement.
GCGGCGACGTGAAGGACGTGCTGCTGCTCGACGTCACCCCGCTGTCGCTCGGCATCGAGACCAAGGGCGGCGTGATGACGAAGCTGATCGAACGCAACACGACGATTCCCACCCGCCGTTCGGAGATCTTCACGACCGCGGCCGACAACCAGCCCTCCGTCGGCATCCAGGTCTTCCAGGGCGAACGCGAAATCGCCGCCTACAACAAGAAGTTGGGCGTCTTCGACCTCACTGGCCTGCCCCCTGCGCCGCGCGGCGTCCCGCAGATCGAGGTCACCTTCGACATCGACGCCAACGGGATCATGCACGTCGGCGCCAAGGACCTCGCCACGGGGCGCGAGCAGAAGATGACGGTGACCGGCGGCTCGGCGCTGCCGAAGGACGAGATCGACCGGATGATGCGGGAGGCCGAGGCGCACGCCGAGGAGGACCGCACGCGCCGCGAGTCGGCCGAGGTCCGCAACGAGGCGGAGCAGCTCGTGTACCAGACGGAGCGCTTCCTGCGCGACAACGAGGAGCGCGTCCCCGCCGAGTCCCGGACCGAAGTCGAGGACGCCATAAGGGAGTTGAAGACCACCCTTGAGGCCAAGGAGGCGGACACGCGGACGCTGCGCGAGGGATCGAGGAAGCTCGCCGAGGTCAGCCAGCGGATGGGGCAGGCGATGTACCAGGCGGCCTCCTCGTCGCGGGAGGACGCGCCGCCGTCGGGCGAGCGGCCCTCCGAGGACAAGGGCGTCCACGACGACGTGGTCGACGCCGAGATCGTGGACGACAACAAGTCCTAGGGCTTGTCGTTTGGATCATGCCGGGCTCGCGGGGCCTGGCGCGCACGCTCGCGGCGTTGTCGTCGGTCGACGACGCTCCGCGTCGCCTCCCTCCTCCGCCTTGCGATCGCACGCACCAGGCCCCGCTCCCTGATCC
>NZ_JBITCS010000055.1:0-37277 GCF_044453445.1 Streptomyces sp. NPDC051684 | reverse complement strand
CCCGCTACGACAAACGCGCCCTCCACTACAAAGCCATGGTCACCATCGCCTGCCTACGACTCTGGCTGCCATGACTTTGCGGACACGACCTAGCCCCTGCGCACAGGCGGCCGGCTCACCAGCGGATCGGTACCGGCAGCGCCGTCAGCGCCGCCGACACCGCCACCACGACCGCGAGGACCACGACCTCCGCCCGCGCGGGCGCGTACGCCTTCCCGCGGTCGGGGGCGCGGCGCAGCCGCAGTCGCGCCGCCAGGGCGAGAGCGGCGACGACGGCCACGAGGAGCACCTTCGCGAGCAGCACGCGCCCGTAGGCCGTCGTCGCCAGCTGGTCGAGGACCGTGCTCGGCGGCATCCGGCGCAGGGTGCTGCACACGCCCGTCGCGGTGATCGCCGCGAGCAGCACCGCGGCCACGCGCGCGTAAAGGCCGAGAAGCGCCGTGCCCGCTTCGGGGGCGCTCCGGCGCCAGGCGTACGTCGTGCGCAGCACGTACAGCAGTCCGCCCACCCACAGGGCGGCGCAGGTCAGATGGACCAGGGTGAGGCCCGAGCCGAGCAGTGCGCCGTCCTCGGCCGCCGGATGAGCCCGCAGTGCCTCCGCGACCGCCACGGCGGCCAGCGGGAGCAGCGCCGTCGCCGGGCGCCGCCAGCGGGCGCACAGGCCCGCGAGCAGGAAGCCGTTGACCTCCACGAGCGCGAGCGTCCCGTCCCGCGTCCCGCCCAGGCCGCCGAGGTCCAGGGCGGCGACGCCGCTCGGGATCAGATTCCCCGAGGCCACCACGGAGGCGAGCCCGAGCGAGGCCGCGAACCCGGCCCACGGCGCGTACGCCGACCAGGTGCGGGGCGGCTCCCGCAGCGGGTTCACCTTGTGCGCGAGGAACCCGGCGAACACCTCGCCCGCCTGGACGCACAACGCCCCGAACAGGACCGTGCGCAGCAGCGCGATCACACCGACGCCGGGCGCCGCGGCCTCACCGGTGCCGTCGAGCGCGGCGCGCGGCCCCAGCAGCGGGATCAGCGCGGCCACGGCGACGAGCACGAGCACGGCGACGGCGCGCCCCGCGCCGGGCCTGCGCAGGGTGACGTCGGCCCCGACGGAGACGGGCGCCTCGGTGGGCGGCGGTATGGAACTCACCACTGGATCTTCACCAGGTGGCACGGGCCCCGGCAAGCGCAGACCGACAAGTGGGGCACGGGAATCCGGACGACGTGGGGACGGGTCCGGCGCTGCTGCGTGGGAGCGGTTCACGTCTACGTAGGACGTGATTTCGCGGCCCCGCGGTTCACCCGGCCGGCAGCCAGCCGGCCTCGTCCGTGCCCCAACACCCCGGGGGACGCGCCCAATTCGCGGGGCCTCCGCCGAACGACAGGGGCGGCAGGGCGTGCCGCAGTCGCCCGACCGGGCTGTCCGCCTCGGTCAGCCAGGTGGCCGGATCCTCCGCCTCGTACGGCTCCGCCCGCTCGCCGTAGCCCCGCGGTTGCGCCCCCTGGACCAGCCAGGCCGCCGTCTGCGCGAGCGCGAGGCGCACCACGCGCGTACCGCCGTCCGCCGTCTGCTCGGTGAGCGCGCGCAGCACCGCCGCCGCGAGCAGATACCCCGTGCCGTGGTCGAGCGCCTGCGCGGGCAGCGCCCCGGGGCGCTCGGGGGAGCCCTCGGCCGCCGCGATGCCCGTCGCCACCTGGACGAGGCTGTCGAAGCCGCGCCGCCCGCTCCACGGCCCGTACCCGCCCCAGGCCGACAGCGCCGCGACCACGAGCCCCGGCCGCCGCTCGGCGAGCGCCTCCGGAGCGAGCCCGAACCGGTCGAGCGCGCCGGGCCGGTACCCCGTGACCACCACGTCCGCGCCCGCCAGCAGCTCGTCGAACGTGCGCCGGTCCGCCGCGTCCGTCAGGTCGAGGCGGGTCGAGCGCTTGCCGAAACCGGTGTCGGCGTGGGCGTCCGGCGACTCGGGCAGCTGGGGCGCGTCCACCCGCAGCACGTCCGCGCCGAGCAGCGCCAGGGTGCGTGTGGCGACGGGCCCCGCGATGACCCGCGTGAGGTCGAGGACCCGGATCCCGGCCGCGGGCGACAGCACCCCGCGCGACAGCGCACGGCCCGGTGCCCCGTCCACGCGGTCGAGCGTCAGGAGCGGTTCACCGGCAACGAGCGCGCCCTGCGGATGCGCCGCCCACTGGCCGGGCGTGCGCAGCGCGACGGCCAGGCCGCCCGCCGCGTAGACCGTCTCCTCGACCTCGCGCGCGGAGCGCTCCGCGAGCAGCGCCGCCACCTCCTCCACACCCGCGTCCGTGCCGACCCCGAGGGCCGCGCACAGCCGTGCCCGGTGGTGCGGATAGTTCGCGTGGGTGCGCAGCCAGCCGTCCCCGGTACGCCAGAAGCGTGACAGCGGCGCGAAGTTGACGGGCGCGCGCCCGTCGATCAGCAGATGCCGCTCGCTGGTGAACGCGGTGGCCACCGCCCCGTCGTCGACCCGCACCCGGATGGCGCCGACGGGGTGCCTCGCGCGCGTGGCGGCCAGTTCGGCGGCGGCGAGGGAGCAGCAGCCGACGCAGGCTCGGGCGAGGTCGGCGACGGGGAGACGGGCGGGCAGCGCGCCCGCGCGCGTGCGGTACGAAACGCGGGCGAGCAGGGCGGGGTCGCCGCCGAGTGCCGCCCACGCGGCCCGGGCGTCGACCGGTGGATGGGGCGCATGTGTCATGTCCGCACTATTGCGCAGCACTTGGCCCCGGCACACGGGCGGCGCACACAGGGGCGGGGTGGCGTACGCCACCCCGCCCCTGCTCAGGAGTTCCGCTCGGTGCGGATTACTTGACGGCCTTCAGCGCGTCGACGATCCCGTACCCGTAGAAGCCGTTGCGCCGCTCGGGGCCCTCGCAGACGGCGTCGACCTTGCCGTCGCCGTCCCCGTCGTAGGCGGTCGGGCACGGCTCCTTGTCCGCCTGCGCCTTCATCAGGGCCTGCAGCTGCGCCGGAGAGGCCTTCGGGTGCGTCGACTTGAGGAGCGCGGCGACGCCCGCGGCGTGCGGCGAGGCCATCGACGTGCCCTGCAGCCAGCCGTACTGGTTGCCCGGCAGCGTGGACAGGATGCGGCCGTCCTTCGACGGGGTGTCGGTCGGCTTCTTGTACTTGTCTCCGCCCGGCGCCGCGATGTCGATGACACCGTTGCCGTAGGTCGAGTAGTACGACTTGGCCTTGGTCACGCCGGTCGCGCTCACCGTGACGACGCCCGGCAGCTGCGTCGGGATGTCGAAGCAGCTGTGCGGGTCGATGGTGCGGTTCACCGGAGTCGAGTCGTCCGGGCTCGAGTCGTCCAGGATCGCGTCGGAGTCCAGGTCGTGATTGGAGTTGCCCGCCGACGCCAGGTTCAGGGTGCCCTTCTTCTGGGCGTACAGCTGGGACCGGTTGACCGCGTCGACGATGGCCCGCTGATCGGGGTCGTCCATGCAGTTGTAGAGCCACGGGTCCACGTAGTAGCTGTTGTTGGTGACCTCGATGCCGTGGTCGGCCGCGAACACGAAGGCGCAGACCACGCTCTCCGGGTAGAACAGCTCGCTGACCGGGTCGGCCACCTTGATGCCCGCGACCTTCACGCCCGGCGCGACACCGGCGACGCCGATCCCGTTGCGCGCGGCGGCGATCTCACCCGCGACATGCGTGCCGTGGTAGTGGTCCGGGTTCGCGGGCCGCCAGGCGCCCGGCGAGGTGTCCGCCTTGCCGCCGACACAGTTCGCGGACTGCGACGCGGAGAAGTTCGGGGCGAGGTCGGGGTGCGTGTCGTCCACACCGGTGTCGATGACGCCGACGGTGACCTTCTTGCTGCCCGGGTTGATCTTCGCGGCCTTGTCGGCGCCCATCGCCCGCAGGTCCCACTGGTCGGCCTCGAGCGGCTCCTGGGCGGACGTCGCCTTCGTCGCCAGCGACTTGGCCTCCGCCTTGGAGAGCTTCTGGACCGCGCCCTCCTCGGTGGTGCCGGACGGCGTGAACGGCGCCGTGCGGGTCGCGCCCGCCGAGGCCACTCCCTTCGCCGCGCGCAGCTGCTTGCCGAAGTCCGGGTTCGCGGAGTGCACGACGAAGACGCCGATCTTCGCGTACGTCACGACTATGGAGCCGTCCGCCGCGGATATCGCCTTGCTCACCGAGGAGATCGTGCGGGCATCGGTACGGCGCGTGTTCACCACGTACGCGAGCGAGGAAGCCGAACTGGCTGCCACCGACGGAGCGTCGGTGGCGGGGGCCGCCGTCGCGGACGGCAGGAACCCGAAGGAAGCCGTCAGGGCGATACCGATCGGCAGGGCGAGGGCCAGGCGGCGCCGGGACGGCAGGCGTCTGGAAGGCAGATGAGCCATGGGGTCTCCACATCATCCGTCGTTTATGGAAATGCCCGGTACACGAGTGCGTGACGGGCAGGTACATGACGCGTGGTGCGGTGTGAACGTATCTCTGGTCGCCGCAGGTCATCAACGAGTTCCGAAAGAAGTTCCGAAAGAAACAAGGTGAGTTGAACCGCGTCGACGGTGCTCCCGTGCCGTTGTGCAGGGGGTCGGGGAGCTCTACCATCGCGACCCGGCCCGCGTGATCCAGATCACGTTGAGGTTAGAGACAGCACCCCATTGCGAGGAGAGTCCGTGGCCACCGACGCACCACCACCGCAGCAGGGCAGCCCGCACGACGGGCCCGCGCTGCCCTCCACCGAGAAGTTCATCGAGGTGCAGGAGGGCGCGGAGTTCGGTGAACTGCGCCGTGCGCACCGCTCGTTCGCCTTCCCGCTGACCATCGCGTTCATCGCCTGGTACCTCGTGTACGTGCTGCTGTCGAACTACGCGGGCGACTTCATGGGCACCAAGGTGTTCGGCAACATCAACGTCGCCTTCGTCCTCGGGCTCGCCCAGTTCCTGACCACGTTCCTCATCGCCTGGTGGTACTCGCGGCACGCCGCCACCAAGCTCGACCCGAAGGCCGAGGCCATCAAGTCCCGTCTGGAGGGCGGCGCGTGAACCCCCACCTGTCCCAAGTCACCCTGGCGGCCGAGGCGAGCGAGCACCGGCCGCTGATCATCAGCCTGTTCGCGGTGTTCGTCGTCGCGACCCTCGTCATCACCGTGTGGGCGGGCCGCCAGACCAAGAGCGCCTCCGACTTCTACGCGGGCGGCCGCCAGTTCACCGCCTTCCAGAACGGCCTCGCGGTCTCCGGCGACTACATGTCCGCCGCGTCGTTCCTCGGTATCGCGGGCGCCATCGCGCTCGCCGGCTACGACGGCTTCCTGTACTCGATCGGCTTCCTGGTCGCCTGGCTCGTCGCCCTGCTCCTGGTCGCCGAACCGCTGCGCAACTCCGGCCGCTACACGATGGGCGACGTGCTCGCCTACCGGATGCGCCAGCGCCCGGTGCGCACGGCGGCCGGCACCTCGACGATCGTCGTCTCGATCTTCTACCTGCTCGCGCAGATGGCGGGCGCGGGCGTGCTCGTCTCGCTGCTGCTCGGCATCACCTCGGACGCGGGCAAGGTCGGCATCGTCGCGCTCGTCGGCATCCTGATGATCGTGTACGTCACCATCGGCGGCATGAAGGGCACCACCTGGGTGCAGATGGTCAAGGCGGTGCTGCTGATCATCGGCGCCATCCTGCTGACCTTCCTCGTCCTGCTGAAGTTCGACTTCAACATCTCGGACCTGCTGGGCACGGCCGCCGAGAACAGCGGCAAGGGGTCGGCGTTCCTGGAGCCCGGCCTGAAGTACGGCCTCACGTCCACGTCGAAGATCGACTTCATCTCGCTCGGCATCGCGCTGGTGCTCGGCACTGCGGGCCTGCCGCACATCCTGATCCGCTTCTACACGGTGCCGACCGCCAAGGCGGCCCGTAAGTCGGTCAACTGGGCCATCGGCATCATCGGCGCCTTCTACCTGATGACGATCGCGCTCGGCTTCGGCGCGGCCGCGCTCATCAAGCCGGAGGAGATCATCGCCTCCAACCCGGCGGGCAACACGGCGGCGCCCCTCCTCGCACTCCATCTGGGCGGGGTCGACTCCAGCTGGGGCGCGATCCTGCTCGCCTCGATCTCGGCGGTCGCCTTCGCCACGATCCTCGCGGTCGTCGCGGGCCTCACCCTCGCCTCGTCCTCCTCGTTCGCGCACGACATCTACGCGAACGTGATCAAGAAGGGCAAGGCATCCGAGAAGGACGAGATGAAGGCGGCCCGCTGGGCCACCGTCTTCATCGGCATCGTCTCGATCGCGCTGGGCGCGCTCGCCCGCGACCTGAACGTGGCGGGCCTGGTGGCCCTGGCCTTCGCGGTCGCGGCCTCCGCGAACCTGCCGACGATCCTGTACTCGCTGTTCTGGAAGCGCTTCAACACCAACGGCGCGCTGTGGTCGATCTACGGCGGCCTGTTCACGGCAGTCCTCCTGGTCCTCTTCTCGCCCGTCGTCTCGGGCAACCCGAAGACCTCGATGTTCAAGGGCGTCGACTTCCACTGGTTCCCGCTGGAGAACCCGGGCATCATCTCGATCCCGGTCGGCTTCCTGCTGGGCATCATCGGCACGTACGCCGCCAAGGAGAAGGCCGACAAGGGCAAGTACGCGGAGCTCGAGGTCCGCTCCCTGACCGGCACCGGAGCCCACTGACCGGCTCTCCGTCTCCCGTGTGCCGTGCCCCGCGTCGTAGAGACCTACGACGCGGGGCACGGCACACTCGTCGCTTCGCAGTCCTGCCGCTGTCATAGCCGTCACGTAGGCTCGGGATCAGTAGGTAAGAACACGCCGAGGGAGGGGGCCCACGTGCTCATCGACACATACGGCCGAGTGGCAACCGACCTGCGGGTCTCGCTGACCGACCGGTGCAATCTGCGGTGCACCTACTGCATGCCCGAGGAGGGCCTGCAGTGGCTGGCCAAGCCGGACCTGCTCACGGACGACGAGATCGTCCGTCTCATCCGCATCGCGGTCACCGACCTCGGCATCACCGACGTCCGCTTCACCGGCGGCGAGCCCCTGCTGCGCCCCGGTCTCGTCGGCATCGTCGAGCGGGTCGCGGCGCTGGAGCACCGCCCCAAGATGTCCCTGACGACGAACGGGATCGGGCTCAAGCGCACCGCGAAGGCACTCAAGGAGGCGGGCCTCGACCGGGTCAACGTCTCGCTGGACACGCTCCGCCCCGACGTCTTCAAGACCCTGACCCGGCGCAACCGGCACCAGGACGTCATCGACGGCCTCGAAGCGGCGCGCGACGCGGGCCTGACCCCGGTGAAGGTCAACTCCGTCCTGATGCCGGGGCTCAACGAGGACGAGGCCCCGGACCTCCTCGCCTGGGCGGTGGAGAACGATTACGAGCTGCGCTTCATCGAGCAGATGCCGCTCGACGCCCAGCACGGCTGGAAGCGCGAGGGCATGATCACCGCGGGCGACATCCTGGCCTCGCTGCGTACGCGCTTCGAGTTGACGGAGGAAGGGGCCGGCGAGCGCGGATCGGCGCCCGCCGAGCGCTGGATCGTGGACGGGGGACCGCACCGCGTCGGCGTCATCGCCTCGGTGACCCGTCCGTTCTGCTCGGCCTGCGACCGCACGCGGCTCACGGCGGACGGACAGGTCCGCACCTGCCTGTTCGCCACGGAGGAGACGGATCTGCGGGCGGCCCTGCGCTCCGACATGCCGGACGAGGAGCTGGCCGCGATATGGAAGCGCGCCATGTGGGGCAAGAAGGCGGGCTCGGGCCTCGACGACCCCTCGTTCCTGCAGCCGGACCGCCCGATGTCGGCGATCGGCGGCTGAGGCCGAGGCTGGGGCCGAGTCCTCAGCCCTCGGTCTCGGAGGTCTCGGGGTCCTCCCACTCCGCGAGCGCCACGACGTCCTTGAGGAACCCGCGCACCCCGAGGAACTTGGCCAGGTGCTCGCGGTGCTCGTCGCACGCCAGCCACGTCTTGCGGCGCTCCGGCGTGTGCAGTTTCGGGTTGTTCCACGCGAGCACCCACACCGCGTCGGCGCGACAGCCCTTGGCCGAGCACTGGGGAGTTGCGGGCGACGGTCCTGAGAGGTTCGCGAGGTTCACGCGTCAACCTTAAACGCCCTGGAACACGCTCCGCGGAGGCCCTTCGAAGACCCCGGAAATGGCGACGCCGAGCAGCCACGGGGGGAGCTGCCCGGCGTCGGTCCGTCGCTCCGACGGGGGATGCGGAGCGCTCACGCAGTATGTCACGGGGGACCCGGTACCCGGCACCGGAACAACATGATTGATCTGAGCTTTTCTTGAGCTTTGTCGACCGCTTGCGCGCCCGGCTCCGCCGTCGCTCAGGCCCGGTCCTCCGGGGCGGATTCCGCGGGATCGGCGGTCGGTACCGGCGAGATCATGGGGCGCGAGGGCGCGGGCACGAAGGTCGACGGGAGCGAGGGCGCGTTCTCCCGGCCGGCGTTGGCGAAGACCACGGCGACGTAGGGGAGGAGGGCGCCGAGCACCAGCGTCACGATGGCGACGTGCCGCTCCACGTTCCACAGCACGGCCGTGAGGATCACCGAAACGGTGCGGACCGACATCGAGATGATGTAGCGGCGCTGCCGGCCGCGGACATCGTCGGCGAGGCCCTGCCGGGCTCCCGTGATCCGGAAAACCTCTGCCCCACCGCTGTCCTTGCGCTTCCGCATCACATTCCACCACCCGCCAGCTCGCCGGACTCTCCCCGGACCGGACTGGCTCCACGGTACGCCCGGTATGCGTCGGCTACGAGACCGGGGGCGGGCCTGACCTGGAGCCCGGCCTGCGCCGTACCACGTACGGAGCTGTCCGACATGCGCCGTATGGCGTACGCGGTGACACTGATCGCGTGGGTGGCCGCTGAGCGCCCCCGCACCGCGCGAGGAGGCGACGACATGAGCTGGTTGTGGGCGATCATCGTGGGCTTGGTGCTTGGCCTGATCGCGAAGGCGATCCTGCCCGGCAAACAGCAGATCCCGCTCTGGCTGACGGTGGTCTTCGGCATCATCGGCAGCGTCCTGGGCAACTGGGCAGCCACGGGCATGGGAGTCAACGACACCAAGGGCATCGACTGGATCCGCCATCTGCTGCAACTGATCGGTGCGGTGGTGGTGGTCGGCGTGGGCGACCGCTTGTGGGTGGCGCTGCGCGGCAACAAGAGCAAGGCATAGAACCCGGAAACGGGTGCCCGGAACCCGGAAATGGGTGAAGGCCCGGCGCCGCCTGAGGGGCGGGCCGGGCCTTCCGGGTCTACGGGGCGAGAGCCCTACGCGCCCTTGACCTCCACGGCCGCGAGGTTCTTCTTGCCGCGCCGCAGCACCAGCCACCGGCCGTGCAGCAGCTCGTCCGCGCCGGGCACGAAGTCCTCGGCGGCGACCTTGACGTTGTTCACGTACGCGCCGCCCTCCTTCACCGTGCGGCGCGCGGCCGACTTGCTCGCGACGAGGCCGACCTCGGCGAACAGGTCGACGACCGGGCCCAGCTCGGCGACCTCGGCCTTCGGCAGCTCGGACAGGGCCGCGGCGAGCGTCGCCTCGTCCAGGTCCGCCAGGTTCCCGTCGCCCTGGCCGAACAGCGCCTTCGACGCGTTGATCACGGCGGCCGTCCAGTCGGCTCCGTGCACCAGCGTCGTCAGCTCCTCGGCAAGGGCGCGCTGCGCGGCACGGGCCTGCGGCCGCTCCTCGGTCTGCTGCTCCAGCTCCTCCAGCTCCTCGCGGGACTTGAAGGACAGGATCCGCATGTACGTCGAGATGTCCCGGTCGTCCGTGTTCAGCCAGAACTGGTAGAACGCGTACGGCGTCGTCATCTCCGGGTCGAGCCAGATGGCGCCGCCCTCGGACTTGCCGAACTTGGTGCCGTCCGCCTTCACCATCAGCGGCGTCGCGATGCAGTGCGCCACCGCGTCCGGCTCCAGGCGGTGGATCAGGTCGAGCCCGGCCGTGAGGTTGCCCCACTGGTCGGAGCCGCCCTGCTGGAGCGTGCAGCCGTAGCGGCGGTACAGCTCCAGGAAGTCCATGCCCTGCAGCAGCTGGTAGCTGAACTCCGTGTAGCTGATGCCCTCCTGGGACTCCAGGCGGCGGGCCACGGAGTCCTTGGTCAGCATCTTGTTGACCCGGAAGTGCTTGCCGATGTCGCGGAGGAACTCGATCGCGGACATGCCGGCGGTCCAGTCCAGGTTGTTCACCATCGTCGCCGCGTTCTCGCCCTCGAAGTCGAGGAACGGCTCGATCTGCGAGCGCAGCCGGGCGACCCAGAGCTTGATCGTCTCCGGGTCGTTCAGCGTGCGCTCCGCCGTCGGGCGCGGGTCGCCGATCTGGCCCGTGGCCCCGCCCACCAGGGCGAGCGGGCGCAGGCCCGCGTGCTGGAGCCGGCGCATCGTGAGGACCTGCACCAAGTGCCCGACGTGCAGGGAGGCCGCGGTCGGGTCGAAGCCGCAATAGAACGTGACCGGACCGTCCGCGAGCGCCTTGCGCAGTGCGTCCTCGTCAGTGGACTGGGCCCACAGGCCACGCCACTTCAGGTCGTCGACGATGTCCGTCACGGTTCTGGTTCTCCTTGCACAGGTCTGCTGGAACCCTGCCAGTCTATGGGCGCCCACCGACAGCGCCGTACGGCATTGTCCTCAGACGCCCTGGCTGACCGAGCTCATGTTGAAGTCCGGCACCCGCAGCGCGGGCATCGCGGCACGAGTGAACCAGTCGCCCCACTCCCTCGGCAGCGTCTTTTCCGTCCGCCCGGCCTCCGTGGCCCGCCCGAGCAGCCCGACCGGCGACTCGTTGAACCGGAAGTTGTTCACCTCGCCCACGACCTCGCCGTTCTCCACGAGGTACACGCCGTCCCGGGTGAGCCCGGTGAGCAGCAGCGTCGCCGGATCGACCTCGCGGATGTACCAGAGGCAGGTGAGCAGCAGCCCGCGCTCGGTGCCCGCGACCATCTCGTCGAGGGACTTGTCCCCGCCGCCGTCGAGGATCAGGTTGTCGATCGCGGGGGCGACGGGCTGCCCGGTGAGCGCGGCGCTGTGCCGGGTCGTCGTGAGGTGCTTCAGCTCCCCTTCGCGGATCCAGTCGGTGGCGCCGACCGGCAGCCCGTTGTCGAACACCGACGACGCGTCGCTGGAGGAGTGCGCGAGGACGAACGGCGCCGACTCGAGCCCCGGCTCGTGCGGGTCGCTGCGCAGGGTCAGCGGCAGCTCGCTGAGCCGCTCGCCCAGCCGCGTACCGCCGCAGGGCGTGGAGAACACGGTGCGGCCCTCGGCCGCGTCCCGCGCCCCGGACGACCACATCTGGTAGATCAGCAGGTCCGCCACGGCGGTCGGCGGCAGGAGCGTCTCGTAGCGCCCGGCGGGCAGGTCGATCCGCCGCTCGGCCCAGCCGAGCCGGGTGGCGAGCTCCGCGTCCAGCGCGGCCGGGTCGACGTCCTTGAAGTCCCGCGTCGACCGTCCCGCCCACGCCGACCGCTTGCGCCCGTGCGACTTGGCGTTCAGCTCAAGGGTCCCGTTGGGCTGGTCGTGCCGCAGCCGCAGGCCCGCGGACGTACCGAGATAGCTGCTGGTCAGCTCGTGGTTGGCGAACCCGTACAGCTCGCGGCCGCCCTCCCTGGCCCGCGCGAACGCCTCGCCGAGCGCCGGCGCGAAGTCGGCGAAGACGGCGGACGAGGTCTCGGCGGGCGCCTGCGTGAAGTCGGGTGAGTGCGGTACGTCGCCGATCAGCGGCTGCGCGTCCTCGGCGGGCCCCGCCTTGGCGGCGGCCTCCTCCGCGGCGCGCACCAGCGGCTCCACGTCGGCCGCGGTGACGGCCGACCGGGACACGACGCCGGAGGCCGTGCCCTCCTTGCCGTCGACCGTCGCGACGACGGTGAGGGTGCGCCCGCGCGTCACCCCGTTCGTGGTGAGCGCGTTGCCCGCCCAGCGCAGATTGGCGGTGGACGTCTCGTCGGCGATGACCACGCAGCCGTCGGCCCGCGACAGTCCGAGGGCGCGCTCGACGATCTCGTACGGCTTGCTGGCACGCGGGCTCATCGACCGGCCTCCTGAGTCGTGTTCAAGATGTTGACGCCCTTGAAGAGAGCCGACGGGCAGCCGTGCGAGACGGAGGCGACCTGGCCCGGCTGGGCTTTTCCGCAGTTGAAGGCGCCGCCGAGGACGTACGTCTGCGGGCCGCCGACCGCCGCCATGGAGCCCCAGAAGTCCGTGGTCGTCGCCTGGTACGCGAAGTCCCGCACTTGCCCGGCGAGCTTCCCGCCCCGGATCGCGTAGGCACGTTGCGCGGTGAATTGAAAGTTGTAGCGCTGCATGTCGATCGACCACGACCGGTCGCCGACCAGGTAGAGCCCCCGGTCGACGCCCGCGATCAGGTCCTCCGTCGAGAGCCCGCCCGGATCCGGCTGGAGCGACACGTTCGCCATGCGCTGCACCGGCACATGCTCGGGGGAGTCCGCGTACGCGCAGCCGTTGGAGCGCTCGAAGCCGGTCAACTTGGCGATGCGCCGGTCGAGTTGGTACCCGGCGAGGGTGCCGTCCTTGACCAGGTCCCAGGACTGCCCGGCCACGCCCTCGTCGTCGTACCCGATGGTGGCGAGCCCGTGCTCGGCCGTGCGGTCACCGGTCACGTTCATGATCTCGGAGCCGTACTTGAGCTTCCCGAGCTGGTCGAAGGTGGCGAAGGAGGTGCCCGCGTACGCCGCCTCGTAGCCGAGCGCGCGGTCCAGCTCGGTGGCGTGCCCGATGGACTCGTGAATGGTCAGCCAGAGGTTGGACGGGTCCACGACCAGGTCGTAGGCGCCCGCCTTCACGCTCGGGGCGCGCATCTTCTCCGCGAGCAGCTCCGGGATCTCGGCGAGCTCCGACTCCCAGTCCCAGCCGGTCCCGGTGAGGTACTCCCAGCCGCGCCCCACCGGAGGCGCGATGGTGCGCATGGAGTCGAACTCGCCGCTGGAGTCGTCCACGGCCACCGCCGTCAGCTCCGGGTGCAGCCGCACGCGCTGCTGGGTCGTGACGGTCCCCGCGGTGTCCGCGTAGAACTTGTTCTCGTGGACGCAGTACAAGGAGGCGTCCACATGGGACACCCCGTCCGCCGAGAGCAGCCGCGCGCTCCAGTCGGCGAGCAGCCCGGCCCGCTCCTCCTCCGGCACGGTGAAGGGATCGATCTCGTACGAGGAGACCCAGGTCTTCTCCGCGTGCACCGGCTCGTCCGCCAGTTCCACGCGCTCGTCCGACCCGGCCGCCTCGATCACCCGCGCGCTCAGCTTCGCCATCGCCACGGCCTGCGAGGCCACCTTCGCCGCGCCGTCCATCGTCAGATCGACACCGGAGGCGAACCCCCACGTCCCACCGTGCACGACGCGCACGGCGTATCCCAGGTCGGTGCTGTCCGACGCCCCCGAAGGCCGGGCGTCCCGCAGCCGCACGGAGGCGCCGCGCACCCGCTCCAGACGGAAGTCCGCGTGCTCCGCTCCCAACGCGCGTGCGCGCGCGAGGGCGGCGTCGGCGAGTGCCCTCAGGGGCAGTGCGAGGAACGACTGATCGATCTCGTGGGCCATGGGCGGCTTCCCCTTCTGTCGCGGCACAGTGCGTGTGAGTGAACCACGACACGTGCTGTCTGTGGGAACCCCACAGACAGCACCCCCTCGCCCTGTCGCCCCCGGATTCGGCACCCGGTGCCGCGGCCGGATAGGTTCAAGACGTACCTGACCGCCGAACGAAAGGGTGATCCGTTGAGCCGCTCGGTTCTCGTCACCGGGGGAAACCGGGGCATCGGCCTCGCCATCGCCCAGGCCTTCCTGGAGCAGGGCGACAAGGTGGCCTTCACCTACCGCTCCGGAGAGCCCCCCAAGGAGCTCGTCGACGCCGGCGCCCTCGCCGTCCGCTGCGACATCACGGACACCCAGCAGGTGGATGCCGCGTACAAGGAGATCGAGGAGAAGCACGGCAACGTCGAGGTCCTCGTCGCCAACGCCGGCGTCACCAAGGACCAGCTCCTCATGCGGATGTCCGAGGAGGACTTCGCGTCCGTCCTCGACACCAACCTCACCGGCACCTTCCGGGTCGTGAAGCGCGCCAACCGCGGCATGCTGCGCGCCAAGAAGGGCCGCGTCGTGCTGATCTCCTCCGTCGTCGGGCTGCTCGGTTCGGCGGGGCAGGCGAACTACGCCGCCTCGAAGGCGGGCCTGGTCGGCTTCGCCCGCTCGCTCGCCCGTGAACTCGGTTCGCGCAACATCACCTTCAACGTCGTCGCCCCCGGTTTCGTGGACACCGACATGACCCAGGCGCTCACCGACGAGCAGCGCGCGGGCATCGTGTCGCAGGTGCCGCTCGGCCGGTACGCGCAGGTCGAGGAGATCGCCGGAGTGGTGAAGTTCCTGACCTCCGACGACGCCGCGTACATCACTGGAGCCGTCATCCCGGTTGACGGCGGACTGGGAATGGGTCACTGAACCATGGCTGGAATCCTCGAGGGCAAGAAGATCCTCATCACCGGTGTGCTGATGGAGTCCTCCATCGCCTTCCACACCGCGAAGCTGGCCCAGGAGCAGGGTGCGGAGATCATCCTCACCGCCTGGCCGCGGCCGACGCTCACCGAGCGCATCGCCAAGAAGCTGCCGGAGCCCGACAAGGTCAAGGTCCTGGAGCTCGACGTCTCGAACGACGAGCACCTCGCCCGCCTGGAGGGTCAGGTCCGTGAGCACCTGGGCGACCGCCTCGACGGCGTCGTGCACTCCATCGGCTTCGCGCCGCAGGACGCGCTCGGCGGCAACTTCCTGAACACGCCGTTCGAGTCCGTCTCCACGGCCATGCACGTCTCCGCCTTCTCCCTGAAGTCGCTGACGACCGCGCTGCTGCCGCTGATGACCGAGGGCGGTTCCGTCGTCGGCCTCACCTTCGACGCGAAGTTCGCCTGGCCGCAGTACGACTGGATGGGCCCGGCCAAGGCCGCCCTGGAGGCCACCAGCCGCTACATGGCGCGCGACCTGGGCAAGCAGAACATCCGCTGCAACCTGGTCTCCGCGGGCCCGCTCGGCTCGATGGCCGCGAAGTCGATCCCCGGCTTCAGCGAGCTGGCCTCGGTGTGGGACTCCCGCTCCCCGCTGGAGTGGAAGCTCGAGGACCCGGAGCCGGCCGGCCGCGGCATCGTCGCGCTGCTCTCCGACTGGTTCCCGAAGACCACGGGCGAGATCGTGCACGTCGACGGCGGTCTGCACGCCATCGGCGCCTGACACCCGCTCACTCGTTCGGCCCACCGGCCGGGCGAGCCGTAGGGATCTCCACGCACGCTGGTGCGAGGAGGTCCCTACGTGCGTCTGCACCCCCGTTTCACCGCCGCCGTCGTCCTGCTGATATCGCTGCCGTACCTCGCCGCATGTGCCCCCGCGCAGGGGGCGACCGCCGAAAAGGACGGCCACGCGCGCGTGGCCGAGAAGAAGCGGGAGCGGTTCGGCGCGGACTGCCGGATCGACATCGACCGCGACCTCGTGAGCGCCACCTGCCACAACCCGTACCCGACGGTCGACCGGGTCGCCCTGCACATCGAGTGCGCGAAGTGGTGGGACATCGACACGGATTCACGCCCGAAGGCGGTGTTCCCGGCCGAGACGCTGCGGATGGACGGCCGGTGCTGGAAGAACGTGCGGACCGCCTGGGTCAGTCACCACAGGCCGGCGTCGTGAGCCGGCCGGGGCGGCAGTCGAACGGATAGCGCGCGGCCTCTTTGGCGGCGGCCTCGGCGTCGCCCACCCGGATCGCGTCGACGAGCGTCGCGTGGTCCATGTGGTTCTCCGCGGTGAGCTGCCCGCCCACGTCCTCGCGCAGCCAGTCCCGCATCACCTCGCCGAGGTCCGCGTACATCGCCGTCAGCACCTCGTTGTGGGACGCGGCGACCACGGCCAGGTGGAACGTCGCGTCCGCCGACACGAACGCCTCCGTGTCCCCGGACGACCAGGCCTCCTCGCGCCGCACCAGCAGCGCGTCGAGCTGCTTCAGGTCGCGCTCGGTGCGCCGCAGGGCCGCGAACTTCGCCGCGCTCGACTCCAGCGTGGCGCGCAGCTCGGCGATGTCCTGCGGGGCGGCCTCCGCGAACCGCCGCTGCATGACGCCCGCCAGCTCGCTCGTCGCCACGACGTACGTGCCCGAGCCCTGCCGGATGTCCAGCAGGCCGTTGTGCGCGAGCGCGCGGACCGCCTCCCGCACCGTGTTCCTGGCCACACCCAGCTGCTCCACGAGCTCCGGCTCCGTCGGAATCCGGGAGCCCACCGGCCACTCGCCCGAGGAGATCTGGGCGCGCAGGGCGGAGATGACCTGCTCGGACAGGGCCGAGCGCTGGGGCGAGGTCAGCGGCATGACGTTCCTTCGTGCGGGCGGAGTCTTACGGAGCGAACCGATTGGACAGCCAATCATCCCATGATTCTAAGATGGCCTCATGGCTAGTGAGGAAACCCCGACGATGGCACCACCGAGCGCCGACCCCGAGACCCCCCTGCGGACCGAGCAGCACGCCCCGCGCGCGTGGGTGGTCCGGCTGGTCATGGTCGGCATCGTGCTCGCCGCGGTGAACCTGCGGCCCGCCATCACCAGCCTCGGAGCCCTCCTCGAAGAGGTCCGCGACGGGCTGGGGATGAGCGGCAGCGTCGCCGGACTGCTCACCTCCGTGCCGCCGCTCTGCTTCGCGATCTTCGGCGTGATGGCGCCCCGGCTCGCCAAGCGCTTCGGCCCGAGCGCCGTCGTCTGCGCGGGCATGTTCGCCATCGCCGCGGGCCTGGTCGTGCGCCCGTTCACCGGCGGCACCGCGGGCTTCCTCGTGGCCAGCGCGCTCGGCCTGATGGGCATCGCGGTCAGCAACGTCCTGATGCCGGTCATCGTCAAGCGCTGGTTCCCCGACAAGGTCGGCACCATGACCGGCCTGTACTCGATGGCCCTCGCGCTCGGCACGTCCACCGCGGCGGCCGCGACGGTGCCGGTGACCTCGGCGCTCGGCGGCAGCTGGCAGGCCGGGCTCGCGGTGTGGGCGGTGCTCGCCGTCGCGGCGGCCCTGGCCTGGCTGCCGCTCGTCCGCAAGAAGGACACCTCCACCCTGGCCGCCGCGGCGCCCGCCGCCGAGAGCACGACGGCCGCGGAGGGCACCGGGCTGCGCATCGCCCGCAGCCGTACCGCCTGGGCGCTCGCCGTCTTCTTCGGGCTCCAGGCCACGGCCGCGTACATCACGATGGGCTGGATGGCGCAGATCTTCCGCGACTCGGGCGTCTCCGCGTCGACCGCGGGTGTGCTGCTCGCCGTCACCATGGCGATGGGCATCCCGCTCGGCTTCGTCATCCCGCGCATGGCGGCCCGGCTGCCCAGCCAGGGGCCGATGGTGATCGCCCTCGGCGTGTGCGGCCTCGCCGGCTACGCGGGCCTGTACTTCGCCCCGGCCTCCGGCGCCTGGGCGTGGGCAGTGCTGCTCGGCATCTCGAACTGCGCCTTCCCGCTCGCGCTGACCATGGTCGGGATGCGTGCCCGCACCGGCGCGGGCGTCGCCAAGCTGTCCGCCTTCGCGCAGTCCACCGGCTACCTGATCTCGATCCCCGGGCCGCTGCTCGTCGGCGTCCTCTACCAGCACAGCGGCGGCTGGGGAGCGCCCATCGCGCTGATGGCCGCGCTGATGGTGCCGCAGATCGTGGTGGGCGTGTTCGCGGGGCGCAACCGCACCGTCGAGGACGAGGCGGACGCCGCGCCCAAGGCGGCCCCGGCGTCCTGAGGGGCGGGGACAGGTGCGACACTTGGCGCATGTCGCCTGTGCTCGAGCCGAACCCCCAGAACGGCCAGAAGAAGCTCCTCCTCGTGCTCGGCGCGATGCTGGCCGTCACGGTCGTCGTCGGCATCATCGCGTCCATCGCCGCACCGTAGGACCGGGCCCCGGCGAGGGGGTGGGGTTAACTCCACCATCCCCTAGGGGGCCAGTGTCAGGGTGAAGTGGGTGGATCACCGGATGGGACCGGGGCCCCCGGCTGCGTACCTTCGAAGTGTCGCCGAGATCGTCGGCACCGGACGAAGCGCATACGGACCACGGCCCTCGGAGGCACCCATGTCGGCCCCCACGTACACCCGGTCCCGCACGGCAGCCCCGGGTCGCGTCGACATCCGGCTGCCGTGGTGGGCGGTCGTGCTCCCGGCCGTGGCCTTCGTGGCGCTGCTCCTGCTGATCCTCAACCCGGCCGACTCCCAGGCCGCCTCCGGCGACCCGAGCATCGTGCGGATCCTGGCCCACGCCAGGGATCTGGTGCTCCCATAGGGCACATACGCCGTTCACTCGTGCCGGGAGACCCCGTCAACTCCCTGCGCCCGGCCGAGGGTTTCATGCGAAGCTGGGACGTATGAGCGTCGCAGAACCCCGCAGGATTGTCCTTTTCCGGCATGCCAAGGCGGACTGGCCGCAGGTCTCCGATCATGAGCGGCCGCTCGCCGAGCGGGGCCGCAGGGATGCCCCCGTCGCCGGCCGCAAGCTGGCCGACGCAGGCATCACCTTCGACCTGGCCCTGTGCTCGACCGCCACGCGTACCCGTGAGACCTGGAAGCTCGCCGTGCAGGAGCTGCCGGAGCGACCGAAGACCGTGTACGAGGAGCGGATCTACGAGGCGTCGCCCGGCGAACTGATCGCCGTGCTGAACGAGACGCCGGACGACGTGCACGACGCCGTGCTGATCGGCCACAACCCCGGTGTGCAGGCCCTCTCCGAGATCCTCGCCGCGGACGCCGAGGGCGACGCCCGGCAGCGGCTGAACCGACGTGGCTTCCCGACCGCGGCGTTCTCCGTGCTCACGTTCACCGGACCGTGGAAGAGCCTGGAGCCCGGCACCGCCACGCTCGTCGACTACTGGGCGCCGAGCGAGTAATCGCACCGCCTCGCCCGTCCCGTCATACGTACGACGTGGGGCCCGGTACCGATCACCGGTACCGGGCCCCACGCACGATGTCCTACGGTTCCAGGGTGTCGGCCGCCTCGACCTCTTCGCGCGTGATGCCCAGCAGATAGAGCACCGTGTCGAGGAACGGCACGTTCACCGCGGTGTGCGCGGCCTCCCGCACGACCGGCTTGGCGTTGAACGCGACACCGAGCCCGGCCGCGTTCAGCATGTCCAGGTCGTTCGCGCCGTCGCCGATCGCCACGGTCTGCTCCAGCGGCACGCCCGCCTCGGTGGCGAACCGCCGCAGGAGGCGCGCCTTGCCCGCGCGGTCCACGATCTCGCCGGTGACCCGGCCGGTCAGCTTCCCGTCGACGATCTCCAGCGTGTTCGCCTGCGCGAAGTCGAGCCCGAGGCGTTCCTTCAGGTCGTCCGTGACCTGCGTGAACCCACCCGACACGACCCCCACTTGGTAGCCGAGACGCTTGAGCGTACGGATGAGGGTCCTGGCCCCCGGGGTGAGCCGGACCTCGCTGCGCACCTTCTCCACGACCGAGGCGTCCAGGCCCGCGAGCAGCGCCACGCGCGCGTGCAGCGACTGCTCGAAGTCGAGTTCGCCGCGCATCGCCGCCGCCGTCACCTCGGCGACCTTGTCCTCGCAGCCCGCGTGCGCCGCGAACAGCTCGATCACCTCGTCCTGGATGAGCGTCGAGTCGACGTCCATCACGACGAGCCGCTGCGCGCGCCGGTGCAGTCCGGCGGAGACGACCGCCACGTCGACGCCCAGCTTCGCGGCCTCTATGGCGAGGACGGTGCGCAGCGCCTCCGTCGGAGTGCCGGACACCGCGAACTCGACGGCCGTCACGGGGTACTTCGCGAGCCGGAAGATGCGGTCGATGTTGCCGCCGGTGCCGGTGATGGCGGCCGCTATCGACGCGGCCGACTCGGCGGTGAGCGGGTGGCCGAGGACGGTGACGTGGGAGCGGCCCGTGCCGCGCGGACGGTTGTCGCCGATGCCGGAGATGATCTCCGCCTGCATCTTCATCGACTCCGCCCAGCTGTGGACGGTGGAGCGCAGATCTCCCTCGAGCCCGGCCGGCGGCTGGGTCACCAGGGCGCACAGGACGATGCGCCCGCGCGTGACGACCTGCTCGATGTCGACGACATCGACGGAGTAGGCGGCGAGGGTGTCGAAGAGTCCGGCGGTGATACCGGGCCGGTCCTTGCCGAAGATCTTGACCAGAAGGGTGGGGACGTCCGCCGGGACATCCACGGGAGGGGCATCAGCGGTGGGCTGGGGCTGCGAAGCGCTCATGATGGGGTCTACGTTATCGGGCTTGTGTGCGGGCGCCGCAATCAAGCCCACCCCTTGAGCGGCGGCCCGGCCGACCAAGCCCCGCCGGCGATTGAGGCGCGCATTTCAAGCCCCTGCGGCGATTGAGCAGCGGGGCCCGGGGCAGCGCCCCGAGACCGCAACCCCGGACCACTCGTCACTCTCGATACGGCCGCAGATACGGATTCGTATCCGGATCGGCCGGCCGATAAGGCCGACTGGGCTGATACGGACCCGGCGGCCCACCGTCCGCGGGCGGGGCCGGCCGCGCCCGCCCGGTCGCATACGCAAGCACCGCCCCGAGCGCCCCCGCCCCCGCCCCCCACGCCGCCCCGAGCAGCACCGCCGTCCCGATTCGCCCGTGCAGCTCGATGCCCGCCCCGAACGCGTCGAAGCCGAGGACCGAGAGCGAGGCCCCCGCCGACACATCGGTGAGCCACACAAGGAGCGGCAGCGCGAGCGCCGTCACGCCCCCGAGGCGCAACGCGCACCGCCCCGCGAACCCCCAGACGCCCCGCGTCACGGGCGAGCGCACCGCCGTCAGCACCCCGGCGAGCAGCATCATCAGGGCCACCGCGACGCCCAACAACCACACCCTGCTGTCGAGTTCGGCGAGCCGCCCCAGCGTCACCGGCTCGTTCGCCGAGGCCTTGAGCAGTTCGTCCAGCGGGTCCGGCAGCAGCTTCGCCAGCTCGCCCGTCGCCTTGCCGTCCCACGGCACGAAGAGCCCGAGGGGGATGCCGAGCCACACCCCGTTGGGCGCCCCGAGCAGCGCGGCGCCCGCGATCCGCTTCGGATGGTCGTCGCCGATCATCGCGTACGTCGCCGCTGCCAGACCCGCGACGACCGCCATCAGCAGCACCGCGGCGAGCGCCGACGCGGCCGGGCGGACGGTCCGGTGCAGCGGCGCGAGCGCGCGCGGCAGCGGAGCGCGCCGCGACGCGAGCAGGGCGATCACCAGGACCCCCACCACGAACGCCGCGCCGCCGAGCAACGAAGGAACCGTCTCCACGGTGAACCCGACGGACGCCTTGGCGTCGACCAGATCGCCCACCTTGTCGGGTAGCAACCCTCCGATACCGCCCGGCAGTTTGTCCGCGATGCCCTCGGGAAGCCCCTTCCCGCCGCCCGTGATGTCGTCGAGCCCCAACTGCGAGCCGTCGATCGTAATGATGTCGTGACCGGCCCAGGCGAGGCCGCCCATCATCGCCACGAAGAGCGCCAGCACGGCGCCGGCGCGCGCCAGGAGTTCGCCGGGCGCCACCTCGACTCCCGCCGCCCGCAAGGAGCGCAGGAAGAACCAGCTCAGCGCGAGCGCACCCACCAGGCCCACACCGAGCGGCCAGACATTGATGGACGTGTCCGCCTGCGCGCCCTCGAGTCCGAAGGCCGAGACGTCCCCGGACGGCGTCACCTTCCCGCCCGCCGCGAGCGCCACCACCGCGGCGGTCATCGGCCCGAGCGAAGCGACCGTGTCGGCCTCCAGCAAGTGCAGGCCGAGCGCCGCGGCTCCGGCCATCGCGATGAACGCCCAGCTCACCGCGGCCACGGCGGACAGCAGGACATCGCCGACGGGCAGCTGTGCGCGCCGCTTCGCCCCTTGGCCGCTCTCCGCCAAGGCCATCAAGGACCCCCCGATCCGCCCCGCCTCGTCCCTGAGATCCCATTTGCTCATGATCCGTTGGGAGTTGTGGGCTGCTACCACTTTCCGGGGCCGCATCCGTACCGTCAACGGGGCGCGAGCCAAGGGACGTACGGAAGGTACGGACGGGCTCGGCGCAAGGCCCGCCTTTCGGTCACGGAGGGCTTCCTGAAATAGTTCCTCACGATGTTCGACATCCCTAGACTCCCCATGACGGGGCAAAACTCGGGGGACAACTCAGTGGGGCATGGAGTGCCTGAACTCGTACTGGAATTGAATGGCAGGTCCTGGACGCTCGACGCGTCCAGGCCGTACACCCTCGGACGCGATCCGCAGGGCGACATCGTGCTCGACGACGCCCGGGTGTCCTGGCGTCACGCCACGATCAGCTGGGGCGGCCGCAGTTGGGTCATCGAGGACCACGGCTCGACCAACGGCACCTTCGTGCAGGGGCAGCGGATCCACCAGATGGAGATCGGCCCCGGCTCGTCCGTGCACCTGGGCAACTCCACCGACGGCCCGTGCCTGACCGCGCAGGGCAGCGCCCGCGCCGCAGCCGTGGCCTCGCCGCACCAGGCGCGCCAGCAGGCCGCCGGCCTCGCGCAGCAGCCGCCGCCGCAGCAGTACCAGCAGCAGCCGAGCTGGTCGCAGCAGGCACCCCAGCAGCGCGAGGCGCCGGGCCGGCAGTGGCAGCAGCAGCCGCAGGCGCAGAAGGTGCCGCAGCAGCAGGGCGCCGGTGGGGTCGCGGGGGCCCCGCCCGTGTACGGCGACCGCAGCCCCACCACGTTCCACCAGTTGGCACTGGGCCGCGTCATGCGCATCGGCCGCTCCCTGGAGAACGAGCTGGTCGTCTCCGACCTCCAGGTCTCGCGGCTGCACGCCGAGTTCCACGCGTCGCCCGACGGCCGCTTCGAGATCCACGACCTCGGCTCCCACAACGGCACGTACGTCAACGGCCAGCCGATCCCCAAGGGCGGCACGGCACTGCTCGGCCCCACCGACATCGTGGGCGTCGGCCACTCCACGTTCCGCCTGGTCGGCGACCGGCTCGAGGAGTTCGTCGACACCGGCGACGTCTCGTTCTCCGCGCGCCACCTCACGGTGACCGTCGACGGCGGCAAGGAGATCCTCAAGGACGTCTCGTTCGGCGTCCCCGAGAAGTCGCTCATCGCTGTCATCGGCCCGTCGGGCTCCGGCAAGTCGACGCTGCTCAAGGCGCTCACGGGCTACCGCCCCGCCGACAAGGGCGACGTCCTCTACGACAACCGGAACCTCTACAAGCAGTTCGCCGAGTTGCGCCAGCGCATCGGTCTGGTCCCGCAGGACGACATCCTGCACAAGGAGCTGACTGTCAAGAAGGCGCTCAAGTACGCCGCCAAGCTGCGCTTCCCCGCGGACACCAGCGAGCAGGAGCGCCAGCAGCGCATCGACGAGGTGCTGCGCGAGCTCAAGCTGGACATCCACAAGGAGAAGAAGGTCACCTCCCTCTCCGGTGGCCAGCGCAAGCGCGTCTCGGTGGCCCTGGAGCTGCTGACCAAGCCGTCGCTGATCTTCCTGGACGAGCCGACCTCCGGCCTCGACCCGGGCATGGACCGCGACGTCATGCAGCTGCTGCGCGGACTGTCCGACGACGGCCGTACGGTCCTCGTCGTCACGCACTCGGTGGCCGAACTGGCGCTCTGCGACAAGCTGCTCGTGATGGCCCCCGGCGGCGCGGTCGCCTACTTCGGCCCGCCGGAGGAGGCCCTCAACTTCTTCGGCTACAAGACGTGGGCCGACGTGTTCTCGGCGTTCGAGAACTACCGCGACTACGACTGGGCGGGCCGCTGGAAGGGCTCGCAGCACTACCAGATGTACGCGGCCGACATCGACGCCGTCGCCGCGCAGTCGGACCCGGTGGCGCCGCCCGCCGCGATCAAGGCGCCCAAGACGCAGCCCTGGGGCTCCCAGCTGATCACGCTGATCCGGCGCTACTGCTCGGTGATCGCCTCGGACAAGGGCTTCATGGGCCTGATGGTGATCCTGCCCGCGGTCCTCGGCATCGTCTCGGTGGTCATCCCCGCCGACTTCGGCCTGGGCCCGCCCAAGCCGCCGTCCAAGTTCAACGGGGACGCCGGCACGATCATGCTGATCATCGCGGTCGGCATGTGCTTCTCGGCGGCGGCCAACTCGGTCCGTGAGCTGATCAAGGAGCGGGTCATCTACGAGCGCGAACGGGCCACCGGCCTGTCCCGCTCGGCGTATCTGATGTCCAAGGTCATCGTCCTCGGCTTCATCACGGCCATCCAGGGCGTCATCATCTGTGCCATCGGCTTCTCGACGCGTGAGCTTCCGAAGGAAGGTCTGCTGCTGCCGCCGGCCGCCGAGCTGTGCATCTCGATCATCGCGCTCGGCTTTACGTCGATGATGTTCGGGCTCGTCATCTCCTCGCTGGTGAAGACCTCCGAGAAGACGATGCCGCTGCTCGTCATGTTCGCGATCGTCCAGGTCGTGTTCACCGGCGTGCTCTTCCAGATCTACGGCACCGTGGGCCTGGAGCAGTTCGCCTGGCTGATGCCGTCCCGCTGGGCGGTCGGCGCCGCGGGCGCCACCCTGGACCTCGGCCGCCTGATGCCGCCGTGGGACCCGCAGAAGCCGAACGACCTGGACCCGCTGTGGGAGCACTCGGTCGGCCAGTGGGGCCTCAACCTCACGATCCTGATCCTGCTCGGCGTCGCCTGCGGTTTCGCGGTCGCGCGCCTGCTGCGGCGCCACGAGCCGGAAGTCATGCGCAAGTAGGCGATCTCCTGCGGACACACGAAGGGCGGCACCCAGTGGGTGCCGCCCTTCGTGCCGTGGGGGTTCAGCGTGTGCCGGACCTGGAGGTCCCGACTACAGGATCAGTACGCGCTGTCCACGTTGTCGATGGAGCCGTACTTGTCGGCCGCGTAGTTGGCCGCGGCCACCAGGTTGGCGACCGGGTCGGTCAGGCTGTTCGCGGTGCCCTCGACGTGGTAGGCGTCGAAGGTCGGCTGGATGACCTGCAGCAGGCCCTTGGAGGGCGTGCCGTTCACCGCGTTGATGTCGGTGTTGTTCTGCGCGTTCGGGTTGCCGCCGGACTCACGCATGATGTTGCGGTGCAGGCCGTCGTACGAACCCGGAATGCCCTTGTCCTTCATGATCGCGAGGGCGTTCTTGATCCAGCCGTCCAGGTTGTTGGCGTAGACCGGCTTGCGGGCGGCGGCACGGGCGGCGGCCTCCTGGGCCTCGCGCTCCTTCTTCGCCTTCGCCTCGGCAGCGGCCTTGGCCTTCGCCTGAGCCTCGGCCTGGGCCTTCTTCTCGGCCTCGGCCTTCTTCTTAGCCTCGGCCTCCTTGCGGGCCTTCACCTTGGCCTCGGCCTGCTTGGCCTTCTCGCTGGCGGCGGCCTGCTGGTCGGTGACGCTGGCGTGCACGTCCTTGATCTGCTTCGCGCCGGCCTCGGTGGTGAACGCGACCGGAGCGGCGGCGACCGTCTCGTCCTTCGCCGAGGCCTGCGTGTCGTGACCCGGCACCAGCGTCACCGCGAGGGCGGCGGCACCGAGAGCGGCGACACCGGCGAGCGAGAACTTGTGGGTGCGGGTCAGCTGACTATGGCCGGCGTTGGCGTGCTTGGACATGAGATGGGGACCTCTCTAAGGACGGAAGTCGCTCGCCGACCGGGGGACCGGACGGTCGTGTTTAGGACACGAACGCCACGGGTAGGACCCCGCGGCGCCGAACAACGATGGACATTCTTAGCGGCCGCAAAATGCCGAGGCAAAGGTGTGATCTACGAAGCCGGGTAGTGCGCCGCGGGGGCACGAAAAGGGACAGGAAGCCGATGTCCGACTTCCTGCCCCAGTGCTGCAACGGGACCTAAGTCCCTTAGTCATCCACTACGGACCTTCGTACGTGACGTGGGCCCTATGGGTGGCGTCACACGCACCCCCACCCGAACTCACCGAAAGTTGCCACTGCAACGCACAGCGTGAGGGTTCTCCTCCGGGAGGATGAGGTGCACGTCGCCGAACTCGTGCCACAGGTAGCGGCCCCGCAGCGCCTCCTCGTACGCACGGTCCACGGCGGCCCGCCCCGCCACCGCCTCCAGCATCAGGAGATGGGAGGCCTCCGGCTCGTGCAGCCCGGTCAGCAGCCCGTCCACCACCCGCACCCCGCGCTCGGGCGTCACCACGAGATCCGTCCAGCCACGCGCCGTCCGGACGACCCCCTCGCCGTCCACGGCGGACTCGACGGCCCGCACGGCGGTGGTCCCCACGGCGATGACGTTCTGCCCCGCGGCCCTCGCGGCGTTGATCAGACGGGCCGACGCCTCGGGCACCTCGAAACGCTCCGCATAAGGAGGCTCGTGCGACTCGGTGGACGCCACCCCCGTATGCAGCGTGATCGGTGCGAACTGCACACCACGGCTCACGAGCCGCGACACGATCGACTCCGTGAAGGGCCGCGCCGCACTCGGCATCTCCGCACTGCCCGCCCCGCCGGCGTACGGCAGCGCGAACACCGTCTGGTAGGCGGCCAGCGGCTGGTCCCGCTCCGTGTAGGAGTAGCGGATGGGCCGCCCGTGCCGACCGAGCAGCGCCGGCACGTCCCCGGTCGCCCGCACCCACCACAGCCGCTCGCTCCCGGCCGCCAGGGGCTCCTCATATACGAGGCGTACGCCGCCGGGGAGCGCGACCGCGGTCCCGGCCGGCCCGCCGGGGCGCGGTCCCGTGGTGCCCCGCTCGTCCGGCTCCCGCAGCTCGACCGCCCAGCGCCCGTCGTCGCCGCGCGTCGAGAAGTGCACGACCACGCGCGCGTGCCCGAGCCGCCCGTCCACGGCCGCCGCCAACGTAGGGGAGGTGTTGACGACGAGCAGGTCCCCGGCCCGCAGCACGGACGGCAGCTCGGGGAAACGGTGGTGGGTGGCGGCGGTGCCGCGCGACACCAGAAGACGTACGGACGATCTGTCCCGGCCGGGCCCCCGCTGCTCGGCCGGTACCCGCGCCGACAGCTCCTCGGGCACCCGCAGCGCCAGTGCCATCACGCCTCCAGGAGGGACGGGGCCGAGTAGCGCCCGCTCGCGGGCCGCCGGTCCAGGAGGCGCAGGAAGGCGGGGACCACGTCCTCGGGGCGCGGCACCTCGCTCAGATCCTCGTCCGGCTCGGCCGCCGCCAGCATGTCCGTGCGCATCCCGCCCGGATCGACCGCCCACACCCGCAGGCCCGGCTCCTCCACCCCGAGCACGGCCACGAGCTGATCGAGGGCCGCCTTCGTCGACCCGTAGCCGCCCCAGGTGGGGTACGCCTCCGTGGCCGCGTCCGAACTCATGCTGATCACCGTCCCGGCGGGCGCCTCGCGCAGCAGTGGCAGCGCCTCCTGGAGCAGCCCGAGCGGTGCCACCACATTGACCTCCAGCGCCGACCTGAAGTCGTCCAGCGAATGACGGTCGAGCGGCACCAGCGGCTCCGCGCCCAGCACGCTCGCGTTGTTCACCAGCAGATCGAGCCCGCCCAACTCCCAGGCCGAGGCGATCAGTTCCACCCGGTGCCCGCCGTCCGCGACATCGCCCGGCACCGCCTTCACCGTCCCGCCGTGCTTGCGCAACCGCTCCGCGACGTCCTCCAGCGGCCCGGCGGAGCGCGCGTCCAGAACCAGATCCCAGCCCCGCTCGGCCAGCGCCGTCGCCAGCGCCCTCCCGAACCCCCGAGAGGCCCCCGTGATGATCGCTACCGTCATGACAACCGTCCCCTTGAGTACGTCATCCGTTGTGCGTCGTGTCCTCAACGTAGGAACACGGGGGGCCTCGGCACCTCGTACGTGAGCAGCAACAGCGCAGGGCCCTTCGCCCTACGCCGACCGACCTAGGCGGAGCGCGCCATCGGTCCGATCCGGCTGTCACACCCCGCCGGTACGGTGAGGTCATGAGTCAGGGTCCACGTACAGGCTTGGCCGCGGTGAGCGCCGCGCTCCTCGCCATGAGCAGGCATCTCGAGGTGCGCGACGTCCTCAAGACGATCGTCGCCTCGGCCCGCGAGCTGCTCGACGCCGAGTACGCGGCGCTCGGCGTGCCGGACGACCACGGGGGCTTTGCCCAGTTCGTCGTCGACGGCGTCAGCGAGGAGCAGTGGAAGGCCATCGGCCCGCTGCCGCGTCAGCACGGCATCCTCGCCGCGATGCTGCGCGACGCGAAGACCGAGCGCCTCGCCGACGTCCGCGAGGACCCCCGCTTCGAGGGCTGGCCCTCCGCCCACCCGGACATGTCGGACTTTCTCGGCCTGCCCATCAAGGACGGCGAGGAGACGATCGGCGCACTCTTCCTGGCGAACAAGAACTGCCCTAAGCCGCAAGGCGGTTGCGGCTTCACACAGGACGACGAGGAACTGCTCGGCATCCTCGCCCAGCACGCCGCCATCGCTCTCACGAACGCCCGCCTGTACGAGCGCAGCCGCGAGCTCACCATCGCCGAGGAGCGCTCCCGGATCGCCCATGAGCTGCACGACGCGGTGAGCCAGAAGCTGTTCTCGCTGCGCCTGACCGCGCAGGCGGCCGCGACGCTGATGGACCGTGACCCGGAGCGCGCCAAGGGCGAGTTGGGGCACGTGGCGGAGCTCGCGGCGGAGGCTGCGGACGAACTGCGCGCCGCCGTCGTCGAGTTGCGCCCCGCGGCGCTCGACGAGGACGGCCTGGTGGCCACCTTGCGCACGCAGGCCCAGGTGCTCGACCGCGCTCACTCGGCGCACGTCACGTTCACCACCAGCGGCATAAAGGCGCTGCCTGCCGCCCAGGAGGAGGCGTTGCTGCGCGTCGCCCAGGAGGCGCTGCACAACGCGCTGCGCCACTCCGGAGCGGAGAAGGTGCGGGTCACGCTCGACAAGCACGGCCAGGGCGCCGTCCTGCGCGTCACCGACGACGGAGCGGGCTTCGACCCCAAGGCGATCCGCAGCGCGGGCCGCCACCTGGGGCTCGTCTCCATGCGTGACCGGTCGGGCGGGGTCGGCGGCCGGCTCACAGTGGATTCGGAGCCCGGCAAGGGCACCACGATCGAGATGGAGGTCCCCGGTGGCTGACCCGATCAAGGTACTGCTGGTCGACGATCACCAGGTCGTCCGCCGGGGCCTGCGCACCTTCCTGGAGGTGCAGGGCGACATCGAGGTCGTCGGCGAGGCCGGCGACGGCGCCGAAGGAGTCGCCCGCGCCGAGGAACTGAAGCCCGACGTCGTCCTCATGGACGTCAAGATGCCGGTCATGGACGGGGTCGAAGCCCTGCGCCGGCTCCGCGAACTCGACAACCCCGCCAAGGTGCTGATCGTCACCAGCTTCACCGAGCAGCGCACCGTCGTGCCCGCTCTGCGCGCGGGGGCCGCCGGCTACGTCTACAAGGACGTCGACCCCGACGCCCTGGCCGGCGCCATCCGCTCCGTCCACGCGGGCCACATCCTGTTGCAGCCCGAGGTGGCGGGCGCCCTGCTCGCCCAGGACGAGGGCAACAACGGGCAGGGGAGAGGCGGTTCCCTCACGGAGCGCGAGCGCGAGGTGCTCGGCCTGATCGCCGACGGCCGCTCGAACCGGGAGATCGCCCGCGCCCTCGTCCTCTCGGAGAAGACGGTGAAGACGCATGTCTCGAACATCCTGATGAAGCTCGATCTGGCGGACCGCACCCAGGCCGCCCTGTGGGCGGTACGGCACGGCGTCACGGGCTGAGGCGGCAACCCGGAGCGTCATACTCCGTTCTGGAATTCATACCGTCGTGTAGATGTCCCTCGAATGGCGCATCCCTTCGGGCTGGGCCGCGTTCTCCAGTGCGTGCTGCGGCGGTCGTGTCGCGGCGACCGCTAGGAGGATCCAGAAGTGAAGAACCTGAAGAAGGCCGCAGCCGTCACCCTCGTGGCCGGTGGCCTCGTCGCCGCCGGTGCGGGCCTCGCCTCCGCCACCGACGGTGCGCAGGCCCACGGCCACGCCACGAAGTCCCCGGGCGTCGGCTCGGGCAACCTGGTTCAGGTCCCGGTCCACGTTCCGGTGAACGCCGTGGGCAACACCGCCACGGTGATCGGCGCCCTCAACCCGGCGTTCGCGAACGACGGCTACAACGGCTGACGCGTGCTCAGGCTTCGCCGGCCCCCGGGGTGTTCCTCGCGGGGCCGGTCCGCTTTTCCGGGGTGGCCCTCCCGCCCCTTCCGGCGTGACTCTCCCGTTCGATAGCGCGACTGGTCGATTCGTCGGCCTATTGATCCAATCGAGCGGATCCGGGGGTCGCCCCGTGTCTGCCGCGCGCCCCGCGCGTTTCTCAGCGTGCGACCCCGCGGCTGGGGTCGGACCGCAATATCTGGAGGAACGCTTCTCATGAACATCGCCAAGAAGGCCGCCGTGGCCGTCGCCGTCGCCGGTATCGCCGCGGGTGCCGGCGCCGGTGCCGCCTTCGCCGACTCGAACGCCGACGGCGTGGCCGCGAACTCTCCGGGCGTTGGCTCGGGCAACAACGTCGGCGTTCCGGTGCACGTCCCGGTGAACGTCGACGGCAACTCCGTCAACGTCATCGGCCTGCTGAACCCGGCGTTCGGCAACACCGCGGCGAACAACTGAGGTTCGCTGCCCCCGAGGCACACAAAGGCCCCCACGGACCCGGTCCGTGGGGGCTTTGCTCTTCTTCTCCCGGCCTTGCTGTCAGCCCCGCTCCCGCTCCTCCACGAACGCGTTGTACGCGGCCACCTGCGCGCGCCGCGCCGTCCGCTCCACCGGGCGCAGCGCGAGCGCCCGCGCCCCCATCTCCGAGGCGCTCACCGCACCCCCGTGCCCGCTCTCGTACGCCACGGAGACCAGCAGCCCCACCCGCTGCGCCAGCTCGAGCACCCGCACGGCCCGCCCGGGATACCCCGGCGCCAGTGCCTCGCGCCCGCGCTCGGCCCGCGCCCGGTACGCGTCCACCGCGGCCTCGGACACCGGCCCCGACCCCGCCACGTCGAGCCGAGTCAGCACCTCGGTCGCGTCCCGCAGCGCCTCCGCCAGCTCCCGCTCGGCCTCGCCGAGCGAGGGCACGTCCGCGGGCGGCGCCTCCCGCACCGGCAGGCAGTGCCACGTCACCTCGGCGTGCACATCGCCCTCGGGGCCGACCTCGTACACCTTGGGAACCAGCCCGAGCGCGGCGCCGTGACAGACCACCGCCTCCTCGGCCTCCAGCGCCCGCGCGTTGAACTCCGGCGGCCCGCTGAGCCCCAGCGGATGACCGGGCGCGGGCAGCGCCACGCGCAGCCCGCCGACGCCCAGCGCCCGCAGCCGGCCGAGCGCCAGCGTCAGGCCGACGGGCCCGTCCTCGCCCGGCAGCCCCGCCACCCGGTGCGACGCGTCCTCGCCGACGATCGCGACGGCCGCGTCATCGGGCCCGACAAATCCGCCAAGAAGGGCATTTCCCCAGGCCGCGAGGCGTCCCGAGCGTGGTTCAGTGAGCATGCGCCCCACCTTAGAAGCCCGCAAAGCCGCCAAAAGCCAGACCGATGGAATGGACCACTGGGGCGGTGGCGTAAGTTTTCCTTGGGGGCCGTGCCGAGCAGGAACTGTGCGAAGCACGACGACGCGGCGAACAGACGAGACTGCAATGGGAGACAACGCGCTCATGAGCGATGTACTGGAGCTGGAGGACGTATCCGTGGTCCGCGAGGGCCGGGCTCTGGTGGACCAGGTCTCCTGGTCGGTGAAGGAGGGGGAGCGCTGGGTCATCCTCGGACCCAACGGCGCGGGCAAGACCACCCTCCTGAACGTCGCCTCGAGCTACCTCTACCCGAGCAGCGGCAGCGCCACGATCCTCGGCGAGACCCTCGGCAGGCCCGGCACGGACGTCTTCGAGCTGCGCCCGCGCATCGGTGTCGCCGGCATCGCGCTCGCCGACAAGCTGCCCAAGCGACAGACCGTCCTGCAGACCGTGCTCACCGCCGCCTACGGCATGACGGCCGGCTGGCAGGAGGAGTACGAGGACGTGGACGAGCGGCGTGCCCGCGCGTTCCTCGACCGCCTCGGCATGAACGAGTACCTGGACCGCAAGTTCGGCACGCTCTCCGAAGGAGAGCGCAAGCGCACGCTGATCGCCCGCGCCCTGATGACCGACCCCGAGCTGCTCCTGCTCGACGAGCCCGCCGCGGGTCTCGACCTCGGCGGCCGCGAGGACCTGGTCCGCCGCCTCGGCCGCCTCGCCCGCGACCCGATCGCCCCCTCGATGATCATGGTCACGCACCACGTCGAGGAGATCGCCCCCGGATTCACCCACGTCCTGATGATCCGCCAGGGCCGGATCCTCGCCGCGGGCCCGATCGAGCTCGAGCTCACCTCCCGCAACCTCTCCAAGTGCTTCGGCCTCCCGCTGGTCGTCGAGGAGAACAACGGCCGCTGGACCGCCACCGGCCTGCCCCTGAGCTGAACCTTCGCGCCCCCGCGCGGTCCGGACAGCCCCTGTCCGCGCGGGAGTTGCCGATCTACCATGGCCGTGTGGCAGACATCGACGCATGGGTGTGGTGGCTGATCGGGGCGGCCGCACTCGGAATCCCGCTCGTCATCACCGCCATGCCCGAGCTGGGCATGCTGTCCGTCGGAGCCGTCGCGGGCGCCGTCACGGCAGGCATGGGCGGCGGTGTTGTCCTCCAAGTGATCGTCTTCGCGATCGTCTCGTGCGCGCTCATCGCGGTCGTACGACCCGTGGCCAACCGGCACCGCGCCCAGAAACCCCAACTGGCGACAGGCATCGAGGCGCTGAAGGGCAAACAGGCCGTCGTCGTCGAGCGCGTCGACGGACAAGAGGGCGGCCGGATCAAGCTGGGAGGCGAGATCTGGTCGGCCCGCTCCCTCGACGCGGACGCGGCGTTCGAGCCGGGCCGCCAGGTCGACGTGATCGACATCGAAGGGGCCACGGCGATCGTCATGTGAACCGATATGTGGCCCGAACCAGCCCCGCCACGTGGGCAGTTCTGACACACTCGACGCGCAAGACCTCATGATCTTCCGGCGCGAGCGCGCCGGAACCACGACGGTACGAACGGTACGAGGGGCACGGGAGACTCGATGTCAGCGATCATCATCGTCCTGATCATTCTGGTGGTGTTGGTCTTCATCGCGCTGATCAAGACCATCCAGGTCATCCCGCAGGCCAGCGCCGCCATCGTCGAGCGCTTCGGCCGCTACACACGCACGCTGAACGCGGGCCTGAACATCGTCGTCCCGTTCATCGACTCGATCCGCAACCGCATCGACCTCCGCGAGCAGGTCGTGCCGTTCCCGCCGCAGCCGGTGATCACCCAGGACAACCTGGTGGTCAACATCGACACCGTCATCTACTACCAGGTGACGGACGCGCGGGCCGCCACGTACGAGGTCGCCAGCTACATCCAGGCCATCGAGCAGCTCACGGTCACCACCCTGCGAAACATCATCGGTGGCATGGACCTGGAGCGGACCCTGACCTCCCGCGAGGAGATCAACGCGGCGCTGCGCGGCGTCCTCGACGAGGCCACCGGCAAGTGGGGCATCCGCGTCAACCGCGTCGAACTCAAGGCGATCGAGCCGCCCACCTCCATCCAGGACTCGATGGAGAAGCAGATGCGCGCCGACCGTGACAAGCGCGCCGCGATCCTCACCGCCGAAGGTATTCGCCAGTCGCAGATCCTGACCGCCGAAGGTGAGAAGCAGTCCGCGATCCTCAAGGCCGAGGGCGAGGCCAAGGCAGCGGCCCTGCGCGCGGAGGGCGAGGCCCAGGCCATCCGTACGGTCTTCGAGTCCATCCACGCCGGAGACCCGGACCAGAAGCTGCTCTCGTACCAGTACCTGCAGATGCTCCCGAAGATCGCCGAGGGCGACGCCAACAAGCTCTGGATCGTCCCCAGCGAGATCGGCGACGCCCTCAAGGGCCTCTCGGGCGCCTTCGGCAACTTCGGCGCCACGCCCGGCGGCAGCGACGCGAAGACGCCGCCGGTGATGCCGATGCCGCCGCAGCCGCGCCGCGAGCAGCCGCCGATCGACTAGCTCCCCGCACCCGACGACGAGGGCCCGCCGACCATGCGGTCGGCGGGCCCTCGTCCTGTCATGTCCTACGCGGCGGTCCGCGCCAGCCAGTCCGGCAGTTCGGCCCGCCCGCCGGCCCCGAGCGACAGCAGCATCGCATCGGCGGGCGTCGGCTCGAACGGCTGCCGCAGCAGCGGCATCCCCGCCTGCTCGGGCGTCCGGTTCGCCTTGCGGTGATTGTCGTCGGCGCAGGACGCCACCGTGTTCAGCCAGGTGTCGGCGCCACCGTGCGACCTCGGCACCACGTGGTCGACGGTCGTCGCCCGCTTGCCGCAGTACGCGCACCGGTGCTGATCCCGTACGAGCACACCCCGCCTGGACCACGGCGCGCGTCTTCGGAACGGCACCCGGACATACCTGCACAGCCTGATCACCCGGGGCACCGGGATGTCGATCGCGGCCCCGCGCATCCGCAGCTCGGGGTGGACCTGCTCGACGACGGCCTTGTCCTGCAGCACCAGCACGACGGCTCGATTGAGTGTCACAGTGGAGAGCGGCTCGAAGCTCGCGTTCAGCACCAGTGTGTCCCGCACCCTGCCCACCTCCCGTACGCAGCGGATCACCCCTCGGCGTTCCGTGCGTCAACTCTGGCCGTGCACGCCGAGATGGACAACGCAATAACTGCAGCCCCACGCAAAAATGCCCGCCTCTGATCAATTCCATGACCAGAGGCGGGCAAACGTTCAGTGAACGCTGGGCTGTGGCTCAGCCCTCGGCGGGCGCCCCGTACTCGGCGATGACCTGGGCCCGGGCGATCGTGTGGAACCGCAGGTTGAACCCGACGAAAGCGGGAGAAGCATCCGAATCCGGACCGAGCTTCTCCTGATCCACCGCGTACACGGTGAACACATAACGGTGGGCGGGGTCTCCGGGAGGCGGCGCGGCGCCCCCGAATTCCTTCGTCCCATAGTCGTTGCGCACCTGCACGGCGCCCTCGGGAAGCCCCTCGAACTTGCCGCTGCCGGCGCCCACCGGCAGTTCGGTCACCGAGGCCGGGATGTCGAACACGCTCCAGTGCCAGAACCCGCTGCCGGTTGGTGCGTCCGGGTCGAAGCACGACACGGCGAAGCTCTTGGTCTCCGCCGGGAAGCCCTCCCAGCGCAGGTGCGGCGACGTGTTCCCGGCCGCGTACACCTGCGCGTCGTCCAGCGTCCCGCCCGGCTCGAAGTCCTGGCTCACGACGGTGAACGACGGCACCTGCGGATGAAAGTCATGAGGAAGCGAAGCCCTCGTGGGCTGCTCGGTCACAACGACACCTCCTGGATCTACGGAAACACTGGTTCCACAGAGCCTGTCGGCCCTGCTCCTGAAACCCTAGAACCAGTTCCGCTTGCTGCCGACCTCGGACAGCCACTGGTTCAGATACGCGGACCAGTCCGTGCCCTGGAAGTCGTGGTGCCCGACCACGAACGACCGGAACGTGTCACTGCCCTCGCTGAACAGACCCGGCTTCTTGTCCATCTCCAGTACGACGTCCATCTCCCGGTCGTCGGCCACGAAGCTCAACTCGACCTGGTTGAGCCCCCGGTACTGCTGCGGCGGGTGGAACTCGATCTCCTGGTAGAACGGCAGCTTCTGCCGCGTCCCCCGGATGTGCCCGCGCTCCATGTCCGCGCTCTTGAACCGGAAGCCGAGCCGGATGAAGGCGTCGAGCAGCGACTGCTGGGACGGCAGCGGGTGCACGTTGATCGGGTCGAGGTCGCTCGAGTCGATGGCCCGGGCGATCTCCAGCTCGGTCGTCACACCGATGTTCATGCCGCGCAGCTGCTGCCCGTCGATCGTCGTGACGGGCGTCTCCCACGGAATCTCGAGCCCGAACGGCACGGCGTGCACGGCCTGCGCCTTCAGCTCGAACGCACCCCCGAGCCGCACCTTGGTGAACTCGATGTCCTGCTTCGTCTCCTGGTCGTTGCCCTCGACCTCGACCCGCGCCTGCAGACCGACGGAAAGCCCCTCGATCTCCTGGTCGACGGACCCGCCCTGGATCCGCACCTCACCCTGAACGACACCACCGGGCACGACATTGACCTCGGTGAGTACCGTCTCCACGGACGCCCCGCCCGCACCCAGACTCGCCAACAGCCGCTTGAACCCCATGACCCGATCTCCTCCGTGTGTGCGAACCACTGCCGAATACTGCTGACTACAAACGCGGAACACCCGCGCACGGTTCCGTCCCGCCCGCTCCACTACCCTCGGAGGGCATGATCGCGGCCCCTGACCGTACGCCCCTCGCGCGTGAGTTCTTCGACCGACCCGTACTGGACGTAGCCCCCGACCTGTTGGGACGCACGCTGGTTCGCCAGACCCCCGACGGACCGATCGAGCTCCGCCTCACCGAGGTCGAGGCCTACGACGGCGCGAACGACCCGGGTTCCCACGCCTACCGGGGCCAGACCGCCCGCAACAGCGTGATGTTCGGGAGCCCCGGACATGTGTACGTCTACTTCACCTACGGCATGTGGCACTGCATGAATCTGGTCTGCGGCGAAGAGGGCCGAGCGAGCGCCGTACTGCTCCGGGCCGGCGAGATCACCGAAGGCGCCGACCTGGCCCGCGAGCGTCGACTATCGGCCCGGCACGACAAGGAACTGGCCAAAGGTCCGGCCCGCATGGCCACGGCCCTCGGCGTGGACCGCTCCCTGGACGGCACCGACGCCTGCGCCGGAGTGGACTCCCCACTGACGGTCCTGCACGGCAACCCCGTACCCACTGACCAGGTACGCAACGGCCCGCGCACCGGAGTCTCCGGCGAGGGCGGCGTCCACCCCTGGCGCTTCTGGGTGGCCAACGACCCGACGGTGAGCCCTTATCGGGCCCATACGCCGCGCCGCCGCTCAACTTGACGCGCCCTTGCGGGATCCGTAATGTGGCTCGAGCCGTTGAAGCCGGATCTGGCTCTGAGCCAACCACCGGAAGCGGCCAAACCACTCATTACGATCTCCCTCGGCGGGGTCTTTTCGGCGTGTCCGCATGTCGAAATTCGAACCCGTAGAACTCGATTATGAGTTGCCGGGAGATTCGGCTAATGTGGTCGACACGCCGAAAGGCAAAGGCCCTCCAACGGCCACCGGAAATGAAATCCGAACCGGAAACGGAACGGAAAACGGATCTGGTAGGGTTGGAAACACGAAATACCGAAGGGAAGCGCCCGGAGGAAAGCCCCAGAGAATGTTCTGCGGGTGAGTACAATGGAAGCGTCCGTTCCTTGAGAACTCAACAGCGTGCCAAAAATCAACGCCAGATATGTTGATACCCCGTCTCCAGCATCTGCTGGGACGAGGTTCCTTTGAAAAGTCCTGTCGGCCTTTGGCTGGCAGGCGCACAGCGAGGACGCTGTGAACGATCGGATTATTCCTCCGACTGTTCCGCTCTCGTGGTGTCACCGGGACATCCCGGAAACATTCACGGAGAGTTTGATCCTGGCTCAGGACGAACGCT
>NZ_JBITCS010000054.1:0-39433 GCF_044453445.1 Streptomyces sp. NPDC051684 | reverse complement strand
ACGGCGTCACCCGCGCCACCCACCACGTCGGCCCCGCCGGCTTCGGCGGCCTCGGCTTCGGCCTGAAATGGAACATGGGCTGGATGCACGACTCGCTCGACTACATGAGCCACGAGCCCGTACACCGCAGGTTCCACCACAACGAGATGACCTTCTCGATGGTGTACGCGTACAGCGAGAACTACGTCCTGCCGATCTCCCACGACGAGGTCGTGCACAGCAAACGCTCACTGGTCTCCAAGATGCCCGGCGACTGGTGGCAACAACGCGCCAACCACCGCGCCTACTTGGCCTTCATGTGGGCCCACCCCGGCAAACAACTCCTCTTCATGGGCCAGGAGTTCGCCCAGGGCGCCGAATGGTCCGAGGCACACGGCTTGGAGTGGCACCTCATCGAAGATGGCGCCGCGGGCAGAGAGGATCATCTGGGAGTGCGACGCCTGATCCGGGACCTCAACCGACGCTACACGGACACCCCCGCGCTCTGGGAGCGGGACTCCGACCCGGCAGGCTTCCGTTGGGTCGTCGCCGACGGCGCGGATGACAACGTCTTCGCATTCCTCCGCCACGCGGCCGACGGCACGCCGCTGCTGTCGGTGTCCAACTTCTCGCCCGTGGTACGGGAGGGCGTCCGGCTCGGTGTCCCGCGGACGGCCTCCGGCGCATGGCAGGAGGTCATCAACACCGATGCGAAGCGATACGGCGGCAGTGGGGTCACCAACGGCGCCCGGCTGACGCAGAGGCCGACGGTCTGCCACGGCCTGCCCGCTTCGCTGGAGGTGTGTCTTCCGCCGCTGTCCACGCTGTGGCTGACGCCGAAGGGCTGATCGGCGATGCCGTGAACGCGAGGGAGCAGTTCAGGCGTTGTCGTCGTATGACGCCGGTCGTGAGAGCCCGGACAAGTTCTTCGCCCGGAGCACGACCGACCTGGAGGCGCGGTGCCTCTGGACCGCCCACGAGATCGAAGACGCGACCGGCGCCACGCCGCGACGATCCGCGCCGACCGCTCCCGGGACCGTTGGACGGCACCTGACGACACCTCCCGGCTACCACCGCACCTGATCAGTCGAACCAGCCCCGGAATCGGGCGTGCGCCGGCCCACAGGCCCCGGCGGCCAGGGCCTTGTCGTATGTCCGCTGATTGGCCGCGTCCAGCTCCTCCGGGGAGGCGTCGAGGGGCACGTAAGCCCCGGAGAAGACGACGCACGACGAAGGATGGACCGGTCGAGCGGCGTACCAGCCGAAGGCGACGGCGACAGCCAAGAGCGACAGAACGATGAGCTTCTGACGAGGCGTGCGGATGAGGCGGTCTGTGCGGCGTTCACCCGCTCCGGCGCGCCCCATGCTTACCTGCGAGTAAGTCCCGTGCCAGAATGGGCGCAGAGCCCCGCGGTGCATCCCCCGTCGCTGCGGGGCTCTCCTGTTCGACGTCGAGAAGCGGCTCCGGCAGGGCGCCCGCAGCCGCCACAGGAATAGGTGGTCAATCGGGCAACGGCCACTCCTGCCCGTGCGGGGTGTGGGGCGCAGGTCGCAGGTCGCCGCCGCAGTGCGGGCACAAGCGGCGGCGCCGGCCTTGCGTCCGGATGTCGACGCCGCAAGCTCGCATGAGCTTGAGCTGCAATGAGATCGTCGAGGGGGAGACAGCGGCCGCGTCGGCAGCTCACGCACGCTCGGCTCGCCGTCGAGCCGGACGAGCAGCTCACGGTACGCGCGCTCGATGCCGACTGTCGGATTGGCGCGAAGGGGGAGGCGCGCGCCGGTGAGCGCGGCCGCGGCGATGATGCAGCCGCGGGCGGTGCGCAGTGCGGGCGTCATCTCAGCTCCGTTCAAGGGTACTTGGTCGGCATGAGGCGATACGGGGTCGTGGCAGGGCCGCTGCTGGGGTTCGTGGTGATGGCGTTGTTCTGGCACTTCATTTCGGACGAGTCGTGGCTGGCGTCGGTGCTTGCGGCCTCGGTGTGGGTGGTGGTGTGGTCGGTGATCTTCTTCTGGTGGGTACGGCGGGTGAACCAGCGGTAGAGGGCGTGTCCTGCCCATCGAGTGGTGAGCGGGATCGCGGACCTGAAGGAGAACCTCGCCGCGACGGTCGCGGTGGGCCGCGCGGTCCAGCCGGAGGAGCTCGCCCCGGAGTACGTGTACCTCGCGTTGGAACCCGATTCCAGCTACACGATCGGCGAGACCATCGCGGTGACGGGCGCGATGACCGACAGCCGTTGAGACGGGGCCGTGAATCGGGCTGCGAGAGCGTCGCTCCATTGAAGACACGGCTGGTGCGGGTTCCGGATCCATGGCTATCGCCGGAGCCCTGTAGCGTGCCGTACGAAGCGCTACAGTCGGAGTATGCCGAAGAAGCAGATCAACATCCGGGTCGACGAATCGGTGTACGTGGGCATCGAGGAGCGGGCGGCCGCCGCGGGTATGGAAGTCAACGAGTACGCCCGCCAGCTCCTCGCTGACGAAGCCAACGACCTGCGCCACCGTTTCCTCGTCGCCGCCGACCACTTCGCCGGGGAGTGGGCCGACCACTTCGACGACCGCTTCGGGGCCGACGGCCACGGTGCCGCCCCTTCCCGCAGGGGCGACCGCGCCGCGTGATCGTTCGCATCGACCGCGCCTGGCTCCTCGACCTGGCTCACCGCAGCGTGCCCGGCGACCCGGAAGTGACCGATTTCGGCAGCCTGCAGGCCGCCGTCGCCCGGCACGCCGACAAGGTGATCGACGTCTACGTCTACGCCGAACCGCACCATCGGGCGGCTGCCCTCATGCACCAGCTGGTGCGCGTGCCCGCACTGGAGGCGCGCAACAAACTATTCGCCGCCGTCGTCGCGGCCTCATATCTGAGCGCGTCAGGACTGTTCGTCACCGTCAGTGCCAAGACGGCTGCCGACCTGACCGAGCGTATCGACAGAGAGGCGCTCGACGTACGCAGTGCCGCTGTAGAAATCCGCGCCTGGACGCGGAACTGAAGCCTTCTGCGGGGTGTGCGATGTCATGCGACCGCCGGCGCGCGGCCGGTGCGGTGTCGAGGGCGGAGGTCACCGTCGCCATCCCCTGGTGGTTGGTCTCCTCGCCGTGGGGCAAGTGCCCGCGCCGCCCGGCGGCCTGACTCCTGGCCGCGGCAGTGGCACCGCCGCGTCCGCGGTAGATGGAATCGCAGGTCGGTCGGCGGTGGTGGCTGCTCTCCCGTCAGGTGCGTGGCTGTCCCTCCGGGCCGATCGTCACCAGCCGTGCGGCGCGGTGAACGTGACGCCTTCTCATCCCGGCGCGCCCGCCGCCGTGGAGGCGATGAACCGCCACTTCGACAACACCGACCGCTACGTGGCCGAGGTCATCGAGCTGACCGTCGACCGAGCGGGGCGCGGTGGTGCGTCGCGTGTGGGACTGCCGGTGGGCGGCGCCCCGGTCCCGCTGCCCACCGGCCGTATCCGCCCGCCGTAGAATGCCCGTTCGCGGCTCGGCCCAACTCTCGGGCGGGCGGGACTCTCGGGCGGGCGGGATGAGGGAGCGATGAGTGAACGCCGGGCGGGGCACCAGGACGCCGTGGCCGCCATGCTGGAGCAGTGGCAACGCGAGTTCCCCGAGGTGGACGCAACCGCGTTGGGGGTGTTCAGCCGACTGCACCGCAGCTTCAACCGGTATCAGGCCCAACTGAACGCGTTCTTCGAGACCTACGACCTCACGGTTCCCGCCTTCGGTGTGCTGGCCGCGCTGCGCCGGGCCGGCTCCCCCTACCGGCGCACCGTCAGTGAACTGGCCGACGCCAACCTCCTGACCAGCGGTGGCATCACCCAGCGGGTCGACAAGCTGGAGGCCGCCGGGCTCGCCCTGCGCGTGCGGGACCCGGACGACCGCAGGATCGTGCACATCCAGCTCACCGACCGGGGGCTCGCACTCGCCGAGGAGATCATCGGCGCGCACTTCGCCCACGAGGCGGACATGCTCGCCGACCTCACGGACCCGGAACGTACCGAACTGGCGGGCCTGTTGGCCCGGCTTGAGTCCTCCCTCGACCGGGCGGCGGCGCGGGGGAGGGGCGATGTGAAGGCGGACGGCGGCGCATAGCGCGCGGCCCGGTCTCGGACCTGGCGTTACGACGCTCGACCTGACGGCACACCACATGTGAAGCGGTCGCAATCTCTTGGCGCGGAGGGGTTGTGGCCGCTTCTTGCGGCCTGCTAGAAACCTTAGCGCTAAAACATTTAGCACTAAGTCATATCCGTCAGGGCCGTCAGGCCCCCAGGAGGGCCGCATGAGTACCAGCCTCACGCCCGACGCCGCGCAGCAGGACATCGCGGCGCGCCTCGAACGCCTGCCGATGTCCCGCTGGCAGGTCATGGTGCGCCTCGCCATCGGCGTGGTCACCTTCTTCGAGGCCTTCGACCAGCTGCTGATCGCCTACACGCTGCCCGTCATCACCAAGGAGTGGGACATCTCCGCGGCGGGCACCACGCTCACCCTCACCATCGGCTCCATCGGCATGCTGCTCGGCGCCTACGTCTCCGGCTGGGCCGCCGACCGGGTCGGCCGGGTCAAGGTCATCTCGGTCTGCGTCGCCCTCACCGCCGCGTGCAGTCTGCTGATGGCGGGCTGCACCTCGCTGCTGCCGTTCCTGGTCCTCCGGTTCGTGCAGGGCTTCGCCATCGGGGGCGAGGTGCCGACCGCCGCCGCGTACATCAGCGAGATCAGCCGGGCGCACCGCCGAGGGCGCTTCGTCCTCTTCTACGAGATCGTCTTCCCGGCCGGACTCGCGGCCGGCGCGCTGCTCGCCGCCTGGGTCATCCCGCACTGGGGCTGGCGCGCGCTCTACCTGTTCGCCGCCGTCCCCGGCCTGGCCGCCGTGCTCCTCCAGCGCCGCATCCCGGAGTCGCCCCGCTGGTTGGCCTCCCGCGGCCGGTACGAGAAGGCGCGGGCGACGATGGACCTCATCGAGGAACGCGTGCGCCGCGCGAGCGGCGCGGAGCTGCCCGAACCGTCCGCCCCGCCCGCTCCCTCCGTGCCGGAGACCGAGCCGTCCGCACAGGTCCCCGTCCGCGGCTCGCTGCGCGACCTGTTCACCGGCCGCTACCGCCGCCGCACGCTGGTCATCTGGACGATCTGGTTCGTCGGCTACCTCGCCAATTACGGCATCACCTCCTGGCTGCCCACGATCTACAAGGGCGTCTACGACATGTCCCTGAGCTCCGCGCTCTGGTACAGCACCATGGCCTCGGTCGCCGGACTCGTCGGCTGCGTACTCGCCGCCCTGCTGGTGGACCGGGTCGGGCGGCGCGGGATCGTCGTGGGCGGCCTCGGCGGGACGACCGCGATGCTCGTCGTCCTGGCCGTGCTCGGCGCCGGAGCACCCTGGCAACTGGCCGTGTGGTCCTCGCTGGCGGCGATGTTCAACTTCGCGGTCAACATCAGCCTCTACCTC
Organism: Streptomyces sp. NPDC051684; assembly: GCF_044453445.1. Lineage (NCBI taxonomy): Bacteria > Bacillati > Actinomycetota > Actinomycetes > Kitasatosporales > Streptomycetaceae > Streptomyces > Streptomyces sp. NPDC051684. Next base: position 34,020 of record NZ_JBITCS010000054.1, on the reverse strand, counting down.
TACACCCCCGAGCTCTACCCGACCCGGGCCCGCGCCCTGGGCTGCAGCATGGGCGGCGTCATGAACCGCCTCGGACTGATCGTCGGCCCGCTGCTCGTGGGCCTGGTCTACGGCGGTGGCACGCAGTTGTCGGCGGTCTTCCTCCTGCTCTCCGTCTTCACGTTGGCCGGGGCCGTGGTGGCGGGTCTCTTCGCGGAGGAGACCGCCGGCCGCGCCCTGGAGGAGGTCTCGCCGTGAACGCTCCGATGCCCAACGGGCAGCCTTCCGCGGACCTGTGCACCTGCGGCGGCCCCACCGGCCTCCCGGCCCCCGCCGTCCCGCCCGACGCGGTCCAGGTCACCGGCGACGCCCGGCCGGACGGCCCGACCGCGCTGAGCGTCGTCCTGCTCGGTACCGGCGCGGGCCCCTACCCGGCGCCCGGCCGGCAGGGTGCCTCCACCGCGGTCGTCGTCGGGGACCGTACGTACCTGGTGGACGCCGGTTACGGCGCGCTGCGCAAGTACGCGCAGGCCGGGCTGCGGCTCAGCGACCTGCGCGCGGTCTTCCTCACCCACCTGCACTCCGACCACACCGCCGACCTGTTCAACCTGTTCCTGCTGGGCTGGGGCCCGGCCAACCACGGCGTGAACCAGCCCGTCCACATCGCGGGCCCCGGCCCCGACCGCACCCTGCCCGGCCACCCGCAGCCCGGAACCGAGGGCATGCTCACCCACCTCCTCGCCGCCTTCGGCCAGGACGTCGCCGTCCGCCTGCGCACCAGCACACGCACCCCGCTCGCGGAACTCGTCCGGCCCCACGACCTGGTGTCGCCGCCGGTCGGGCAGGACCTGCTCGTGTACGAGGACGACCGGGTGCGGGTCACCGCCCGCGAGGTCCCACACCCGCCGCTGCACCAGAGCTTCGGTTACCGCTTCGAGACCGAGGAGGGCGTCGTCGCCGTCTCCGGCGACACCGCGTACAGCGACAGCGTCGGCGAACTCGCCGCGGGCGCCGATCTGTTGGTCCACGAGACCATGGAGCCCGACTTCTACCGCGGCCTCGGCTACTCCGACCGCCTCCTCGACTTCCTCACCGCATCGCACACCGCGCCGGCCGATGTCGGCCGGCTGGCGACCGCGGCGGGGGCGCGCCGCGTCGCACTCAGCCACATCGGCCCGCCGGACCCGCGCGAGGTCGGTGACGACGACTGGACCCGCAAGGTGGCCGCCACCTACACCGGACCGGTCGTCGTCGGCCACGACCTGACCCGCCTCGTCCCCCTGCACTGAACCACCCCACCCCTCCCACGAGTTCCACGGAGAACCGCACCATGCACGAGAACAACCAGCACGACCCCACCCACAAGGCACCCACCGTCGGCATCGTGGGCGGCGGCGTCGGCGGGCTCGCCGCCGCGATCGCCCTGCGGCGGGCGGGCCTGGAACCGGTCGTGTTCGAACAGACGGCACACTTCGGCCGCGTCGGCGCCGACATCAACCTCACGCCCAACGCGGTCAAGGCCCTCGACGGCCTGGGCATCGGCGACACACTGCGGCGCACAGCGGCCCGCCCCACCCACCGCCTCAGCCGCGACTGGGACACCGGCGAGGAGACCTCCCGCATCGAGATGGGTGACGAGGCCCGGGCCCGTTACGGATCCCCGCAACTCACCATGCACCGTGCGGACTTGCTCGCCGCCCTGGAGGAGGCGCTGCCGCCCGGCACGGTCCGCTTCGGCAGCCGGCTGACACACACCACCGAGCACGCCGATGGTGTCACCGCGACGTTCGAGGACGGCACCCGGGCGGACGTCGACATCCTGGTCGGCGCCGACGGCATCCACTCCGTCGTACGCACCGACCTGTTCGGCCCGGAGACACCCCGGTTCACCGGCCTCGTCGCCTACCGTGCCGTGGTCCCCGCCGGGCGCCTCGACGTCCCCGGCATGGACGCCTTCACCAAGTGGTGGGGACCCGACCCGGCCACCCAGCTGGTCACCTTCCCCCTCAGCCGGGGCCGGGACCTCTTCGTCTTCGCGACCACGGCCCAGGAGAGCTGGCAGCACGAATCCTGGACCACCCCGGGCGACGCCGCCGAACTCCGCTCCCACTACCGGGACTTCCACCCCGAGGCGCGCGCCGTACTCGACGCCTGCGACGAGGTCCTCAAGTCCGCCCTGTACGTCCGTGACCCCCTGCCCGCGTGGTCGTCGGCCCGCTGCACCCTGCTCGGCGACGCCTGCCACCCGATGACACCCTTCATGGCCCAGGGCGCCGCCATGGCCATCGAGGACGCCGTCGTCCTCGCCCGCGCGCTGGCCACCGCGGACCCCCGCTGCCCGGAGGGGGCCCTGAAGTCGTACGAGACCACCCGCCAGGACCGCACCGCCCGCGTCCAACTCGGCTCCCGCGGCAACGACTGGCTGCGCACCTCGGGCAACGGGGACTGGGTGTACGCGTACGACGCGTGGACGGTGGCTCTGGGCTGAGGGCGGCGGACCGGGCCGGTCAGGCCGTGTCTCCGGTGTCCGCGAGGCGTGTGCTCCCCGTCATGAAGGCCGCCAGGTCGCTCGCGCAGAACAGCCCGATGCGGACGACGTCGCCCGGGACGCCGAGAACACCTCGTCCCAGGTCTCTGCGTGGGTAGCTCCAGGGCGGGAGTGGCGGGGAAGATTGCCGCGTTTTTGACCCAGATGTCCAGCCCGCCCCCACTCGCGTATCATGCGCTCGGCGCCGGCGGGCACGTTGTCCGCGTCGGTGACGTCCAGCTGCAGGGGCAGTGCCTTGCCCGGCAGCTTCTGTGCGGCCTTCACGGCGAGTTGCTCGTCGACGTCCGTGACCGCCACGTCCGCGCCCGCTTCGGACTGGCGCTCGGCGACGACCAGGCCACGGGCGGAGGCGGAATCGAGCAGCGGCCAGATCAGGAAGACCGCGTCGATGCCGACGAGCGCCTCGCGCACGGTGCCGGGGTCGGCGAGGTTGCCGAGGGCCCATTCGGCTCCCGGATGCCGGTCGGTCCGAGCGCGCGCGAGGCATCGTACGCGCGCGCCGTGGGCCCGGAGGTGGTCGGCGACCTCCCGGCCGAGGTTGCCGGTCGCGCCGGTGACCAGGATCGACGGACGGGGCGGAAAGCCGGTGGGGGCGGTGGTGTCAGGCATGCCCGGGACGCTAGGGCTTGTCGTTTGGATCAGGCCGGATCAGGGTGCGTGCCAGGCCCCGCGAGCCCGGCCTGATCCAAACGACAGGCCCTAGGGGTTCAGGTCGACATGAAGGCAAGGGGACGTGCGGTGAAGGCGATCGGGGAAGTGGCCGCGGAGCTCGGCATCGAGGCTCACGTGCTGCGGCACTGGGAACACGTCGGAGCCCTCAGCGTGCGCCGTGACGGCCACGGCTACCGCGTCTATGACGACAGGGCGCTGGAGCAGGCGCGTACGGTACTGAAGCTGCGCCGCGTCGGGCTCTCGTTGCCCGAGGTCACCGCCGCCATGTCGCCGACGAAAGCGGCGGCGCAGGCCGTCGTGAAGGCGAAGATCTCGGCGCTCGAGGAGGAGGTCGCGCACAGGCGGCGAGCCATCACCTTTCTGCAGCACGCCGTTGAGTGCCGGCATCGATACCTCGACGAGTGTCCTGACTGTGCGACCTTCGTCCGTGAAGCCTGAGCCGGAAGCAAGAGGGCCGCCGGGCTGCATGGAGGGGCGTGGGATCACTCCCGTCACAGCTCTTACCGAAAACTCGTTACTGCGTCATGATCCACAGAAGCGCAGCGAAGAGAAATCCGAGCAAATGTGCCTGTAGGAGTGATTGATGACGTCTCGTCGCCAGATCCTCGGTGTCCTGGGAGTCGCCCCCGCGATCGCCGCCCTCGGCAGCGCCGGCGCGTACGCCGCCGCCACTGCCGCGCCGACGGGGGAGCCGGCCGGCAGCGGGGCCCGTGTCCGCCCCGCCTCGATCATTCCGGTCGCCGGGGGCGACACCCCGGAGCAGATCATCGCCAAGGCCGTGAACGTCGTACCCAGAAAAGGGCAGTTGGCGTGGCAGCGGCGGGAGATCACGGCGTTCACGCACTTCGGGATGAACACCTTCACCGACCGCGAGTGGGGGTCGGGCGCCGAGGACCCGGCGACGTTCGCGACGACCGCGGTCGATGCCGACCAGTGGATCCGCACGTACAAGACCATGGGCGCCGAGCTTGCGATGATCACCGCCAAGCATCACGACGGATTCACCCTGTTCCCCAGCCGGTACACACCCCATTCGATCCTCAAGAGCCCCGGGCAGCCGAATGTCGTCCGCAAGTACGTCGATGCGGCCCGCGCCCATGGGCTGCGCGTAGGGATCTATCTCTCGCCCTCCGACGGCGGCGAACTGCCGCACGCCTGGCACGCCGAGTGGATCGAGTCGCTGCGCAAGAAGCAGGCCGGGGGCGGGAAGCTGACCTCGGTGGAGCAGACCGCCGTCGACGACGGTGACCGCGCGCCCGGCGGCCTCGGCCGGTTCGGCAACGGCAGCGCCGTCAAGGAACACACCATTCCGACCCTCATGGAGGGCGACGACCGGGCGGACGCCGTACGGTCGGGGAAGCTGCCCACGTTCACCGTGCACGTCAACGACTACGACGCGTACTACCTGAACCTGGTCTACGAACTGTTCACCGAATACGGGCCGTTGGACGAATTCTGGCTGGACGGCGCCAATCCGTGGGCCGACGCCGGGATCATCCAGGAGTACCGCTTCGAGGAGTGGTTCCGGGTGATCGGGGCGCTGTCGCCGGACACCGTGGTCTTCGGCGGCCCGGCCGGTGCGCGCTGGGTCGGCAACGAGGACGGGATCGCCCGCGAGACCGAGTGGAGCGTGGTGCCGACGACCGCCGACCCGCGGACGTATCACAACGAATGGCTGCTGCCGCACGGCGCGAGCGTCGACGACATCGGCTCCCGGGCCCGGCTCACGGAGTCCGGCGTGACCCATCTGTCCTGGTTCCCGGCGGAGGCCGATGTCTCCAACCGGCCCGGCTGGTTCCACCACGCGAACCAGAAGCCCAAGACGGCGGCCCAGCTCTTCGACCTGTACGAGAAGAGCGTCGGGCGCAACGCGTCCCTGCTGCTCAACGTGCCGCCCTCCAAGGCGGGGACGATCGACGCCGCGGACGTCGCCGAGCTGACGGCCTTCGGACAACGGGTCCGGAAGGTCTACGGCGGTCCGGTGGCGAGGAACGCCGACGGAACGACCACCTTCGACCGGGTCGTCGTCCGGGAGGACATCGAGCACGGGCAACGGGTGGAGAAGTTCGCCGTGGAGGCGGAGGTGGGCGGGACGTGGCGCCGGATCGCCACCGGCACCACCATCGGCCATCAACGGATCCTCCCGCTGGACGCGCCCGTGACCGCGACCCGAGTACGCATCAAGGTGCTCGCCGCTCGCGCGGAACCTCGCCTCGGCCGGACGACGCTGCATCGGGTGGCCGACTGAACCAGGTGCGCGACGGCGATCCGGAGCGGCGGCCCTGAGACGGAGACGTGCCCCGCCACCCGGCCGACACCCGGCCGGGCCTCGGGCCACGGGCGGACCGTGTGGTTCTCGGCGTGGCCGCTCACGCGCCCCGGCGCGGCGGAGGGACCTTCGGCAGCAGGTCCCACAAGGGGCGTGAGCCGGCCGCCCAGGTCGCCAACATCGAGCGGTCCGCCAGGTGCATGTGCAGCTGCCGGGCCAGTGGCGCGCAACGCGTGGAGAAGCGGCCGTTCGTGACGACGAGGACCACGTCCGCGCCGTACAGCTGGCGGGCCGTCCCGTTGACCCGCTGCAGATCCGGCGTGCCCACCGCCGAGCCCGCGGAGCCGCCGCGGCGGTGCTTGCACTGGATCACCCACTTGCGGCCCAGGGGATCGGTGGCGAGGACGTCCGCGCCGTTGTCCCCGGCGCCACCTATCTGCTTCGTGTCCGTGCACCCGTCCCGGCGCATCAAGTCCCGTATCGCGTACTCGAATTCACGGTGGTGCAGCCCGTCCAACTGGGGCAGCCCGTAGCGCAGCCCCTGCCGCCGCGCCTGTTCCCACAGCGCCTGCTGCCGACGCCGATACAGCAGACCCGCGCCCGCGAGTACGCCCACTACGGCGAGCACGACCAGCAGCCACCAGTGCACGAGCAGCCAGTTGACGACTGCGACGAAGACCGCCACCGCCACGGCCGCACCCGCGAGCTGCGCCTGCCGACGCTGCTGCCGCTTGGTGGGCCGCCGCCTCGGCCTCGACCGCCGAACCGGCGGGCGCCGGCTCACCGCTCACCTCCATCGGACGAGAGCCGGAGACCGTCGGCCGCGGCTTCTTCGACTCCTCCCATCCGGGAAAGCGCACCGGGTAAACCGCCGTCGGCTCCGGCTCCGGCTCCGGCTCCGGCTTCGGCCGCGGCTGCTGCCCAACCCCTGCCCCCGACTTCGACGCCGTGCCCGCGCCGCCGTACGGCCTGACCCAAGGCATTTCGGCCTCCCCCTGATACAGCTCCCCGCCGAACCACCCATGCTCGCAGCCACCACTGACAAAGGATGAGGAAACCTGCTGCGCGGTGATCACGTAAGCGGGGGAACAAGCCACCTCGGGGCAGGGAGGGCTGCACGCAGGGCGCCTTCACCGCGGCCGATAGCGGCCCGCGAAAACAGCGATTCCGGCAGGTCTTACCGGCCGTTCCTCTTTCCGTCTTCCTGGCGGTGTTCCTTTTCTGGGGTGAGAGCGGGTGGGGCCAGGTGAGGCTAGGTCAGGCCAGAAGTTTCGTCTTGGCCCGGTCGAATTCCTCGTCGGTCAGCGCACCGGACCGGTGCAGGTCGGCGAGGCGTGAGAGCTCGTCGGTGCGGGAGGGCTGTTCTGCTCCCTCCGCGGCTGTTTTGCGAATGTAGTCCTGAAAGGCGGACTGCGCCTCCTGGGCCCGCCGCGCGTCGCGCCGACCCATCCCGCTGCCCCGCACGATGACGTAGACGAATACACCGACGAAAGGCAGCACGATGCAGAAGATCATCCACCCTGCCTTGCCCCAGCCGCTCAGTTCGTCGTCGCGGAAGATGTCCGAGACGACCCGGAAGAGCAGGAAGAACCACATGACCCAGAGGAAGAAGAACAGCATCGTCAGGAACAGGTCAAGAAGCGGATAGTCGTCCACGGCTTCTCTCTTTCCGGGCGGCCCGAATGATGTTGTTGAAGTATCACTCGACTGAACGTTCCGCGCATGGCGAGCCGTTCAAGCGGTCTGGTGACACGGGTCCGAATCGGGTCGGGCCGGGTCGGGTCGTACGCTGGTTCTGCTGTGTGATGCCACGCGTCAGGGGAGGCGCCCGTGAAGATCGTGCTGCCCGGTGGGACGGGGCAGGTGGGCGGTGTGCTGCGGCGGGCGCTGACCGCTGCGGGGCACGAGGTGGTCGTGCTGACCAGGCGTCCCGTGCGGGACGGCGAAGTCGAGTGGGACGGTCGGACGCTCGGCCCCTGGGCGGAGGCGGTCGACGGCAGTGACGTCGTGATCAGCCTGGCGGGGCGCAGCGTCAGTTGCCGCTACACCGATGACAACCTGCGCGCCATGATGGACTCCCGCGTGGACTCCGCACGTGTCGTGGGCCAAGCGATCGCCGCCGCCCGCAGGCCGCCCCGCGTCTGGCTGCAGATGAGCACCGCCACTATCTACGCGCACCGTTTCGATGCGCCGAACGACGAGGCGACGGGCGTGATCGGCGGGGCCGAGCCCGGCGTTCCCGGGTACTGGGCGTACAGCGTCGAGATCGCGAAGAACTGGGAGCGGGAGCAGGAGCGGGCCGAGACCCCGTACACGCGCAAGGTGGCTCTGCGGTCGGCGATGGTGATGAGTCCCGACCGTGGTGGTGTCTTCGACTATCTGTCGTGGATGGCGCGGCTCGGGTTGGGTGGGCCGGTTGCCGGAGGCACGCAGTACGTGTCATGGATTCATGGTGGTGACTTCGTCCGTGCGGTGGAGTTCCTGATCGGCCGTGACGATGTCGGTGGGGCGGTCAATCTCGCGGCTCCGGGGCCGCTGCCGCAGCGGGAGTTCATGCGCAGCCTGCGCGCTGCCTGGGGCATGCCGGTCGGGCTGCCCGCGACACGATGGATGGCCGAGATCGGCGCCTTCGCTCTGCGTTCCGACACCGAACTCCTCCTGAAGAGCCGACGGGTGGTGCCCGGGCGGCTGGAGGAGGCCGGGTTCACCTTCGAGCACGGTTCTTGGCCGCAGGCGGCGGCCGACCTCGTGGGGCGGACGCGTCGCGAGCGGTCCCGGCGACCAGGCGTACGTGTCTGACTGAGGCCGAGTCCGAGCTGGGTTGTGTCCTGGGGCGAGACATGCCGGGCGGTTGGACCCTCGCCTTCGAAGGTGACAGCGGGATCGGCTTCGATGCCGGTGTCCTGTCCGCCCTCGCCGCCCGCGGCCGCACCGCCTTCAGTGCCTGTCGCGACCCCGACATGAAGACGGGCACCATCGCCCACGACGGTGCCGTCCTGGGCAGCATCGAGCTGTCCGGCGGCTACTTCGACGGCCCGTCGGGCAGCGTGGACACCGCCCACCCGGTCATCGCCTCACCGAAGCCGACTTCGAGGGGCCGTGGACCGGGGGTCACGGATGGAGCCGCCACTTGCCTTCCGAAATGACGTCCACCTCACCGTCCCTGACGCGGACGGCCGTCTCGTCGTCGATGAAGTAGATGGGGAAGTCCGCCCGTGCGGCGATGCGTTCGGCCCAGGCGTCGTCCCGCTCGGGGAAGTCCGGTGAGTTCAGGTGGGGCTTGAGGTACCAGTCGAAGAGGCCGAACGGCGGCTGCACGTCCGTCGCGCCGAGCACGTGGAGGTCCGCGGTGTCCCCGATGACGTCAGCGGAGTGTCCGGTGAGGTGACGGCTGAAGATCATCGACCCGGCGCTGAACCCCACGCAGACCCGGCTCCGCAGCGCCTCCAAGAAGCCGTCGGCCAGGTCGTTGCCGGTGATGCTGCGCGCGAGGTGGTAGTGGTTGCCGCCCGCGACGTAGATGACGTCCGCGTGGAGGAGCCGGTCGAGCACCAGTTGGCGGGGCAGGCCGTTCAGTTCCAGGATGTCGAATTCCTGCCAGCCGAGGGCGTACAGCCGGTTCATGTCCGCGACGGACCACCCGTGGTCTCCGGGCTCGGCGACGGACGCCGTGGGAACATACACGACGTTCGCCGCTCCGAACGGCTTGCCCAGCATGTCCCGCAGCGCGTCCCGCTGCGTCTCGTTGCGCACCCCGGCTGCCGTCAACAGAAAGTTCATCCGGTGAGCCAAGCACGGCACATGGGCTCGCGCAAAGATTCCGGAACCACTCAGGAACTGCTCACCTGCGGCGCAGTCGGGCGAGCCACGAGCGGGCCTGCGCCTGCCTGCGGGGGTCCGACGCCGTGCGGCGCGCGGTCGCAATCGCTTGCCTGCCCTGCGGGCTGCGGCTGTACCGTTTGATCCGGTCGAGAATGCCGGCCATGACTCCTCCACGTGTCTGTCGTTCGACAAGGGTCGCGACACCGCGTCCTCGCTCTCTCCACGGCTACCCGGGAAGCGGGCCGGAACACGAGGACGGGAACGCGAAGGTGGAAGGGGCGCCCCCTCACGGACGACCGCGAGGAAATTCTTGCTCGGCCGCGGCAACCTGACGCCCACTCGCACGTCGTGTGGGGGTGAAGGGTGCCGTCCGGCGTCCTCTCCCCGACCGTGGAGTACTTCCGTGAACCACCTTGTTCCCGCTGTGCGCAGTGCCGTCGTGGCCACCGGCCTGCTGGCCGCTCTGGCCGCGGTTCCCGTCGCCCACGCCACTTCGGTGCCGCGGCCGACGAGCCCTTCGGCCGCCGGCACCGAGGCGCCGAGCCCGGCGCCCTCGGCGTCCGCCACCAGCGTCCCGACGCCGACCGCGAGCACCCCGCCATCGGCCGCGCCGGCCGCCCCTGGCAGCAGGGGAGACGCGGCCTCCTCGGAGGCACCGAGCGCCGCCCCCACCGAGTCCGGTACACCCACGCCCGTCCCCACCAAGCCCGGCACACCCGCACCCGCCCCGGCCGACGACGAGCTCGCCCATACTGGGGCCTCGAACACGACCACCACCGTCCTGGGCGCCGGGGCCGCCGCACTCGTCGCCGGAGGCGCGGGAACCCTCTTCGCCGTACGCCGCCGCTCGCACCGCTGACACCAGCACACCCGAGGAACCCCGTGCACACCCCCGCAGCTCACGAACTCGCCCCGCCACCACGGCCGTTCGCCCTCCCGTGCGGTCGCGTACGCCCACGGTGGCGGGAGGTGCTGCGTGGGCTGCTGCGACGCGACTGGTCCACTCTCGAAGGGCCACCCGGCCCGGCCACCGACGCGCCGGGCCGGGCCGCGACCTCGTACACACCGACGCACCTCGACCGACCACCCACCATCGGCGAGCTCTACCACGCCCACCGGCTGCGCATGGTGCGCCTCGCGGTGCTGCTCGTGGACGACTTGGCCACGGCCGAGGACGTCGTGCAGGACGCGTTCACCGCGCTCTACCGGCGCCATGGCGAACACATCACGGAGGTGGACAACGCCCTCGGCTATCTGCGCACCGCCGTCGTCAACACCGCACGCTCGGTGCTGCGTCGGCGCCGCACGGCCCGAGCGTGGACGCCGCCACCGGCCGGCGAAGCCCCGTCAGCGGAGGACTTCGTCGTCCTCGACGAGGCACACCGCGAAGTCCTCGCCGCGCTCTCCCGGCTCACGCCGCGCCGCCGAGAAGTCCTGGTCCTGCGGTACTGGGCCGACCTCAGCGAGGCCGAGATAGCCGCCACCCTCGGCATCAGCAAAGGCGCGGTGAAGTCGAACGCCAGCCGCGCCCTTGACGCACTGGAAAAGATCCTGGAGGGCCGGATATGACTCCCCGCACGCCACCCGTCCACCCGGCCGACCAGGCCGAACGGCCGGTGGAGCAACGGTTGCGCGAGGCGCTCGCCGTGCGCGCCGACAGCGTCACCGTACGGGCCCTGCGCCCGGCCCGGCCGCCAGGCCCGCAGCTGCGCCGCCTGCCTCGGCTCCGCGACATCCGCCGCCGCTTCGCCCTCCCCGTCGCCGGACTCGCCACCGCCGCGGCCCTTGCCGTCGGCTACGTCGCTCTGTCCCCGGACCCGGACCAGGGCCCGAGCCGCACCCCCGTGCCACCCGCCGCACCCTCGTCCTCGCCCGCCCCCGACCGCAGCCAGACACCCAGCCCCGCACCGTCGACACCTTCCGGCACGGCGGTCCCCACCCCGGCAACGCCCTCGCCTTCGTCCCCGCCCACTTCGTCCCCGCCGACCGAGCCGGCGGGGGAGCGTCCCTCGGCCGGGGCGAGCTCCCCCGGGTGAGCCCGAGGGCAAGCCTTGGAGGAGTGACGTCTCGCGGTGCGGTTCAGCTGCCCGGCGCGTGCCGCGTCGCGGTGGTTCCGTGGGCGGGGCGTGGGGAGGTCATGTCGAGGAGGAGCAGGGCGTCGTGGTCGGGGGTGCCGGGTTCGGCGGTGTAGACGCCGATGCGCTGGCCGGGGGTGCCTTCGACGTGCAGGGACTGGGACGTGAGGGTGAGGAGGCCGACCTGCGGGTGCTGAAAGGTCTTGTGGGCGGGTTTGCGTCCGGTGACTTCGTAGCGTTCCCACAGCCCGGCGAAGTCGGGGCTCTTGAGGAGGAGTTCGCCGACGAGGTTGGTGAGGTCGGGCGCGTCGGGTGCGGTGCCGGCGACGGCGCGCAGGCGGGCGACGCAGGCGGTGATCTGCCGGTCCCAGTCGGGGAACAGGTCGTGGGCGGCCGGGTGGAGGAACAGGTAGCGGGCGAGGTTGCGGTGCTTGGCGGGCCAGTCGTCCAGGCCCGCGTACAGGGCGAGCCCGCCGGGGTTCGAGGCGAGCATGTCCATGCTGCGGCTGATGACGTACGCCGGGTTGGGGCGCAGTGACTCGAGCAGCAGCTTGAGGTGGGGGCGCACGGTCCGGCTGGGCGCGGGTGGGGGTTCGCCGACGTAGCGGGCGGCGCGGGCGGCGAGTTCCCGCAGGTGCTGGTGTTCCTGGTCGTCCATGCGCAGCGCGCGGGCGAGGGAGTCGAGCACGGCGGGGCTGGGGCGGGTCTCCTTGCCGCGCTCGAGCCGGACGTAGTAGTCGATGCTGATGCCGGCGAGGGTGGCCAGCTCCTCGCGGCGCAGCCCCGGGGTGCGGCGTACTCCGGCGCCGGGAGTGAGGCCGACGTGTTCGGGGCTGGTCTGGGTGCGGCGGGCGCGCAGGTAGCGGCCCAGCTCGGCGCCCTCGCTGTGCGCGCTCTGGGATGCCATGACCCCAGTCTCACGCGCCTCGGACCTGCCGCGCAGCCGGGAGGGGGCCCTGTCATTACCCCCGAAGAGCCCGCCCTGCCACGCCGCCGCAATCCGGGCGAAGGTGAAGGGACAAGACGCCGACATCCTGAGCATCCGCCGGACGGACCGGCGCAGGTCCTGGTACTGGTACGACCGCCTGTTGACCCGGGTCCGGATCCGGACGACGACGAGGATGTCTGGCGACGCCACGACGCGAAGAGGACGAGATGCGCTACATCAAGCTGCGTGACCTGGAGGTTTCCCGGATCGGGCTGGGCGCCATGGGCATGTCCCACGGCTACACCGGCTCCGGCACCGACGACGCGGAGTCGATCAGGACCGTGCACCGGGCGGTGGAGCTGGGCGTCACGCTCATCGACACCGCCGAGATCTACGGCCCCTACACCAACGAGGAACTGCTCGGGCGCGCGCTGAAGGGCCGCCGGGACCGCGTGGTGCTGGCCACGAAGTTCGGCCTGGTCTCCCACGGCGGCGACGGCGCCTGGAACCTGGACTCAGGCCCCGCCAACATCCGCACCGCGGTCGAGGGCTCCCTGAAGCGGCTGGGCACGGACCACATCGACCTGTACTACCAGCACCGGGTCGACCCGAACACGCCGATCGAGGAGACCGCGGGCGCCGTGCGTGAGCTGATCGCCGAGGGCAAGGTGCGCGCCTTCGGGCTCTCCGAGGCCGGTCCGGACACGATCCGCCGCGCCCACGCCGTGCAGCCGGTCACCGCGGTCCAGTCCGAGTACTCCCTGTTCACCCGCGGTATCGAGGAGCGCGTCCTGCCGGTGTTGCGGGAGCTGAACATCGGCCTGGTGCCGTTCTCCCCGCTCGGCCGCGGCGTGCTGACCGGCACCGTGCGCTCCACCGACCAGTTCGACGAGAACGACTTCCGCCGCGGCAACCCACGCTTCACCGGCGAGAACTTCCGGCGCAATCTGGCGCTCGCCGACGAGGTCAAGGCGCTGTCCGACGAGGCCGGTGCCACGCCCGGACAGGTGGCGCTGGCCTGGCTGCTGGCCCAGGGTGACGACATCGCCCCGATCCCCGGCACCAAGCGCGTGGCCCGGGTCGAGGAGAACACCGCCGCCGACGCCGTCACGCTGACGGCCGCGCAGCTGGCAAGGCTGTCCAGCCTTCCGCCCGCCGCGGGCGCCACCCACACCGAGGCCCAGGCCCGGATGCTGGAGCGCTGACACCCGGTCGGACCCCCAGCCCGCCCCTGTTCCCCGCCCCCTGTTTGGAGCAACCCCTCATGCGTGCAGCAGTGATGTACGGAGCCGGAGTCGTCCGCGTCGAGGACCGGCCCGACCCGAAGATCGTCCAGCCGGCCGACGCGGTGGTCCGCGTCGTCGCCTCCTGCGTGTGCGGCAGCGACCTGTGGCCGTACGCGTCCATGCCCGCCACGGACACCGGCCGACCCATGGGCCACGAGTTCCTCGGCATCGTCGAGGACACCGGCACGGACGTGACCGGCCTCAAGGCGGGAGACCTCGTCGTCGCGCCGTTCACGTACAGCGACAACATCTGCGACTACTGCGCCAAGGGCCTGCACATCTCGTGCCGCAACGGTGGCCGGTACGGCTTCGACGGTGTCGACGGCGGCCAGGGCGAAGCCGTCCGCGTGCCGCACGCGGACGGCACCCTCGTCAAGCTGCCCGTGTCCGCCGACTCCGCGCTGCTCCCGTCGCTCCTGGCGCTGTCCGACGTGATGACCACAGGCCACCACGGCGCCGTCACCGCCGGCGTCGGCCGCGGTGACACGGTGCTGGTCGTCGGGGACGGCGCGGTCGGCCTGTGCGCGGTCATCGCCGCGCACAGGCTCGGGGCCGAGCGGATCGTTCTCGCCGGCCGCCATGCACCCCGCACCGACCTGGGCCGCCGTTTCGGCGCCACCGATGTCGTCGCCGATCGCGGCGAGGAGGGCATCGCCCGGATCCGCGAGCTGACCGGCGGCGTGGACAAGGTGATCGAGGCCGTCGGCACCCGCCCGGCCCTCGACACCGCGCTCGGCGCGGTCCGGGACGGCGGCGCCGTCAGCCGCCTCGGTGTCCCCCAGTACGAGCAGGGCCCCATCGGGCCGGCCCAGTTCATGCGCAACATCACCCTGACCGGCGGCGCCAGCCCCGCCCGCGCCTACATCGAGCAGCTGTTGCCCGATGTCCTGGACGGCACCATCGCCCCCGGCCGCGTCTTCGACCGGACCTTCACCCTCGACGGGACGCCGGACGCCTACCAGGCCATGGCCGACCGTCAGGTCCTCAAGGCCCTCATCCGCCCCTGAACCCGCGTTCCCCCCTCCCCACACAAGCACACAACTGCCGTACACGGCCCGAACCCACATCGTGGAGCATCCGGGCTGTCCGGTCCCTTCCACGGTCTTGTGCAAACGATCTTCCCTTGCGCATGCTCGGACGGTCCCTGCCGCACCGCACGACCGCCCGTCCGCTGGAGGCCGCCTTGACCGCACCCGCCACCCCCGCACTCGGCCCCGCCCTGGACGCGCTCCGTGCGGCCCTCCCCGCCGAGTCGGTCACCGTCGATGCCGACGTGCTGGCCGCGTACAGCACGGACCACGCTCCGTTCTGCCCCAGTGGCACGCCGGTCGCCCTGGTGCGGGCCCGCAGCACCGACGAGGTGGCGGTCACGTTGCGGATCGCCCACGAGCACCGCATCCCCGTGGTGCCGCAGGCCGCCCGCACTGGGCTCTCCGGCGGTGCCAACGCGGTCGACGGCTGCGTTCTTCTGTCCGTGGAGCGCATGACCCGGATCCTCGACATCGACGTCGTCGACCAGGTCGCGCGGGTCGAGGCGGGTGTCGTCAACGCCGACCTGTCGCGGGCCGTCGCCGAGCACGGCTTGTTCTACCCGCCGGACCCGTCGTCCTGGGAGTCCTCCACACTCGGCGGCAACGCGGCCACGAACGCGGGTGGCCTGTGCTGTGTGAAGTACGGCGTGACCGGCGACTTCGTGCGAGGGCTCACCGTGGTCCTGGCCGACGGCAGCGTGCTGCACACCGGCCGCAGCACCGCCAAGGGTGTCGCGGGCTACGACCTCACCCACCTCTTCGTAGGGTCGGAAGGTACCCTCGGTGTCATCACCGAGGTCACCGTCGGGCTGCGGCCCGCCGCCGAACGCCCGCTGACCGCCGTGGCGTTCTTCCCGACCACGTCCGCCGCGTGCGCGGCCGTCCCCGGGTACATGAGCAGCGGGCCGCGGCCCAGCCTCCTGGAGTTCATGGACCGCCCCAGCATCGACGCGGTGAGCGCGTACCGCGACCTGGGCTTCCCGGACGATGCCGGAGCCGTCCTCATCGCGCAGTCCGACCGGGGCGAATCGGCCCCGGCCGACCTGCGCCGTTTCGCCGCCATCGCCGAGACGCACGGCGGCACCACGGTGATCGCCGAGGACGCCGCCGAGGCCGAACTCCTGCTGGCGGGCCGCCGGTTGGTCGGCATCGCGACCGAACGTCTCGGCGCCTACCTGGCCGACGACGTCTGTGTCCCGCGCGGCCGGCTCGCCGAGATGATCGACGGAATCGCCGAACTCTCCGAGCGACACGGCCTGTTGGTCACGTGTGTCGCCCACGCCGGTGACGGCAATGTCCACCCCAATGTCATCTTCGACCGCGACAACGCCGACGAGGTGCGCCGCGCCCACGAGACGTTCGGCGCGATCATGGACCTCGGCCTGCGCCTGGGCGGCACCATCACCGGCGAACACGGCGTGGGCCTGCTCAAGCGCGATTGGCTCGCCAAGGAACTCGGTCCGGCTGGTGTGCGCGTCCATCAGGGCATCAAGGCGGCGCTCGATCCGAGCGGAATCCTCAACCCGGGGAAGGTTCTGGCCTTCTGAGCCGCTGTCTGTGGCGGGCGCGCCCCAGACAGCATGTACGAATGTCTGTGCAGGGGTGCGAGTACGGACGCGGAAGTGCGGATGATGACGCACGTGGCACGCCGGTATCACCTCCAGGGCGTACGGCAGCCGGAGATCGCGGCGCGGCTCGATCTGTCGCGGGCGAAGGTGTCGCGGCTGTTGAAGAGGGCGTTGGAGCGCGGCATCGTCCGGATCACGGTCACGCCGCCGTCGGGAATGTTTCCCGAGCTGGAGGACGGGCTGAAGGAGCGGTACGGGCTGAAGTCGGCGCTCACGCTGCTGTACCTCGCGGCGGCGTTCATTGTCCCACTTCCTCAAGAGCCCGTCGGATCCGCAGGACCGGGAGGACGGCACGTCGGACGCGGCCGCTCGGGTCGGCGAGCCGGTGGACGCCTGACGCTCCCGGAGGGGCTGTCGCTCGGCTCCTCAACTGCCGCCCCTCGAAGAGCTGTTACCGACTCGACGGCGCTTCGGGGCCGCGGCGGCCATGGTGGCGGCGTTCAACAGTGAGGAAGGACCTCGTCCACGAAGTCGGCTCCGGCCGCGACGGCGAGATCCGGGCCCAGCGCGGCGGCCGGCGTGTGAGCGCCAGGGCGTCCCTCGCCCGCGGCGAGCCGGAGCGCGGTCTGCGCGGCCACGGCGGAGGTGAAGTCCATGGCGTCGCCGGCCCGGAGCCAGCCTTCGTGGACGGTGCCGTCGGGCCAAGCGATGACGGCGTGGCCCCAGGTGTGAGGGCGCGGGCGCGGGGCGGCCTTGGCCTTGATCCGGGACATCCGGTCGACCGCGAAGGACCGTACGGCCCGGATCCGCAGGATCGCCGAGAGCAGTGGAAGGGCCGCTCGAACGGCGATTGAGGCGGGTACGAGGCCGGAGGTCGCCGACACCGAGGGGGCGCCACTCACACGGTGAGCGGCGATGAGTTCCCCGGAGGGAACGCCGACCGAGGACATGCGCTCCCCGTCGGGAAGGGTCAGTTGACGGACCTCGCGGCCGAGGCGGGTCCTGACCAACCGGCCGCCCTCGTAACGGCGGCCGCCCATCGCGAGGCTGTCCACGATGCTGGCGGCCAGGGCGTCGCCGAGCGCCCCCTCTTCGACGGCGACCGAGGCGAAGGAGTCCACCCGGACCCGACTCGGCACGGGACGGTCCTCGCACATGCGCGCCACGACCGCCTCGGTTCCGACGACACCGAAACCCGCACCGGTCACCACGGTGCTTCCCGCGGCGGCGGCCTCGTCGTGCAGGGCGAACAGGCGGTGGAAGGCGATCGGGTCGTTGGCCTGGTCCAGGTAGTGGCCGCCGGGCATGCAGGCGCGTGCGAGCGGGACGGCGCTCTCCGCGTAGTCGCCGATGGTATTGACGACCACGGCGGGCCGTTGCCGGGAGATCTCGGCTGCCATGGCGTCCGCCCCCGACGCGACGACGATCTTCGAGTCCGCGTCGAGCCCGAGGTCGGCGGCGGTCTTGCGCAGTCGGTCGGCGTCGCGTCCGACCAGGACGGGCACGGTCCCGGCCGCCACGATCCGCGCCGCGACGGCCCGGCCGACCCTGCCGGTGGCCCCCAGGATCCATATGTCGCTCAGCCTGTCGTTCCGTATTTCGCTCTGCGCCATGACTCCTCCGCCTTCCGTGATGTCTCACTGTGTCATCACTAGATTAGCAGCGATGTCACAGTGAGACATAGCGATGGGTAGGATGTGGGCATGGCACGTTGGGACGCTGGAGCTCCGGAACGCCTGCGCCAGGCGGCACTCGACCTGTTCGGCGAGCATGGCTACGACGCGGTGACGGTGACGCAGATCGCGGAGCGCGCGGGGCTGACCCGCCGCACCTTCCACCGGTACTTCCCGGACAAGCGGGAGATTCTCTTCGCCGGCTCCGAGCGGCTTCCGCTCGCCGTGACCGAGGCGGTTCTCGCCGCGAAGCCCGGTCTTGCGCCGCTTCGGGCGGCACTGGCGGCCCTCCGCGAGGTCGGTACGGAGGTCAGTGCGATGGTCACGGACTCCGGACGACGAAGGGCGATCATTGAGTCCAGCGCGGAGCTGCGGGAACGTGAGCGCAGCAAGTCGGCCGACATCGCCGCCGCGTTGAGGAACGCCCTGGAGCGACGCGGATCCGGGCCCGTGGAGGCGCGCCTTGCCGCACGCGTGGCCTCGATCGTTTCCGAGGAGGCCTTCGGTCGCTGGGCCGAGGGCGAGGGCCCCTTCCCCGAGTGCTTCGACGTTGCCGAGGCGGCGCTTCACGCGGTGCTGGCCACGGACGCCTGAGGGGTACGGCGGCGACGGCGCGGCGTGTGTCGGTGTGCCGCGCCGGACGCGTCCGTCCTCTGTGCGACCACCGTTCCGTTCCGGACTCTTCACGCTGGAAATCAAGCCATCCGCTTGCTTAATGCGACTGTTTTAACCTTGAGTGAAGGGCAATGCCAGGCACCTACTTCGGAAGGCCGCCATGCCCCACGTACCCCACGACGAAGCGGCAGTTCGGCGCTACCCCTTCGCGCAGCCCGCACCGCTCGAGGCGCCCGGCGAGTGGGAGGTGATGAGACGGGAGTGCCCGGTCGCGCGCGTCACCCTGCCCAGTGGTGACGAGGCCACCCTGCTCACCCGCTACGACGACGTCAGGTCCGCGCTGAGCGACCCGCGGCTGAGTCGCGAGGGCACCGCGAGCGAGGACGCCGCGCGGGTGTCCGACGGTGCGGGGGACATCTTCAACAGCCCGATGGCCCGCACCCTCAACGCCGTCGGGCAGCAACGCTGGCGCCGCCTGCTCAACCGCTGGTTCACCGCCAAACGCGTCCAGGCCCTGCGCCCCGACATGGAGCGCGTGGCGGAGCGCCTGATCGACGAGATGACCGCGAAGCCGGGCCCCGCCGACCTGGTGGCCGGGCTCGCGTTCCCGCTGCCCGTCTATGTCATCTGCGCCATGCTCGGCGTGCCGGAGCAGGACCGGGACGCCTTCAAGGGCTGGTCGGACATGTTCCTGAGCATGACGAAGTACAGCGCCGACGAAATGGCCACCGCCCAGCGCGAGTTCGCCGACTACATGACCGCGCTGATCGCCGGGAAGCGGGCCGAACTGGAGGCGGGGCGTGTCGTCGAGGGCGAGGAGGACCTCCTCACGCTCCTGCTCACCGCACAGGACGGCGAGGGCGCCGTCCTGCCGGACGAGGCCCTCGTCGCCACCGGGCAGGCGCTGCTGCTCGCCGGGCACGAGACGACCGCCGGGTTCATCGCCCTGATGGTGGCCCACCTGCTGTCCGACCGCAGCCGCTGGGAACGCCTCCTGGCCGACCGCTCGCTCATCAGGTCCGCGGTCGAGGAGTCACTGCGGATCGACCCGAGCAACGGGCTCGGCATGGTCCGCTACGTCCACGAGGACGTGCAGTTCGGTGAGGACGTGGTGCCCAAGGGGACCACCGTCGTGTGCGGCATGTCCGCCGCCAACCGGGACGAGAACACCTTCACGGACGCGCACACCATGGACCTCTCACGCTCGCCCAATCCGCACCTCACCTTCGGCGCGGGCCCGCACTCCTGCCTCGGCCAGCCGCTGGCCCGCACCGAGATGCAGACCGCCCTGGAGGTCCTGCTGCGCCGCCTGCCCGGTCTCGAACTGGCCGTGGACCGAACCGAGTTGCGGCAGGTCGACGGGCTGCTGACCGGACCGCTGCACGAACTGCCGGTGCGATGGTGAGCGTGTCACCCGGGCGGGAGGCCGGGGCGGCCCGGCCCGGAGGCCGGTCGTCGGGAGCCCGGTCCCTGGAGACGCGCCACGCCATCATGGCCGCCGCCGAGCGCCTCTACGCCGAGCAGGGCATCGGCGGCGTCTCCAACCGGCAGATCGGCGAGGCGGCGGGACAGGGCAACGTGGCCGCGGTCGGCTACCACTTCGGCTCCAAGACCGAGCTGGTGCGCGCCATCGTGGCCCACCACTCGGCGGCCGCCGAACGCATCCGCCAGGACATGCTCGACGGCATCGAGGACCCCGATGACGTACGCGCATGGGTCGAGTGCCTGGTGCGGCCCGTGCCGGAGTACCTGGCCCGGCTCGACGCACCGACCTGGTACGCACGCTTCTCCTCGCAGCTCATGACGGACCCGGTCCTGCGGTCCGTGCACACCGACGACGCCCTGAACCGCCGCCCCCTCGCCGCCGTCCTCAGCGGACTTGGCGGGCTCCTCGGCCACGTTCCGGCCGAGGTGCGCCGCGCCCGCGGGGCGATGGCGACCGTCCTCATCACGCACACCTGCGCCGAGCACGAGGAACGGGTGGGACGCGGCGCGGCACCGCCCGCCTCCTGGCGCGCCACGGCCACGCTCCTCGCCGACGCCGTCAGCGGCCTGGTCGCCGCACCCTCCACCCCCACCCCGAAGGAGTGGCCCCAGTGACCTCCCTGAAGATCACCGTCGACGAGGACAAGTGCTGCGGCGCCGGACAGTGCGTACTGATCGCACCCGAGGTCTTCGACCAGCGCGACGACGACGGCATCGTGGTACTGCTCGACGCTCAACCGCCCGTGGACCAGCACGCGTTGGTGGACGAGGCCGCCAGTGTCTGCCCGGCCGCCGCCATCGAGCTGAGCGACAAGGCGGAGGAGGGCCTCAACGGGGCCTGACCGCCGCGCAGACCCTGCGGCGCCAGGAGAACCGGACCAACGCCACGGACCAGGCCGCGGCGGTGGCCGACACCACGGGCTGGGTCGAGGAGATGGAGCTCGACGACGCCGTCGAGGCCATCCACAAGCTGCGCGCGGGCGCCGGGACCCAGATCCTGCTGCGCGTCGGGTGAGGACGAGCGGGCGCGGTGGGCCGCGGTCGGTCAACCGCTCAACTCGTATGACAGCGACGTGTGTTGGAGTGGTGTGCGCGCGACCCGTAGTCGCCTGGCCGGCGCCATGTCTCAGACGGTCAGCCCCGGCACGGCCACCCCGGTGAGCCGTTCGGCCTCCGCCCACAGGCGTGCCGCGACCGTCTTGTCCCGTGCGCTGCGCGGGAGTTGGGTGGTCCTGGTCGGGCCCACCAGTCCCCAGCGCGGGCCGTAGTAGTGGCCCGGTGCGGCCGCGTGGTCGGTGGCCGCGTACAGCAGGGGTTCCGTGCCCTGTTCCGGTCCCTGCGAGGGCACGATCTTGTACAGGAGCGACTCCACGAAGCCGGGGCGGCCGCCGTTGAGGGTCGGGCCCGAGGTCATGAGGTTGGTGCGGGTGTAGCCGGGGTGTGCGCCGGCCGACAGCAGCGGCCAGCCGCGTTCGGCGGCGAGGTCGGCCAGGTGCAGCGTCATCAGCATGTCGGCGAGCTTGGACTGGGCGTAGGCGCGGGTCGGGCTGTACTCGCGGGTGGACTGCAGGTCGTCGAAGTCGATGCGGGCCCGGTTCGCGGTGCCGCTGCTCATCGTGGTCACGCGCGGGGCGGGGGCCGTCAGCAGGAGCGGCAGGAGCTGGACGGTGAGGGCGAACGGGCCGAGGAAGTTGCTGCCCAGTTGCAGCTCGAAGCCGTCGACGGTCTCGGTGCGCTGGGGCACGTTCATGACGCCGGCGTTGTTCAGGAGCAGATCGAGCGGCCGGCCGTCCG
The DNA here is from genome assembly GCF_044453445.1 of Streptomyces sp. NPDC051684. Classification (NCBI taxonomy): domain Bacteria; kingdom Bacillati; phylum Actinomycetota; class Actinomycetes; order Kitasatosporales; family Streptomycetaceae; genus Streptomyces; species Streptomyces sp. NPDC051684. The sequence continues at coordinate 12,275 of NZ_JBITCS010000054.1, read as the reverse complement.
CGGTCAGGCCGTCGACGAAGGCGCGGACCGAGGCGAGGTCGGCGAGGTCGAGGCGGCGGACCTCCACCCGGGCCCCGGGGTGGGCGGCCAGGATCTCCTCGCGGGCCTGCTCCCCCTTGGCGGGGGTGCGGACCGCGAGCACGACATGGGCCCCGGCCCCGGCCAGCCGCTTGGCCGCCTCCTTGCCGGTGCCGCTGTTCGCGCCGGTGACGACGGCGAGCTTTCCGTGCTGGTCGGAGACCTGATACATGAGGATCCCTCTTTACGTACTGCCGGTATCTTGTCTCCGCCCCACGGTAACGTACCGCCGGTCGCTTATCAAAGTACCGCCGGTATGTAACATGACGGTGTGACCTTCCAGCGCGCCCGCACCGACGAACAGCGCAGCCAGCGCCGCCGCCAGATCCTCGACACCGCGGCGGCGCTGCTGACCGAGATGCCGGTCGCGAAGCTGAGCCTGAACGAGCTGAGCCGACGCGTCGGCCTGGCCAAGGCCAACGTGCTGCGCTACTTCGAATCGCGCGAGGCGGTCCTGCTCGACCTGCTGGACACCGAGATCCAGAGCTGGCTCGCGGAACTGCAACAGGTGCCGGCTTTCGACGGGAGTACGGCGCGGGAGCGCGCCGATCTCCTGGCCGACCTGCTGGCCACGTCGATGGCGCGGCGACCGGTGCTCTGTGACCTGTTCAGCGCGCAGGGCACCGTCCTGGAGCACAACATCTCCACCGACCTCGCCGTCCGGCACAAGCACGCGGCCCGCCGGTCGCTGGGGTCCTTGGTCGAGCTCACGCGCCGCCACGTACCCGAACTCGGCGCCGACGGCGCGGCCGCCCTGGTGGAGTCGACCCTGCTCATGGCCATGTCGGCGTGGCCGTGCAGCCGCCCGTCGGACGCGATGCTCGCCGCCTACGCATCGGACCCCGAACTGGCCGCCATGCGCCTGGACTTCACCGACGTCGTCCGCCGCACGACAGCGATCACCGCCTCCGGCCTGCTGGCCCGGCGGGGCGAGCGGAGCGATACCGGTCCGGCCTCTTGAGCGGGAGGCGGCACCGACCTCGGGTCCTCCCGCCCGGCCGCCCGCTCAACCCGCAGGCCTGATGTTCCGGTTGAAGCGGAACATGTTCGCGGGGTCGTACCGCTGCTTCAGCCGGGTCAGACGGGCGTACGTGTCCGCCGAGTAGCCGGACGCCGTCTGCTCGTCGCCCGCAGCCGCGGCCGCGCCGTAGACGAAGTTGAGGTGGCGGCCGACCGTCCACGGTGCGAGCGCGTCCAACGGGCGCTTGAAGTCGGCGGGTTCCATGGTGTCGGTGCCCTCGCCGATCAGGCGGACGGCGTACCGGGCGTCGCGGTGCTCGATGACGTTGTCCGACGTGGTCGTGTGCGTGGCACCGCCCAGGTGGCGGATGTCCGTGACGACGGTCGGTTCGGGGCCGAGCGCCGCGAGGAGACCGTCGGTGGCCTCCTCGGGGAGGTCCGCGAGGAGGGCGTTGGTCGCGGCGTACGCGTGCGGGTCCTCGGGGTCGCGGTGCACGGTGTACGACTCGGTGTACGGCATGTCGCGCAGGTCGTCCGTCAGCGGCGTCCCGACGGCGCGCAGCGGCGCGACCAGGCGCTCGCTCTCCTCGGCGGACGACGTGGAGACGATCCGGATCGACGCGACGAAGTGGCCGCGCAGATGCGGCGGCAGCACCGGCAGGTCGGGGAGGCGCACCATCGCCAGGCTGGACGTGAGGGTGTCCGGGACGGTGTGCGTCCACGCGCGCCAGGCCCGCACCACCGCCGGGACCAGTGGTGTGTCGAACATCATCTGGCCGCCGAAGATACGGGCCACCGGGACTAGTTGGACCTCCACGCCGGTGACGACACCGAAGTTGCCGCCGCTGCCGAGCACCGCCGCGAACAGTTCGTCGCCGGGGCGCAGCGTCCGCCTGCGGCCGTCGGCGGTGACCAGGTCGACGGCGGTGACATGGTCCGCGGCGTAGCCGAACTCGCGGACCATGAGGCCCACTCCGCCGCCGAGCAGATAGCCGACGACACCGACCGTGGGCGAGGAGCCGTTGAGGGGCGCGAGCCCGTGTTCGGCGGTGGCCGTCACCAGGTCGCCCGCGCGTACCCCGGCACCGACTCGTGCGACGCGGCGCTCGGGGTCGATGTCGATGGTGTCGAGGCGGCGCGTGGTGACGAGGACGCCGCGGTCGGCCGGGACGGACAGCCCGTGCCCGGTGGACTGCACCGCGACCGGCAGCCGGTGCCGGGCCGCGTACTCCACCGCCGCCCGGACGTCCTCGGCGTGGCGCGCGGCCACCACGACGTCGGGCCGGTGCCCGTAGGCGGTCTGGAACCCGGCGAGCTCGGCCGTGTACCGCGGGTCGTCCGGCGTGTACCAGTGGCTCTCGAACGAGGTCGTCTTGTCCGTCGCTTCGTTGTCCATGGCTCCAGCCTGCGGCGGTCCGATCGATACGTCCAACACATGGATCGACTGGATCCCATATGATCGAGTTATGGAACTTCGACAGCTGCGCTACGTCGTCGCCATCGCGGAGGAGGGCAGCTTCACCGCGGCGGCCGCGCGGGTCCATGTCGCGCAGCCGGGCCTGTCGGCGCAGATCGGCGCGCTGGAGCGGGAGTTGGGGCAGAAGCTGTTCCGGCGCGGCCGGCACGGTGCCGCGCTCACGGAGGTCGGCCGGGCGGTCCTCGAACACGCCCGGGAGACCTTCGCCGCCGCCGAGCGCATCCGCTTCACGGCCGACGAGTACGCGGGGCTGCTGCGCGGCGAGGTGCGCGTCGGCCTCGTGTCCGGCGCGGCCACCGACGAGTTCGACATCGCGCGCGTGCTGGCGGAGTTCCGGCACGACCACCCCCAGGTACGGGTCAGCCTCTCCGAACACAGCTCCGAGGAGATGCTCACCGCGATCGTCAACGGCGGCCTCGACATCGCCGTCGTGGGCCTCACCGGCGCCGAACTCCCCGCGGCCGTCGCCACCGACACCATCCTGGAGACGGGCATCGTCGCCGCGGTCGCCGAGGACGACGACCGGCTGCCCCGGGACGGCATCCCGCTCGCGGACCTCGCCCACGAGCACCTGATCTGCCTGCCGCACGGCACGGGCATCCGCGGCGTGCTCCAACGCGCCTGCGACGCCGCGGACATCACCGCGGACGTCGTCTACGAAGCCGCTTCCCCGCCCGTGCTGCTGCGGATCGCCGCCCGCGGCCTCGGCGTGGCCGTCGTCCCGGAACTCACCCCGGACGAGGCGGCCGCCTTCCATGTGCGCACCGCCCCGATCACGCACCCGTCCCTGCGCGGCAAGTTGGCCCTCGCGTGGGACAACCGCGGCGGGCGGACCCCGGCCGTGAACGTGCTCCTGGGCCAGCTCCGCATCGCGTTCGGCGCCGCGGAAACCCGCGGCCCCCGGTGAGGTGCCCGGCCGCACCGTACGCGTCCCGCCCCCGCGTGGGCTGTGATCGTCTACGGCGGCTACCGTGCGGCGAAGTGGTTCGGCCCGCTGAAGGAGGAAGAAGTGAAGGCGCTGCGTTACCACCGCTTCGGCGGCCCCGTCGCCGTCGAGACGGTCCCCGACCCGCGGGTTCCGCGGGACGGCGCCGTCGTACGGGTCGCGGCCTCCGGCCTGTGCCGCAGCGACTGGCACGCCTGGTCCGGCCACGACGACACGGTGTCCGTGCCCCAGATCCCCGGCCACGAGTTCGTCGGCCGGGTCGAGGCGGTGGGCGCGAACGTACGGAACTGGTCCGTCGGCGACCGGGTGACCGCCCCCTTCGTCAACGGGTGCGGAAGCTGTGAGTGGTGCAGGGACGGCAACGCGCAGGTCTGCCCCGACCAGACCCAACCCGGCTTCACGCACTGGGGTTCGCACGCCGAGCTGGTCGCCGTGCGGGCCGCCGACACGAACCTGGTGGCGGTGCCGCCGACCGTCTCGGACGCCGCTGCCGCCAGCCTCGGCTGCCGGTTCGCCACCGCCTATCGCGCCGTGTCCGCGCGCGGTCGGGTGCGGGCCGGGGAGTGGGTGGCCGTCTTCGGGGCCGGGGGAGTGGGGCTCAGCGCCATCATGATCGCCGTCGCACTCGGCGCGCGGCCGATCGCGATCGACCGCTCCACCGAGGCGCTGGCCCTCGCGGCCAAGGCAGGCGCCGAACACGTACTGGGCGTCTCGGACAGCACCGTCTCGGAGATCGTGGAACTCACCGGCGGGGGCGCCCATGTCGCCGTGGACGCGGTCGGGGCGGCACCGGTGATCGACATGGGGATCCGGTCGCTGCGCCGACGCGGACGCCACGTGCAGATCGGGCTCCTGGCGGGGCCGCCCCCTGCGATTCCGCTGGACCGCGTGCTGGCCTGGGAACTCGATGTCCTGGGCAGCCACGGGATGGCGGCGAGCGACTACCCGGAACTGCTCGACCTGGTCGAACGTACGGTGCTGCGGCCCGACGACCTCGTGACGCGTGCGGTCGGCATGGACGAGGCCGCGCAGTTGGTGTTCGCCGAGGACGCCGCCCGGGGCTCGGGCATCACCGTGCTGTGCCCGCAGGGCGACCATGACGGGCCGGGGACCTGAGGCGGTGGCGCCGCCGACCGGTTCCGGACCACGCTCGTCGCCGTGTCATCAGTCGACGGGATGGCCCGGGGTGATGTCATCGGCGTCGGAGAGCCGGAACGGCTGCTGCAGCTCAGACCCGCCGCCCGAACCAGCTGCCTCCGGGGCGAGCACGAACCCCACGTGGTCGCCCCCGTCGAACCGCCCCACCACACGCCCCACCAGCCAGGCCCGAGCCGTTCCGAGCACCACGGTTCCGTGCGGCCCCCGACCCCACTCGACCGTCGCGAACTTGTCCACACGGTCCCCGCTCTCACCGCCGAACAGCCGGGCCAGCGCGTACTGATCACGCCCCAGCAGGTGTACGGCGAGGTGCCCGGCCTCCTTGGCGACCCGGTGCGTCCGGTTGGCCTTCGACAGCCACACGACGTAACGGACGGGCTCGATCGAGCACTGCGAGGAGAACCCGACCAGGCACCCCGCCCGCTCGCCGTCGGCCTCGGCGGTGACGACACACAGCTCCGGATCCAGACACTCCACGAACGCGTCCGCGACGGGCATGGCGTCGAACACCTCCCTCAGGTCGTCATACACCGGCGGGGCCGACAGGCCGTCCGGCCGGCTGACTCCGCCTCCAGCCGACCATACGCAGGGCACGGCCGCACACCCGTCATTCCGTCGGACCGGAGCCGTCCGCCTCTCGGCACTGGGCGAGGAGGCCCTGAGCGCTACGTGTCCAGGGATGGGTCGGTCCGAGCACCTGAAGGCGTCCCGCCACAAGGAGCTCGACCTGCTCGACCGCTTCGGCGTGCCGACCCAGGGCAGTCAGGACCTGGCCGAGCGCATGGCGTGCGTTGAGCACCAAGGGGTAGTCCGCAGCGAAGATCTGCTCGTACCCGGTCAGTGCCTTGAGCGCGTGGGGCAGGGCTTCGGCGTGCCGGTTCGCGCAGATGAGGCATGCGGCGAAGTTGAGCTCCGCGGTGAGCGTCAGGACATGGAGCTCCCCGAGGGTGCCGTAGCAGTCCGCGAGCAGCCCGGGGCCCGTGGCGATCATCTCGGCCTGCTCCGGAAGACCGGCCATGCCGGGGTTCGACGCGATCTCCATGTAGGCGGACCGGGCCATCAACGTGAGTGGGTGCCGGCTCCCCAGCGTCTCCTCCCGGACCCGTACGACCCGGCTGCGCAGCGGAGGCACTTCGTGGATCCGGCCGAGATTGGCGAGCGGACTCCCCACCTTCAGGCACGCTTCCAACGTCTCCGGCGCGTCGGCGCCCAGCGCCCGCTCGCAGTCCGAACGCAGTTCCTGGTAAAGGGCCTCGGCCTCCTCGAAGCGGCCGAGGCGGAAGAGCGCACGGCCCACGCGCAGCCGGAGGCGGAGCACGCTCGCGTTGTCGGAGGACAGACCCGCGGTGGCGAGGGCGACGGCGTCGGTCGCCAAGGTGAGGGCCGACGAGTAGTCGCCCGATCTGTGCACCGCGACGATCAACCGGTGGGCGCAGTCGGCGGCGCCCTCGAGGGTGGAGGAACTGGTGCCCCACCGCGTCGCGCGCCGCAGCAACGCCATGACGTGCGGGGCGAGCAGGAGCATCGCGGGGTCCTGCGCCCCGCGTTCGGGTACCTCCGGCAGCATGGCAAGCAGCAGGCGGGCAGCCGTTTCGACGAGCTGCTCCCGCTGTCCGTCAGGGGTCGAGTGCGCGACGCTGTCCAACAGGATCCCGTGCACGCGCAGGCAGCGCACCTGCCCCGGTACGAGCTCGGTGAGCGAGTGGTCGAGGAGTCCGCGCAGGGCGGACTCGACGCGGGAGCCGGGCAGTTCGGCGCCGAGTTCGGTGTTCGCGAGGAGCTTGAGCGGGAGCGGATCGCCCGCCCAGCAGGACAGCAGACGCAACAGCGGTGTGGCCTCCGGAAGACCCTGGGCCGTGAGGGAGTCGAGGGAGAGCTGCCAGGTGCGGTTGAGCAGGTGCCGGGGGTCGAAGTGGGTCTCGTCGACCGCGTCCACGAGAGCGGCGGGCTCGATGTCGGTACTGCCGTCAAGGCGGAGACGGTAGTCGGCGAGCGTCCAGGGGTCGATGACCTGGTGGGCGAGGAAACCGCCGGCGAGGGTGAGCGCCAGCGGGAGGTGTCCGAGACGGTCGGCGACCTCCGCGGCGTCGTCGAGGGTGCCGGCGTGGGGCGCGATGTCCTGGAGGACGAGGGCGGCGTCCTGGCGCGGCAGGACGCCGAACTGGAGGAGTTCCGCGCCCGGCCACCAGTGCGTCGCGGCCTGGCGCGTGGTGACGACGACGATGCCCGCGGGGCTCGTACGCAGCCAGCCTCCCGCGCGCAGGATCGCCGGGGTGTCGGCGTTGTCGAGGACGAGCAGCCAGGGCTCGCCGGAGCGGTCGAGGTAGTGCCAGACGAGGTCGGCGGCGGGGCGCAGGCCGCCGCGCGCGCCGGTGAGTTCGGCGTCGGTCGCGCCCCGGTCGGCGGCGACGGCGAGCATGCCGGAGCGCAGCGAGGCCGGATCGGAGGCGTTGACCCACAGCCCGACGCGGCCGACCTGCTCGGTGGCGTGCCGGAAGAGGGTGTAGGCCACGGCGGTCTTGCCGCAGCCGCCCAGGCCGTGCAGGACGTAGACGCGGTTGCCGACACCCGGCTCGACCGCGGCGCGCAGTTGGTCCATCTCGCCCACGCGGTCGCGGAGGGCGACGGGGGCGCGGCCGACGGCCGGGTGGCGCACCGAGTCGGGCCCCGACCACTCGGAGGCGTGGTGATGGTGCTCGACGATGTGCTGGTCGCCGGAGGCCTGGTAGACGCGGCCGTGTCCGTCGGCCCGTGCTTCGTTGGGGCTGCTCATCGGTTATCGAAGTGCTGGTCGCGGCCAGCCTGGTAGACGCGGGCGTGCCCGGAGGCGGTGGCGTGCTGGGTGACGGACGTGATCTCGGGTGCGAGGGGCCGCAGTTCGTCGACGAGCGCGCGCAGGGCGCGGGCCTCCTCGGGGTGTGTCGCGAGCAGCCGCCGGATCCGGCCCTGCCACTCCGCGCCCAGTTCGGCAGGGGACTCGGTGTCGCCGTCGGTCTGCGCGGCCAGCAGGTCCGCCCGGGTCACCTCCAGCTCGGCGGATATGGCGTCGGCGCGGGCGGGTTCGGCCCGGCGCCACAGCGCGGTGACACCGTCCCTGGCCCGCTGCCAGGCCTCGGTCGTCAGCAGGCCGACCAGCGTCGTGCCCGCCGTACCCGCAAGCGCGACCATCTCCGGATCCATGAACTCTCCCCCCGTGAAAGGACGTTACTGGTGATCCAGAATATCCGGAACCGTCGGCCCGCCGGGTCCCGCGACGGCGGAGGGGCGGTCTTGATCGCCGACCGTCCGCTCCAGGGAGCGTTGTCAGTCCTGGGACGTAGCCTCGGGTTCTCTGTTGATGCGACCTTCGCGTGCGACGTGGAGGAGCCGTTCCGTATGGAGGGCTCCTTGCGGGACGGCCCTGGGGCGCTTCTTCTGCGATGACGTACTGGGCGGTCGCGCGGTGAAGTTGCGGTTCGACTGGACCAACGCCGCGCCCGACGCGGCCCGTTGGGAGCAGGCGTTCTCCGACGGCGACGGGGCGACCTGGCGGACCAACTGGACCATGGACCTCAGTCGGCTCGCCGCCTAGGGCCTGTCGTTTGGATCAGGCCCCGCGAGCCCGGCCTGATCCAAACGACAGGCCCTAGCGCGGGGAGTCCGGCCCACCGGCGCCGGCGGGCCGGCCCGTTCGGACGAACAGCTGCTCCTCGCGGAGGCGGGACGTCGCCCAGACGCTGCCCGCCGCCGACAGGACGAGGTATCCGCACGCCGGCCACGGGGTGCCGGAGCCGAGGGCGAGGAAGGCGGTGACCAACAGTGGGGTGATGCCCGACGCGAAGATGCCGGAGACCTGGTAGACGGCCGACATGCCCGTGTAGCGCACGTGCACCGGGAACAGCGCCGCGAACAGCGTGCCCTGCGCCCCGTAGAAGCAGGCGTGCACGATGCCCAGGGCGAGCACGAGCGCCACCGCGAAACCCAGCACCCCGCCGGTCTCGAACAGCAGGAAGGCGGGGAAGACCGACACACCGAACGCGGCCATGCCCGTCAGATAGACGCGCCGCGCGCCGAATCGGTCCACGAGCCGCCCCGACACCGGGACGAGCACCGCCATGACCAGCGACGCGCCGGTCACCGTCAACAGTGCGGACGTGCGCGGCAGGTGCAGCGTCCCCGTCGCATACGTCAGGGCGAACACGCCCCAGGTGTTGAAGGCCACGCCCTCACCCCACCGGGACACCATGCCGAGGAGCAGGTGGCGGCGCGTCAGCCGATCGCGCACCAACTCGACCAGGGGCACGGCCCGAGGCCCCGTCGCCATGCCGAGCACGGCCCGGAACGCGGGGGTCTCGTCGATCTTCAGCCGGACGGTCAGCCCGACCGCCACCAGCACCAGGCTGGCCAGGAACGCGACCCGCCACCCGTAGCCGAGGAACGCCTCGTCGCTCAGTACGTTGCTCAGGAGCGCGAACACGCCCGTGCCCAGGGCGAGTCCGAGCGCCAGGCCGATCTGCGGATAGCTGCCGAACCGGCCCTTGCGCCCCTCCGGACCGTGCTCCACGGCAAGCAGAACGGCCCCGGCCCACTCGCCGCCGAGCGCCACACCCTGCGCGACACGCAGGACCAGCAACAGCACGGGGGCGAGCGCGCCCACCTGTTCGTAGGTGGGCAGCAGGCCGATCAGCGCGGTCGAGACGCCCATCAGGCCCATGGTGAACGCGAGGGTGCGCTTGCGGCCCACGCGGTCGCCGATGTGCCCGAAGAGCAGCCCGCCGAGCGGCCGGGCGACGAAGCCCACCGCGAACGTGGCGAAGGCGAGCATGGTGCCGACCGTGCCGTTCGTCTCCGGGAAGAACAGCTTCCCGAAGACGAGGCTCGCCGCCGTGCTGTAGAGGAAGAAGTCGTACCACTCGACGGTGGTGCCCAGCAGGCTGGAGAGCACGACGGTGCGCAGTTTGCGCCCGGCCGTCGCGCTGCCGCCCGCGTCCGGTTCCGGGGCCGCCGGGCGCGTACGTGTGTCGGTGCTGATGTCCGTACCCACCGCTCACACGCCCGCGAACGCCACGGTGCCGGACTCGACGGGGGCCGGCGCCGCCGGGTGCCGCCACAGTCCGCGGCGTTCGAGCAGCGGCAGGACACCCTCGCCGAACCAGTACGCCTCCTCCAGGTGCGGAACGCCCGAGAGCACGAACTCGTCGATGCCCAGCCGGTGGTACTCCTCGATGCGGTCGGCGACCTCCGTGTGGCTGCCGACCAGGGCGGTGCCGGCGCCGCCGCGCACCAGGCCGACGCCGGCCCACAGGTTCGGGTAGATTTCCAGGTCGGAGCTGGTGCCGCTGGAGTGCAGCGCGCGCATCCGCTTCTGGCCCTCGGACTCGGACGTCGCCAGTCCGCGCTGCACGGCTGCGATCCGCTCCGGGTCCATGCCCTCCAGCAGCCGCTCGGCCTCCGCCCACGCCTGCGCGGCGGTGTCACGGGCGATGACGTGCAGCCGGATGCCGAACGTGGCGGTGCGGCCCAGGAGTTCGGCGCGCCGGCGGACCTCGGTGATCTTCTCCGTCACGGCCTGCGGGGGTTCGCCCCAGGTCAGATACGTGTCCGTGTGCCGGGCGGCGACGTCCAGGGCCGCGGGGGAGGAGCCGCCGAAGTAGACACTGGGCACGGGGTCCGGCAGCCGGTTCAGGCGGGCGCCCTCCACACGGAGGTGTGCGCCGTGGTGGTCGACGGTCTGCCCGCCCCACAGGCGGCGCACGATGTCGAGGAACTCGCCGGTGCGCGCGTACCGCTGGTCCTTGTCGAGGAAATCCCCGTAGGCGCGCTGCTCGGCGCTCTCGCCGCCGGTCACCACGTTCAGCAACAGGCGTCCGTGGGACTGCCGTTGATACGTGGCGGCCATCTGGGCGGAGAGCGTGGGGGAGATCTGGCCGGGCCGGAAGGCGACGAGGAACTTCAGCCGCTCGGTGACCTGCGTCAGCATCGCCGTGGTCAGCCACGCGTCCTCGCACCAGGCCCCGGTGGGCGTCAACGCCCCCTCGAAGCCCAGCTGTTCGGCCGTGCGGGCGATCTGGCCCAGGTACTCCACGGACGCCGGGCGGTCGCCTCCGGCGGTGCCGGGGGTCGAGCCGTGGCCGCCGCCGACGACGTGGCGGCTGTCGCCGGTGGTGGGCAGGAACCAGTGGAAGGTGAGAGTGGACATGACGGGGCGGGGACCTCACAGAGACAGAGGACGGAAGGTGAAGGCGGAAAGAGGGCAGCGGAACGCGCGAAGGGTGGCGCGGCGCGGCGCGGTGCGACTTGCGGGTGCTGGTGCGGTGTCAGTGCCGACAGCAGGCGCTGGTGCATCGGCAGAGATCAACATGCCGACGGGCGACGAGCAGGGCACCGAGGTCGAATGCGTCGCACATGGGCGCGGCAGGAGCGGACCACGGCAGACGGCGCTGAACGTCGAGCGGTCGCACGGACCCTCCCTTCCTCACCTCTTGCCTACTATTCCTACTGGATTGCTAGGGAAATCTCCCGCACGTGCGCCCACTGGTCAAGTTCCGTCTCAGTAGACGGACGTGGTGGGACAGGGGGCTGCCGTGTCGCGCTCCACCGGCTCCAGCGATGCCTGCCGTTCCACGTCCACGAGCCCCTGGCCGCGTGCGCCGCCGCACAGCGCTGTTCGGCCAGCGCGCGGACCCGCGAGTTCGCGGCCACACCGCCCGCCACGATCAGTGTGCGCACGTCGTGGTCCCGGCACGCACGCAGCGCCTTGCGGGGGAGGACGTCGGCGACGGCCTCCTGCAGCGCGGCGGCCCCGTCGGCGACCGACGGCTCCTCGCCGCGCAGCCGGTGCCTCTCCACCCACCGGGCGGGCCGCGGTCTTGAGCCCGGAGAAGGAGAAGGTGTACGGATCGTCGCCGCCCTTGGTCAGCGGACGCGGGAAGGCGACCGCCTCCGGGTTCCCCGCCCGCGCGACGCGGTCGATGGCGGGCCCGCCCGGATAGGGCAGGCCGAGGATGCGGGCGACCTTGTCGAAGCACTCGCCGGCCGCGTCGTCGAGGGTGTCGCCCAGGTGCACGATCGGTGCGCGCGCCAGGTCACAGACCAGGAGCAGCGACGTGTGACCGCCGGAGACGATCAGGACGACACACGGCTCGGGCAGCGGGCCGTGCTCCAGGGTGTCCGCGGCCACGTGCCCGGCCAAGTGGTGCACCCCGTACAGCGGAACGCCCGCCGCGTAGGCAAGGGACTTGGCGCCGGCCAGGCCGACCTGCAGCGCACCGGACAGGCCCGGTCCGGTGGTGACGGCCACCGCGTCGAGCTGTCCGAGCCGCATCCCGGCGTCGCCCAAGGCCTGCCGCACGACCGGTGCGAACGCCTGCAAGTGGGCGCGGGAGGCGATCTCGGGCACCACCCCACCGAAGCGGGCGTGCTCGTCCATGCTCGACGCCACCACGTGGGCCAGCAGCCTTCCGTCCTGCACGATGCCCGCGCCGGTCTCGTCGCACGACGATTCGATCCCCAGCACCACCGGTGCGCTCATGCCATTGTTGCAATATATGTGCAATAAGAATCTCGGGCGTGGCCCACCCCTGGTCCTAGGTCGTGTCCGCAAAGTGGTTGGCGCGTTGGTGTTTTCGTGGTGCGTCGTCATGAGCTGACTGATCAGGCCTGGGTGGTCGTTGAGCC
>NZ_JBITCS010000053.1:0-40050 GCF_044453445.1 Streptomyces sp. NPDC051684 | reverse complement strand
GACGCTCCGCGTCGCCTCCCTCCTCCGCCTTGCGATCGCACGCACCAGGCCCCGCTCCCTGATCCGGCCTGATCCAAACGACAAGCCCTAGCCGAGGTCTGTCACGCCCGCGGCAGGCCGCTGATCGTCGACGAGGCGTGGGGCGCCCACCTGCCGTTCCACCCCGACCTGCCCACGTGGGCCATGGACGCGGGCGCCGACGTCTGTGTCACCAGCATCCACGGCTGGCGCCGGCAGATGCGGCTGCACGGCCGGGGGCTGCTCGGCGACGCCCTCGTCCTCGCGGCGCAGGCACGGCAGGACTATCGACGCGGTCGAGGGCCTGCACGTGTACGGCCCCGACGACCTCACGGGCCCCGGACTCGCGTACGACCTCGACCCGCTGCCCGTCCTCATCGACGTCGCCGACCTCGACACCAGCGGCTACCGCGTCGCCGACTGGCTGCGCTCCCACCGGGCCCTCGACGTGCACATCGCCGACCACCGAAGGATCGGCGCCCAGCTCACCTTCGCCGACTCCCCGGCGACGCTCGCCGCGCTCCTCGACGGCCTGCGCGACGTCGCGGAGCATCGCGCCGAACTGCGCGGCGCGCCGGCCGTCGCGGTGCCGAAGCCCTCCGAGCTCCGCTTGGAACAGGCCATGTTGCCGCGCGACGCGTACTTCGGGGCGATCGAGGAGGTCCCGCTGGAGCGCGCCGCGGGCCGCGTGGCCGCCGAGATGACCACCCCGTACCCGCCGGGCATCCCGACGGTGCTGCCGGGGGAGCGGCTCACCGAGCCGGTGCTCGGCCATCTGCGTACCGGCATCGAGGCCGGCATGAACGTGCCGGACCCGGCCGACCCCTCGCTCAGGACGATCCGGGTGGTGGCACGGGACGCGCGGCGTCCTGCTTGACGGGGTCCCGCTTGAACGCCCACGCCATCTCCGGCTCCATCGCCCAGTGGAACAGCCAGCGCACGGGCCGGGTGCACAGCGCGGTGATGACCGCCGCCGCGATCACGGTGACGGTGACCTCGCCGAGCGGGGTGTGCACCCAGTCGTGGTCGTACCAGCCCCAGTAGCGGGAGCCCTTCGCCAGGAAGCCGTGCAGCAGATAGCCGTACAGGGTGCCCGCGCCGAGCGCCGTGCACCACAGCCTGCGCCCGGGCACCCACGCGAAGAAGCAGGCCATCAGGATCACCGAGCAGCCGAACAGGGCGAGCGTCATCACCACGCCCGTCCAGCCCGGCGCGCCCAGTTCTTGCGCGCTGTCGCGGCGGTAGAACCAGGCGGCGGTCATCCGCGGCGAGGCCCAGTACGCGACGAGCAGCGCGCTCGCGAACACCGGCAGGGCGAGAAGGCGGGCCTTGCGGTGCCGCACCAGCTCGAAGTGCTCCGGGCGCAGGCACAGCCCGAGCACGAAGAACGGCAGGAACTGCAGCACCCGCTGGAGGTCCAGGTCGTCGCCGATGTCGGGGGAGACGGCGGCGAGCACGGCGACCGCGAGGGCCAGCGGCAGCGGCGCCCGCACGACCTTCCAGAGCGGGGTGGTGATGCGCCAGATGAACAGCGCGATCAGGAACCAGGTCAGATACCAGGGGTCGAGCAGCGTGATCGGGTAGTCCGGGTCGTCGCCCACCGTCCGCTTGAAGAATGTGTACGCCACCTCGAAGATCACGTACGGCACCAGCACGCCCGTGACCAGGCGTTTCATCCGCCGGGGGCTCGCGTCGAACGATCGCGAGAAGTATCCCGAGATGACGATGAACGCGGGCATGTGGAAGGTGTAGACGGTGAAGTACAGCGCGGAGGCGGCGCGGCTGTCCCCGCGCAGCGGCTCCCAGGCGTGCCCGAGCGCGACGAGGACGATGGCCAGGTACTTGGCGTTGTCGAAGTACGCGTCACGGCCGTCCGCCTTCATGCGGTCTCCGTCCCGGTCGGTGAGCCTCCCGGTCACGCTTCCCGTACCTGCGCGCTCGCGCAAGTGAAAGGGCTACACAGCGTGCGTCTAGACGGGGAGCAACCGGCCCACCAGCGCGCTCAGCTGACGCGCGTTGCGGCATTCGTGCATGTCCACCACCTCCGCGTACGTGGCGGCCGCCGAGTCGCCCGTGTCCCACTGGGAGCGGGGTTCCGGGTTCAGCCAGTACGTGCGGCGGGAGGCGCGGGTGATGCGGCGCAGCGCGGGAAGGTTCGGGTTCTGCTGGTTGTTGCGGGCGTCGCCGAGGACCAGGACGGTGGTGCGCGGGCCCACCGCGGACTCGTAGCGCTCCACGAACTCGCCGAGCGCCGTGCCGTAGTCGCTGCTGCCGTGCCAGCCGGTCAGCGTGGCCTCGGCCGAGATACGGGCGCCGAGGCCCTCCGCGTCCGCGGCGCCGTGCGCGATGAGGTCGGTGACCTCGTCGGTCCGGTTGACGAAGGCGAAGACCCGGATCTTGCTGAACTGGTCGTGCAGGGCCTGGACCAGGAGCATCGTGAAGTTCGCGAAGCCTGCCACCGAGCCCGACACGTCGCACAGCAGGACCAGTTCGGGACGGGTCGGGCGGCGCTTGCGCAGCACGGGCCGCATGGGGACGCCGCCCGTCGACAGCGAGCCGCGCAGCGTGCGGCGCAGGTCGATGTGGCCGCGGGCCGCGCGCCGCCTGCGGGCCGCGAGGCGGGTGGCCAGCTTGCGGGCCAGGGGGTGGACCGTGCGGCGCAACTCGGCGAGCTGGGCCTTGTCCGCGTAGAGGAACACGGTCCGGTCGGGCGTCTGGACCGGCATCCGGCGGGCGAGCTCGTCGCGGTTGCGGGCCTCCGCGACCCGGCGCCGCGCCTCGCCGCGCACCCCTGCGCGGAAGTCCTCGATGCGGCGGCGGATCTCGTCCGCCTCGATGCGGTCGGTGAACGCCCCGGACTGGCCGCTGCCGCCCGCGCGGATCGCCGACATGACGGGGGCGAGGAGGGTCTGCGGGCGCAGCCGGTCGAGGGTCTGCTGGGACGACCAGCCGTTCGCGTCGTAGCCGCCGAGGGAGTCCACCGCCTCGGCCGCGAGCCGGGCCAGCGCGGCCCGGTCGTTCGCGACGAGGGCCTCGGTGAGGCGTTCGCGCAGGCTGTCCCGGTCGGTGGCGCCGCTCTGGCCCGGCGCGCCCACCGCGTGCGGGAAGTACACGTCGAAGACCGGGTCGAAGACCGCGCGCTGGCCCTGGTCGTGCAGGAGCGCGGACGCAAGACCCTCGCGCAGGTGGTCCCGGCTGTCCAGGCCGAGCGCCGCCACGGCCTGCGCGGCGTCCACGCTCTCGCCCGTGCCGATCCGGATGCCGTGCGCGCGCAGCGCCCGTACGAGCGAGGTGACGCGGTCCGCGACCGACAGGGCCGTGCTCACACCGCGTCCAGGTCGAGCTTGGCCGCCGCCGTGTTCACGTCCTCCTGATGCTTGAGGACGACGCCGAGGGACGCCCGTACGACCTCCTCGTCCAGGCGGTCCGCGCCGAGCGCCAGCAGGGTGCGCGCCCAGTCCACCGTCTCCGCGACCGATGGCACCTTGCGCAGGTCCATCGCGCGCAGCGCGCCCACGACCCGGACGAGGGACTCGGCGAGCACCGCGTCGAGCTCGGGCACCTTCAGGGCGACGATGCGGCGCTCCAACTCCTCCTCGGGGAAGCCGATGTGGAGGAAGAGGCAGCGGCGGCGCAGCGCCTCCGACAGCTCACGGCTCGCGTTGGAGGTGAGGACCACGAAGGGGCGCCGGGTGGCGGCGATGGTGCCCAGCTCCGGGACGGTCACCTGGAAGTCGGAGAGCACTTCGAGGAGCAGCCCTTCGACCTCCACGTCCGCCTTGTCCATCTCGTCGATGAGCAGGACCTTCGCGTCGTCCCCGCGGATCGACTCAAGGAGCGGACGCGTCAGGAGGAACTCCTCGCTGAAGATGTCCGTGCGGGTCTGGTCCCAGGTCTCGTCGCGGCCCGCCGTGATGCGCAGCAGCTGCTTGGCGTGGTTCCACTCGTACAGGGCGCGGCTCTCGTCCACGCCCTCGTAGCACTGGAGGCGCATCAGGCGGGCTTCGCCGATCGCCGCGACCGCCTTCGCCAGTTCCGTCTTGCCGACGCCCGCCGGGCCCTCGACGAGCAGCGGCTTGCCGAGCTTGGCGGCGAGGAAGACGGTGGTCGCCACGGCGGGCGAGGCCAGATAGCCGGTCTCGGCCAGGCGCGTGGTGACTTCGTCCACGGAAGCGAACAACGGGGCCTCCTGCTCGGTGCGTAGTAGGGCTCCAGGTGATCAGCCGGAGGCCCCGTCCACAATGGGCCCGCACCGTTCATGGCGAACGTCACGTCCTGAGTCCTGTAACGAGACCGGCTCCGCGGCTCGTCCGTATCCTTTCGGTCATGAGGCGCACTTCCTTTGCCGACTGGCCCTGCTCCATCGCGCGCACCATGGACCTCCTGGGGGACTGGTGGACGCCGCTCGTGCTGCGCGAGGCGTTCTACGGCATCACCCGCTTCGACGTGTTCCAGCAGGAGCTCGGCATCGCCCGGACGACCCTGGCCGAGCGGCTGCGCCGGCTCGTCGAGGCGGGGCTGATGGAGAGGCGCGCCTACGACACCGCGCCCGTGCGGCACGACTACGTGCTGACCGAGAAGGGCCGCGACTTCTTCGGCGTCCTGGCCGCCATGAACGCCTGGGGCAACCGCTGGCTGTCCGGCGAGGAGGGCGCGCCCGTCGTCTTCGAGCACGACCGGTGCGGCCACGAGAGCGAGGCCGCCGTCGTCTGCGCGCATTGCGGCGAGCCGATGACCGCGGACGACACCCATGCGCGGATGGGCCCCGGCTACCCGGACAAGCTCGCGCGGCGCCCGGACATCGCGGCGCGCTTTACCCGCTGAACCGATCCCATCGGTGGCCGGTTCGCTCTTGACGTGGTGAGTCCATCTACGAAACTCTCGTGGTCACAGGCTGTTCTACGGAGAGGTGGAGCACGATGGAATGGACCGGCGCACGCTACGCGGACACGCCGACCGTCGAGGCGTCACGCACGATCGCGGCGCCTCCGGGCCGGGTGTGGGAGCTGATCAGTGATGTCGGCCTGACGCCCCGGTTCAGCGCCGAACTCCAGTCGGCGCGGTGGCTGGGCGAGGAGCGCGGCGTCGGCGCCCGCTTCCTGGGGTGCAGCAGGCACGAGGCGTTCGGCGAGTGGGAGACCACGTCGTACGTCGTGGAGTGCGAGCCGGGCCGCGTCTTCGCGTGGGCCGTGGGCGATCCCGAACGGCCCAGCGCCGTATGGCGGTTCAGCATGACGGCGAGGGAGGACGGGGGTACGGAGCTGACGCAGTGGGCCCAGATGGGCCCCGGCCGCTCCGGCCTCTCGTACGCCATCGACCGGATGCCGGAGAAGGAACAGAAGATCGTCTTCGGACGGCTGCGGGAATGGGAGCGGGGCATGGAGGCGACGCTGGACGGCCTGAAGTCCCTTGCGGAGGAAGGGGACGGGGCCTGATGCGCACATCGACCACCATCGAGGCGTCCGGCGGGAACTGGCGGGAGACCGTCGACTTCGTGACCGAGGCCGAGAAGCTGGGCCTGGACATCTGCTGGGTCGCCGAGGCGTGGGGCTCCGAAGCGCCGTCGCCGCTGGGGTACTTGGCGGCGCGCACGGAGCGGATGCTGCTCGGTTCCGGCATCATCCAGCTCGCCACCCGGACGCCGACCGCCATCGCGCGCGCCGCGATCACCCTGTCGAACATCTCCGAGGGCCGTTTCCTGCTGGGGCTCGGGCCGTCCGGGCCGCAGGTGATCGAGGGGCTGCACGGGGCGCCGTTCGCGCGTCCGCTGGGGCGGATGCGGGAAACGGTCGAGATCGTGCGGATGGCGGCGACCGGCGAGAAGATCGCGTACGAGGGGCGGGAGTTCACGCTGCCGATGCCCGGCGGGGACGCGAGGCCGATGCGGCTCTCGATGCGGGCGGAGCACGAACTGCCCATCTATCTGGCCACGTTGTCGCCGAAGATGCTGCGGCTCACCGGTGAGGTCGCCGACGGCTGGCTCGGGACGAGCTTCGTGCCCGAGGGGGCGAAGGAGGCGTACTTCGACCATCTGGACGCGGGGCTCGCGGCGTCCGGCAGGACGCGGGCCGACCTCGACATCTGTCAGGGGGCCGAGGTGAACTTCGTGGAGGACGAGGAGGAGCTGGCCGAGGTGGTGGGCGGCCGCAAGAAGGAACTCGCGTTCAGCCTCGGTGGGATGGGCTCCGCCTCGACCAACTTCTACAACCAGGCGTACAGCAGGCAGGGTTGGGCGCACGTCGCCGCGGAGGTCCGCGAATGCTGGCAGTCCGGCGACCGCGAGGGGGCGGCGGCCCTGGTCACCGACGACATGGTTCTCGCGACGACGCTCATCGGCACAGAGGCGATGGTCCGCGACCGGTTGGCCGTGTGGCGGGCGTCGGGCGTGAACACGGTCCGCTTGTACCCGGCGGGGGACACGGTGGCCGCGCGCCTTGCGACCCTGGGCCGAGCGATCGAGCTGGTCCGTGGGGCGGGGTGACGCCCTCTTTACGGTTGCGCGGCACCGGGAGCCGCCTTGCCCGCCCTGCCGCCCAAGGCGGCAGATTGCCCAAGGCGGGGCGGCGTCCGCCGTGGCGGCGGCAGGTTGCCGACCGCGGGTGCGGCAACACCCTGTGGGTGGGTGGGAGATGGGCGGGGGCACGGGCCCGTAGCGCAGGTACCGGTATTTCAAGCCCCTGCGGCGATTGAGCAGCGGGGTGCGGGGCAGAGCCCCCGATCTTGTCAAGCCCCGCCGGCGATTGAGGCGCGGGGGCCGGGGTGGAGCCCCGTGGCGTAGGGGCGGTCGGGCGCAACGTGGAGCGCCGGGTGGCCGGACGCGGACCACCCCGGATCCCCCTCGATCCGCCGCAGCAAAATACCCTCCCGGATCGCCCAGGGGCACACCGTCAACTCGCGGATGCCCATGAGCTTCATCGCCGTATGCCCGACCAACGCCCCCGCGAGCGACTGCGACGCCCGAGGCGCGGAAATACCCGGCAACTCGGCCCGCCGCTCGGCGGGCAACGCCGCCAGCTCGGCCACCGCGAGCCCCAACGCGCCCCGGCTCAACTGCCGCGGCACAAACGGCCCATGCCGCCCCGGAGGGGCCCCGCACAGGCGCGCCAACTGCGTGAACGTACGCGACGTGGCGGCAGCCGTGAGCGGCCCCTCCCAGCGGATCCGCGCCGCGACGTCCCTGAGCTGGTGCCGCACATGCCGCCGCAGCGACTTCATCTCCCGCTCCGACGGCACCGCCCCGTCGTCCGGCAGATGCTCACGCGTGAGCCGCCTCGCCCCCAGCGGCAGCGAGATCGCGAACTCGGGCAGCCGGCCGCGCCCGAAGGCGACCTCCAGCGAGCCGCCGCCGATGTCGAGGACGCCGAGCGGCCCGGCCCGCCACCCCATCCAGCGCCGCGCCGCGAGGAATGTCAGCTCGGCCTCCACCTCGCCGGGCAGCACCCGGGGCCGCACCCCGGTGCCCGCCTCGACGGCGTCGAGCACCTCGTCCCGGTTCGGCGCGTCCCTGACGATGGCCGTGGCGAGGACGAACGGCTCGTCGCTGCCCCAGCGTTCGGCCTCCGTGACCGCCGCCCGCACGGCGTCAACCAGGCGCTCGACGGCCACGGGGCCGAGTCTGCGGTCGCCGTCGACCAGCTCCGACAGCCGTAACCGCCGCTTCGCCGTGTGCACCGGCAGCGGCGCTCCGTCGCGCGCGTCCGCGATCGCGAGGCGCACGGTGTTCGAACCGACATCCACCACACTGATACGCATGATCGACGGAGTACCCCTCTCTTCGTGCATCAATGCGCGGGCCGCCTCCGCTGTATCCGCCTACGCGTCCAGCGCGGAAATGATCCAACTCCGCGAGTCCGCCGGGTCGATGACCGCGTCGATCTCGAGGGCCGCCGCCGCGTTCACCGCCTTGCCGTGCTCGTACAGCTCCGCGACCCGCGCCTCGAAGGCCCGCTCGCGCTCGGCGGGATCGGCGATGGCCTCCAGCTCGCGGCGGTAGCCGAGCCGCACCGCGCCCTCCAGGCCCATGCCGCCGAACTCGCCGCTCGGCCAGGCCGCCGTGCCGAGCGGCGCCCGCGTGGAACCGCCCATCATGGCCATCGCCCCGAGCCCGTACGCCTTGCGCAGCACGACGCAGACCAGCGGCACGGTGAGCCGGGCGCCCGCGACGAACAGATCCGCGAACTGCCGCACAGTGGCGGTGCGTTCGGACTCCGGTCCCACCATGAAGCCCGGTGTGTCGCACAGCGAGAGGACCGGGAGGCCGAACGACTCGCACAGCCGCAGGAACCGTGCCGCCTTGTCCGCGGCGTCCCGGTCGACGGCGCCGCCGAGGTGCGCCGGGTTGTTCGCGACCAGCCCCATCGGGCGGCCCTCGATCCGCACCAGCGCCGTGACGACGCCCGCTCCGAAGCCGCGGCGCAGTTCGAGTACCGAGTCCGTGTCGGCGAGTCCCTCGATCGCGGCGCGGATGTCGTAGGCGCGGCGCCGGTTCTCGGGGACCGCGTGGCGCAGGCGCCGCGGGTCGGGCGCCTCCCAACTCGCCTGCGGACCCTGGAAGTACGACAGGTAGGCGCGGGCCGCGCGGACCGCATCCGCCTCGTCGGCGACCGGCAGGTCCACGACCCCGTTCGGCACCTGCACGGACAGCGGGCCGATGTCCTCGGGGCGGTGCACGCCGAGGCCGCCGCCCTCGATCATCGCGGGGCCGCCCATGCCGATGTTCGCCTCGGGCGTCGCGATGATGACGTCGCAGCTGCCGAGCAGCGCCGCGTTCCCCGCGAAGCAGCGGCCGGACGCGATGCCGACGAGCGGCACCCTGCCGTTGAGCCGCGCCATTTGATGGAACGTCATGACGTCGAGGCCCGCGATCGAAGAGGTGTCGGTGTCGCCGGGGCGGCCGCCGCCGCCCTCTGCGAACAGCACGACGGGCAGTCCGCGTTCCTCGGCCAGGTGCAGCATCCGGTCGGTCTTGCGGTGGTTGTTGTGGCCCTGGGTGCCGGCGAGCACCGTGTAGTCGTACGACATGGCGACCACGGGCGCGCCGCCGATCCTGCCGGTGCCGGTGACCATGCCGTCGGCGGGCGTCGAGCGGATCAGGTCGTCCAGCTCGCGGCGGCGGCGCTGCGCGGCCACGGCGAGCGCGCCGTACTCGGTGAACGTCCCCGGGTCGCACAGGTCCTCGATGTTCTCGCGGGCCGTGCGCAGCCCGGTCGCATGCCGCTTGGCGACCGCCTCGGGACGGTTCTCGTCGAGGCCGAAGGCGTGCCGCGCGACGACCTGCGCGAGATCGGGGCGCACCGCGTCGAGGTCGAGCTCCTCGGCCGCGTCCTCCTGGGCGCCGCCGCTCTCCGTCACGTCGAGGAGCACCAACTCGGCGCCCTCGGTGACCGTTTCGCCGATTCCCGCTCGCACCGCGCGGACGACCCCCGCGTGCTCGGCGCGCACCACGTGCTCCATCTTCATCGCTTCCAGGACGAGCAAGGTGGCGCCCGCGGCGACGAGTCGGCCGGCTTCGGCCTCGACGGTGACGACCGTTCCCGCCATGGGCGCGGTCACCGTGCCCGGTTCCGAGACACCTTCGGCCGCGGTGGCGTCGGGCGGGGCCAGCTCCGCCAGGTGCCGCTGGACGAACCCGGTGTCGAAGCCGCCCGCCGTGAACCCGGGATGGCCGAGCAGCCGGGCCAGGAAGGGGATGCCGGTCCGCACACCCTCCACCGTGAACTCGTCGAGCGCCCGCCGGGCCCGTGCGCACGCCGCCGCGAAGTCGCCGGCCGGAGCGTGCGCGACGACCTTGGCGAGGAGCGAGTCGTAGCGCGTCCCGATCTCGGTGCCGGTGCGGGCCGCGGTGTCGACGCGCACACCGGGGCCCGTCGGCACGTCGAGGCGCGCGAGCCGCCCCGCCGACGGGCGCACGTCCCCATCAGGACCCGTGACCTCCGCGTTCACCCGCAGCTGCACGGCGAAGCCGCGCGGGGCGGGGGGCTCCCCGGCGAGTCCGAGGTCGGCCAGGCCCTCGCCCGCCGCGATCCGCAGCTGCGCCGCGACCAGGTCGACGCCCGTGACCTCCTCCGTCACCGTGTGTTCCACCTGGAGGCGCGGGTTGGCCTCCATGAACACGAACTCCTTGTCCCTGACCAGGAATTCGACCGTGCCGACGCCCGCGTAACGGGCGGCGCCGGCCAGCCGCAGGGCGGCGTCGAGGAGCCGGCCGCGCACGCCCGCGTCGAGGCCGGGGGCCGGGGCGATCTCGACGAGCTTCTGGTGGCGGCGCTGCGCGCTGCAGTCCCGCTCCCACAGATGGCTCACCGCGGCGCCGTCGCCGACGACCTGCACCTCGATGTGCCGGGCGCCCTCCCACAGCCGCTCCACGTACAACTCGCTGCGGCCGAAGGACTGTTGGGCCTCGGAGGTGCATCGCTGCCACGCCTCGTCGAGCTCGGCCGCGTCCCGGACGACCCGCATCCCGCGCCCGCCGCCCCCGCCCACGGCCTTGACCATCACCGGGCCCTCCGCGAGAAACGCCCGCGCCTCCTCCACCGTGGTGTCACCCGCCGTGCCGGGCAGTACCGGCACCCCGGTCTCGACGGCCTGCGCACGGGCGCGCGCCTTGTCCCCGAACAGGTCGAGCACCTCGGGGGACGGGCCCACGAAGGTGACACCCGCGTCCGCGCACCGCCGGGCGAGCGCCGAGGACTCGCTCAGGAATCCGTACCCAGGGTGGAGGTACGTGCAGCTGGCCCGGCGCGCGGCCGCGACCAGCGCCTCGGCGTCCAGATAGCCGCCCGCCGCCAGCGGCACGGCCTCGTCCGCCAGGTGCAGATGCGCCTCGTCGCCCGGCTCGTGCACGGCCACCGTGCGCAGCCCGAGCTCGGTGGCGGCGCGCAGCACCCGGACGGCTATCTCCCCACGATTGGCGACGAGTACGGCGGCAGACCCCATGAACCCCTCCGGGAAGTCGAATTCGGATTCAGAACCGGATTCCGTCATGCTCATTGACACTGACGTCAACGTCAATACTCTGGCGCTGTGGCACGCAGTCAGCAGGCACACCAGGAATGGTCCGTCCGCACCGCCCGGGACCGGACCGACGCCCCGGCGCGCGGACGGCTGCTCGACGCGGCCGAGCAGGTCTTCGCGCGACTCGGCTACGGACCGGCGACCATCGCCGACATCACCGCGCGGGCCGAGGTGTCACGGGCCGGGTTCTACGTGTACTTCGCGTCCAAGGAAGAGGTCTTCCGGGTGCTCGCGGGACGCGTACGCGACGCGTTCCTCACGGCCCAGGACGTGCCCGGCGTGGACACCGACGACGTCGCGGCGGTGGCGCGCGCCTCCACCGCCGCGTTCATCGCCGCCTACGCGCGGCACCTGCCGCTGCTCGTCCTGCTCGAACAGCAGGCACGGGGCGACGCCGACGTGCGTGCCCTGTGGGAGGAGATCCGCGAGCGCCCGGTCCGGCGCGCCGCCCGCTATGTACGCCGGGTCGCGGCCGAGGGCCGGGCGCACCCGGTCGTCGACCCGCTCACGCTGTCCCGGGCCGTCGGCGGCATGAGCATCGAGTTCGCGCGGCTCGTCGCCGAACGCCCGGCCGTGTACGACCAGGCGGTAGCCGACGCGACCGCCATGTATCTGCACCTCCTCGGTATCGGAGCAGCACCACAGCAGTAGGGAGCCGCACGTTGTCCACTGGCACGTCACCCATCGACACGCAGACGCATCTGCACGACCTGCGCGCCCGTCAGGCCAAGTCCAGGGCGGGCCACCAGCCGTCCGAAACCCGCCACGAGGCCGGGGAGTTGACGCTCCCGGCGCATGTGGCCCGATGGGCGGACCTGAACCCGGACCGGCCCGCGATCGTCACGGCGGCCGAGACCCTCAGCTACCGGCAACTTGACGACCGGAGCGCCCGGTTGGCGGGCTGGATGGCCGAACAGGGGGTGCGGCCCGGCGACCGCGTCGGTGTCTTCCTGCCGAACGGCGCCCGCTTCGTCGTCGCGCTGCTCGCCGTGCTGCGCATCGGCGCGGTGCACGTACCGGTGAACCCGATGTTCCGCGCGGCCGAGCTGCGGCACGAACTGAACGACGCCGGACCGGAGTTGCTCGTCACCCGGGACGCGCTGCTGCCGGCCGTCGACGAGGTGCGCGACGACACCCCCGTACGCACCGTGCTCGCGGACGCCGACTGGCCGCAGGCCCTCGCCCACGACCGGCACGAACCCGTCGCCGACGACCTCGACGCGCTCGCCGCCCTCAACTACACCGGCGGCACCACCGGACTGCCCAAGGGCTGCGAGCACACCCAGCGGCACATGGTCTACACGGCCACCACCATCGACAACGGCCGCACCGCCACGGAGGAAGAGCGGGCGCGCGGCATCGTCTCGGTCTGCTACCTGCCCATCTTCTGGATCGCGGGCGAGAACCTCGGCATCCTCGCCCCGCTCGTCTCCGGCGGCACCAGTATCCTGCTCACCCGCTGGAACGCGGCCGAGGTCCTCGACGCCATCGAGACCCACGGCGCGACCACCATGGCCGGCACCGTCGAGAACTACCTCGAACTCCTCGACCACCCCGACTTCGCGCAGCGCGACCTGACGAGCCTGTCGACCCCGCTCACGGTCTCCTTCATCCGCAAGCTCACCCCGGCCCTGCGCGCCCGGTGGAAGGTGGCGGTCGGCGAGCACAGCGTGCTGCGCGAGGCCTCGTACGGCATGACCGAGACACACACCAGCGACACCAACACCCTCGGCTTCCAGGACGGTGACCGCGATCTGCTGAGCGACCCGGTGTTCTGCGGACTGCCGGTCCCCGGCACGGACTTCATGATCGTCGACTTCACGACCGGGGAGCCGCTGCCGCTGGGGGAGCGGGGCGAGATCGTGGTGCGCGGCCCGTCCGTGCTCACCCGGTACTGGCGCGCCCCCGAGGCGACCGCGAGCGCGCTGCGGGACGGCTGGCTGCACACCGGTGACATCGGCGCCCTCGACGAGGAGGGGTGTCTGCACTACCTGGGCCGCGACAAGGACATGATCAAGGTGAAGGGCATGAGTGTCTTCCCCACGGAGGTGGAGACACTGCTCGCCCAGCACCCCGACGTGCTCGCCGCGGCAGTCGTCGCGGTCGAGGACCCGGAGAGCGGTCAGCGTCCGTACGCGTTCGCCCGCACCGTCCCCGGTTCCGCGCTCACCGGGGACGAGCTGAAGGAGTGGGCGGCCGGGAACATGGCGACGTACAAGGTCCCGCACGTCGTCGAGATACTCGACGAGCTGCCGCTCACTCCCACCGGGAAGATCAGGAAGACGGAGCTGAGCGCTCGAGCCAATCGCACGCGGCCCGCGCTGTGAACTCCTCCTGACCGCCCTTGAACAGCAGGTCGGCCGTGGTGAACGCCGGGTCCTCCGCCTGCGCCGCGACATACGGCAGCGCGATGCAGCGCATGCCGGCCGCGTGCGCGGCGGCGGCCCCCGGCGCCGCGTCCTCCAGGACCACACAGTGCGAGGCCCGCGTGCCGAGCCGGTGCGCCGCCTCCAGGAACACGTCAGGGGCCGGCTTGCCGTGCTCCACCTCGTCCGCCGACACGTACAGCGGCAGCTGCGCCGCGAGCCCCGTGCCGGTCAGGATCGCGTCGATGGCCGCAGGCGACGAGCCCGACGCGACGATCATCGGCACACCCGCCGCGGCGAGGCGCTCGACGAACAGCCGCATCTGCGGGAACACATGGGTCTCGGCGCGCGCGAGTTCCAGATAGCGGGCGTTCATCTCCTCGAGCAGTTCGCCGTCCGGCGCGTCGATGCCGTACCGCCGCTTCCAGATGCCGATGGTCTCCAGCGTCGAGATCCCGACGTACGTCTCGTGGTCGGCCCACGTGAAGTCCGTGACGCCCTGGCGGGCCAGGGCGCCGAGGGAGGCCTTGAAGTAGTTCGGCTCGCTGTCGACGAGGGTGCCGTCGAGATCGAAGACGACCGCGGTGTCGCCGAAGTGGTACGAGGGGTGGTTCGCGTCGCTCATGTGACCCAGGATGCAGGACCGGGAACCCCGGATCATCCGCGCGGCTGCCCGGCCGCCTTCCCGATCGCCTCGACCAGCGGCAGCAGCCGGTGCGGGACGCGCTCGCGCAGCGCCACCTCGGTGCGGGTGCGGACCACGCCGGGCAACCGGTTGAGCTGCTGGATCACATCCTCCAGATGCTCGGCGTCGCGCGCCGCCACGCGGGCGAGGAGATCGCCGCCACCGGTGGTGGAGTACGCCTCGATGATCTCCGGCACTCCGGCCAGCTCGTCCCCGACGTCCCCCAGGTGGCCCTGCGTGGTCTCGATGTGCACGAAGGCGAGCACCGGGTGGCCGAGGGCCGCGGGGGAGAGCGAGGGCTGCACGCCCGTGATCACACCGTCCCGCTCCATCCGGTCGACCCGGGCCTGGAGCGTGCCGCGGGCGACCCCGAGGATCCGGGCGTACTCGCGCATGCTGGTGCGGGGCTGTTCCAGGAGGAGCCGCAGGATGCGGGTGTCGAGCTGGTCCACGGCCATGGCGTCGGACTCCTTCGGTGGCACGGCGCACAACGCCGCAGACTGTACCAATGGCTCAGTGTCCGACGCCTGTCGCACCGGGCGGCCCCGGTAGGCCCACGAACGCCCTGTCGTGGTGCACGAGCGGACCCGCCACCGCGGCCCGTTCCGCCCGCACCACGAGCCCGATGACCAGGGCGTGGTCGCCCACCGGGCGCATGCTGACCGGGATGAGGATGAAACGGGCCAGTACGCCGTCCAGGGCGGGCGGCCCAGCGGATCGCGGTGCCAGGGGGTGCGCGGCCCGAAGCGGGCGTGGCGCGGGCCCGCGAAGACCCGCGCCACCTCCTCCTGACCGGCGGAGAGGAGCTGCACGCCGAGCGACTGAAGCGCCAAGACAGCGACCATCTACCTGGCCGGACTCCACATCGCAGGCATCTTCCTGTGGTCCGCACGGTGATCCAAACGAGAGCCCCTAGTTGGGGAACGGCCTGGTGCAGGAGGAAGTGCGCGGCGCGTGGTCGTGCGGCGACCATTCGGTGTCGGGTTCCGGCGGTGCGAGCCGCAACGTTCTGCGGATCCCGGCGCGCAGCCGGAACCGCAACGCATTCTGCAGATCCGTGCATCCGGCTTGCACGGGAAAAAGAAAGCAGAGTTCGCTCGGCGAGCAAGGAGAAGAGATCGAAACGGGCGCGGCGCCTTCGGCCGGCCGCGCCACCCGTGATCAGCGGTGCGCTCTGCGTGCCATCCGTACCTCCCGCACGGCCCCCGTAGCAGCCCGGTGCACCCCGGGCTCAGTGCAGGATACGGAGCGGGGCGGCGCCGCGTTCAGCGAATCCGCGCGGCTATCGCCGCGCGATGACACCCGGCCCCGACGCCGTCGACCCCCGCACCACAAGCTCCGGCATGAACACGAACTCGGTGTGCGGCGCGGGAGTCCCGCCGATCTCCTCGAGCACCGTGCGGACCGCCGCCTGGCCCATCGCCTGTACCGGCTTGCGGATGGTCGTGAGCGGCGGGTCGGTGAACGCGATGAGCGGGGAGTCGTCGAACCCGACCACCGAAATGTCGTCCGGCACCTCGAGCCCCCGCTGCCGGGCCGCCCGGATCGCGCCGAGCGCCATCATGTCGCTTGCGCACACGATCGCCGTGCAGCCCCGGTCCATCAGGTCGCAGGCCGCGGCCTGTCCGCCCTCCAGTGTGTAGAGGGAGTGCTGGACGAGCTCGCGCTCGACGTCGTCCGACGCGAGGTCGAACCGGTCCCGCATCGCTCGCACGAACCCCTCGATCTTCCGCTGCACCGGCACGAACCGCTTCGGCCCGAGCGCCAGGCCGATCCGGGTATGGCCGAGGGAGCCGAGATGGGTGACCGCCAGTTGCATGGCCGCGCGGTCGTCCGGCGAGATGAACGGCGCCCGCACCTGCGGTGAGAAACCGTCCACGAGCACGAATGGCACGCCCTGCGCCCGCAGTTGCTCGTAGCGCCGCATGTCCGCGGTGGTGTCGGCGTGCAGGCCCGACACATAGATGATGCCGGTGACGCCCCGGTCGACGAGCATCTCCGTCAGCTCGTCCTCCGTCGAGCCGCCCGGGGTCTGCGTCGCGAGGACCGGTGTGTAGCCCTGACGGGTCAGGGCCTGGCCGATGACCTGGGCGAGCGCCGGGAAGATCGGGTTCTCCAGCTCGGGTGTGATCAGGCCGACGAGCCCCTCGCTGCGCCGGCGAAGGCGCACCGGACGCTCGTAGCCGAGCACGTCGAGCGCGGCGAGGACGGACTGCCGGGTGGCCGCCGCGACGCCCGGCTTGCTGTTGAGGACCCGGCTCACCGTCGCCTCGCTCACCCCCGCCTGCGCCGCGATGTCGGCGAGGCGCGCGGTCGCGGGCGCGGCATGGGCCGCCTTGCGGGCGGCCTGGGCGGGCAGCTGGGTCATCGCACTCCTTGTGGGGGCCAAGAGCTGGGGGAGTCGGGGCAGGAGCCCCGATGATCCCTGTGACGGCGCCCTGTGGCAAGAGCTTGCAGATCCTTGCAGCGCCACATAAGCCCATGTAGTAGGCCATAACAGCCCACCGTGAGCGGCAACTTGGAGGTCACGAACCCGTAACCTCCGCCCGTCTCTGCAAATTTTTTCAGCAAGGTCTTTCCTCGGGCTTGCGGCGCTGTTACGTTCACGTCGCCCAGTCGGGCCCAACCCTCTAGGAGTTCTCATGCGGCGTGGCATAGCGGCCACCGCGGTGGTGGCGTCCCTCGCACTCGCGGCGACGGCCTGCGGCGGAAGTGACGACAGCGGCGACAAGGCGGCGGGCCCGGTCACCATCACCTGGTGGGACACGTCGAACGCCACCAACGAGGCGCCCACGTACAAGGCGTTGGCCGCGGACTTCACCAAGGCCAACCCGGACATCAAGGTCAAGTACGTCAACGTGCCCTTCGACCAGGCGCAGAACAAGTTCGACACGGCGGCCGGCGCGAGCGGCGCCCCCGACGTGCTGCGCGCCGAGGTCGGCTGGACGCCGGCCTTCGCCAAGAAGAGCTACCTGCTGCCGCTCGACGGCACCGAGGCACTCGCCGACAAGGACAAGTTCCAGGCGTCCCTCATCAAGCAGGCCCGGTTCGAGGGCAAGACGTACGGCGTCCCGCTGGTCACCGACACCCTCGCCTTCGTCTACAACAAGGCCCTCTTCAAGAAGGCGGGCATCACCGAGGCGCCCACCACCTGGGACCAGCTGAAGAAGGACGCGGCCAAGGTCAAGGCCGAGACCGGGGCCGACGGCTTCTGGGGCTCCACGGCCGGCTACTACGCCCAGCCGTTCCTGTTCGGCGAGAACACCGACACCGTCGACGCCGCCGGTAAGAAGATCACCATCGGCTCCGCCGCTGCCAAGAAGGGCCTCACCGCCTGGAAGGGCCTGTTCGACGGCAAGGGCCTGCACAAGGCCGACGCCACGGCGGACGCGTACGCGCACATCCAGGACGCGTTCGTGAACGGCAAGGTCGCCTCGACCATCCAGGGCCCCTGGGAGATCACGAACTTCTACAAGGGCTCGGCGTTCAAGGACAAGAAGAACCTGGGCATCGCCACCGTCCCGGCCGGCTCCGGCGGCAAGCCGGGCGCCCCGACGGGCGGCCACAACCTGTCCGTGTACGCGGGCTCGGACAAGGCCCACCAGGAGGCCTCGCTCAAGTTCGTGAAGTGGATGACGTCGGCGAAGACACAGGAGCAGGTCGCCCTGAAGAACTCGACGCTGC
The DNA here is from genome assembly GCF_044453445.1 of Streptomyces sp. NPDC051684. Taxonomy (NCBI): domain Bacteria; kingdom Bacillati; phylum Actinomycetota; class Actinomycetes; order Kitasatosporales; family Streptomycetaceae; genus Streptomyces; species Streptomyces sp. NPDC051684. The sequence continues at coordinate 22,284 of NZ_JBITCS010000053.1, read as the reverse complement.
CCACCCGCGAGGACGCGTACACCGACAAGGTCACCGCCGACCCCGGCATCGCCGGCTACCAGCAGGTCCTGAACGCCGCCCGGCCGCGCCCCGAACTGCCCGAGTACAGCTCGTTGTGGACGCCGATGGACCAGCAACTGCCGAAGGTCGCCACCGGCAAGGAGTCCCTCGACCAGGGCGTGAGCGGACTCGAGACCTCGTTCGCCAAGCTGCTGCCCGGCTTCTCCAAGTGACCCGGTAAGACCGCCGGTTCGCGCCCCGGAGGGGAGGGCGCGAACCGGCACAGCCCTGTCCGAGGGCTGGAACCGGCCCGATTCAGAAGGTGCTCCGCATGACCCTTGCCGTCGACCGCCCGGACGCGCAGAAGCCCGCGCCGCGACCGGGCCCGATCCGGCGCCTGAAGGACTCGTACCGCACGTACTGGTACGCGTACGCGATGATCGCTCCGGTCGTCGTCGTCCTCGGCGTCCTCGTCCTCTACCCCCTGGTGCGCGGCTTCTATCTGACGCTCACCGACGCCAACAGCCTCAACTCGGCCCGCACCATCGGCGTCAACCAGATCGAGGCCACCTACAAGTTCATCGGCCTCGACAACTACGCCGACATCCTGTGGGGCCCCTCAGCCTACGACCGCTTCTGGTCGCACTTCGTGTGGACCATCGTGTGGACGGCGGTCTGTGTCGCCCTGCACTACTGCATCGGGCTCGGCCTGGCGCTGCTCCTCAACGAAAAGCTGCGCGGACGCACCTTCTACCGGCTCCTGCTGATCCTGCCGTGGGCGGTCCCGACGTTCGTCACCGTCTTCGCCTGGCGCATCATGCTCGCCGACTCCGGCATCATCAACGTCGCCCTCGGCTCCCTGCACCTGCCGGAGCCGAGCTGGCTGGAGGACCCCTCCTTCCAGCGGATCGCCGCGATCCTCGTCAACACGTGGTGCGGTGTGCCGTTCATGATGATCTCGCTGCTCGGCGGCCTCCAGTCCATCGACGCGTCCCTGTACGAGGCCGCCGAGATGGACGGGGCCAACTCCTGGCAGCGCTTCCGGCACATCACGCTGCCGGGGCTCCGGTCGGTCAGTTCGACCGTCGTCCTGCTCGGCATCATCTGGACGTTCAACCAGTTCGCGATCATCTTCCTGCTCTTCGGGAACACGGCTCCGGACGCGCAGATCCTCGTGACCTGGGCCTACCGGCTCGGCTTCGGGCAGCAGCCGCGCGACTTCGCGCAGTCCGCCGCGTACGGCGTGCTCCTGTTGTCGATCCTCACCGTCTTCACGTCCTTCTACTACCGCTGGTTGAAGCGCAATGAGCAGCTCGCCGTCTGACGCCGCAGGAGCCACCATCATGACTACGACCACCGAGTCGAGGGTCCCCACGCAGCGTTCGGTCACCGGGACCGCCCCCGCCGACAGGCGCCGCGTGCGCGGGCGCGGCGAGCGCAGCCCGCTCGCGAAGGCCCTGATGCACGGCGTCCTCGCCGTGGCGGGCCTCATCGCGCTGTTCCCCGTCGTCTGGCTGATGTACCTGTCGCTCGGTCCCGACAAGGACGACTATCTGCACCCGGGCGACATCCTGAGCAAGGCGACCCTCGACAACTACGCGGACGTCCTTCAGCACACCCAGTTCTTCCACTGGGCCGCGTCGACGCTGATCGTGGCGCTCGGCACCACCCTGGTCGGCGTGCTGTTCGCGGCGACCACCGGCTACGCCGTCTCCCGCATGCGCTTCCCCGGCTACCGCACGCTGATGTGGGTGCTGCTGCTCACGCAGGCCTTCCCGATCGCCGTGCTGATCGTGCCGATCTACGAGATCTTCTCGGAACTCGGCCTGATCGACACCTACCAGGGCCTCATCCTCATCAACTGCACGACGATCGTGCCGTACTGCACCTGGCTCCTGAAGGGCTACTTCGACACCATCCCCGCCGAGATCGACGAGGCCGGCCGGATCGACGGGCTCAGCCCTATCGGCACGTTCTGGCGGCTCATCCTGCCGCTCGCGAAGCCGGGCATCGCGGTCGCCGCGTTCTACGCCTTCATCACGGCGTTCGCCGAGGTCGCCTTCGCCAACACGTTCATGCTCAGCGACACCAAGTACACCTTCGCGATCGGCCTGTCGAGCTTCGTCAGCGAACACGACGCGCAGTGGAACCTGATGGCCGCGACCGCGGTGTTGATCGCCATCCCGGTGACCGCTTTCTTCTACCTTGTCCAGAAGCACCTGGTCACCGGCCTGACCGCCGGCGGAACCAAGGGCTGAACCCGGCTACGCAGCAAGGACATCATGAGCCAGCACTCCACGGACCAGCCGGTGGCGGCCGCCACCACGACCCGCGAGACCGCCGACTGGTGGCGGGACGCGGTCATCTACCAGGTCTATCCGCGCAGCTTCGCGGACAGCGACGGCGACGGCACCGGTGACCTCGAAGGCATCCGGCAACGCCTGCCGCATCTGCGCGAGTTGGGCGTGGACGCGGTGTGGCTGTCCCCGTTCTACGCCTCGCCGCAGGCCGACGGCGGCTACGACGTCGCCGACTACCGGGCCGTCGACCCGATGTACGGCACGCTGCTCGACGCCGACGCGGTGATCCGCGACGCGCACGCCCTGGACCTGCGCATCATCGTCGACCTGGTCCCCAACCACTCCTCCGACCAGCACGAGTGGTTCAAGCGCGCGGTGGCGGACGGTCCGGGTTCGCCTCTCCGGGACCGCTACCACTTCCGCCCCGGCAAGGGTGCGAACGGCGAACTCCCGCCCAACGACTGGGAGTCCATCTTCGGCGGCCCCGCCTGGACCCGACTCCCCGACGGCGAGTGGTACCTGCACCTCTTCGCCCCCGAGCAGCCCGACCTCAACTGGGAACACCCGGCGGTCGCCGACGAGTTCCGCTCCATCCTGCGCTTCTGGCTGGACATGGGTGTCGACGGCTTCCGGGTCGACGTCGCCCACGGCCTCGTCAAGGCGGAGGGCCTGCCGGACCTCGGCGGCGGCGACCAGCTGAAGCTCCTCGGCAACGACGTGATGCCGTTCTTCGACCAGGACGGCGTGCACGAGATCTACCGCTCGTGGCGCCTGATTCTCGACGAGTACGACGGCGAGCGCATTTTCGTCGCCGAGGCGTGGACGCCGACCGTCGAGCGGACCGCGAACTACGTCCGCCCGGACGAGCTGCACCAGGCGTTCAACTTCCAGTACTTGGGGGCCCCTTGGGACGCGGAGGGCCTTCGCGGGATCATCGACGGCTCGCTCGACGCGATGCGCCCGGTCGGCGCCCCGGCGACCTGGGTGCTGTCCAACCACGATGTCACCCGGCACGCCACCCGCTACGCCAACCCACCCGGCGGCACCCAGATCCGCACCCCCGGCGACCGTGAACTCGGCCTGCGCCGCGCCCGCGCCGCCACCCTCCTGATGCTCGCGCTGCCCGGCTCCGCGTACCTCTACCAGGGCGAGGAACTGGGCCTCCCGGACGTCACCGACCTGCCCGACGAGGCCCGCCAGGACCCGGCGTACTTCCGCGGCGCGGGACAGGACGGCTTCCGCGACGGCTGCCGGGTGCCGATCCCGTGGACCCGCACCGGGCCCTCGTACGGCTTCGGCGACGGCGGCAGCTGGCTCCCGCAGCCCGACACGTGGGGCGGGCTGAGCGTCGAGGCGCAGACCGGCGACCCGGACTCGACGCTGGAGATGTACCGCTCGGCCCTCGCCCTGCGCCGTACGACACCGGGTCTCGGCGCCGGCGACGGCGTGAAGTGGCACGGCGACGCCCCGGAAGGTGTGCTCCACTTCGAGCGCCCCGGCTTCGCCTGCACGGTCAACACGACCGGCGCGACCGTACGGATCCCCGCGCCGGGCACCGTGCTGCTCGCCTCGGCGCCGGTGACGGTGGCGGACGGAGCCCTCGACCTGCCCGCCGACACGACGGTGTGGTGGGAGATCGCCTGACGCCCGGCACGGCACCAGGAAGGGGCGGCACCCGGTCGGGTGCCGCCCCTGAGGCATAGGCTCCCGCGTGTGAGGTCACAGGGGAGGGGCGGTCGGCGCCAGGGCGCGCGCCGCGCCGTGCCGGCCGTGGTCTGGGCGGCGGTGCTCGTCGCGTTCGCGCTGCCGCTGCGCCACGGGCTGCTGGCGACGCGTGCGTACGTGGACGGGTACTGGGCGACGGCGGACCAGATCGGCGAGCGGAACACCAGCGAGACGTTCACCTGGAGGACGCCACGAGGCGAGGCCGTGCGCGGTGTCGTGCACGGCCTCGGGGAGAAGGGGTACTTCGACGAGCCGGTCGAGGAGGACGCCGAGATCTACCCGGTGCGCATCTGGGTCTCGGCCGCCGGTTCGGCCCACTACGACGAGGCGCCGCCCGAGGCCGCGATGGTGTTCGGCTACGGAGCGGCGCTCGCCGTCGCGGGCGCGACCGCCTATGTGCTGTGGGCGGTGCGGCGCGCCCGCGACCCGCGCTGAGCGGTTACGCGGTGCGGAAGGCCACCGCCCCCTTCGCCGGCACCGTGAGCTCCGCCTTGCCGCCGGAGACGGTCACCGAGCCCTCGCCGAGGACGTTGTCGTACGTGCCGTCGGGCACACTCGTCGTGTACGTGTGCGTGTGGGCGGACGACGAGTTGTTGATCGCGACGAAGCCGACGTCGCCGCGGCCGAAGCCGATGACGTTCGAGGCGGGTGACTGCCAGTCCGTCACCGCCTTGCCGGCCGCCGCGTTGTGCCAGCCCACCATCCCGGTGATCGCGGTGTCCCGGTCCAGGCAGGACCAGGCGCCCGAGCAGTCGGTGTCGGTGACGATCCCGTTGCCGTCGTTCGGCGGCGCCTGGTCGCTCTGGTCGAACTTCCAGGCCGCGTAGACCGAGGGACGCCCGTAGCCGCGCGCCAGCTGGAAGACGTTGGCGAGGGTGGCGGTCGCGCCGTCCTTGTAGCTGAGCGTGTCGCCGTTGCGCTCGGTGTCGTGGTTGGTGACGAAGCTGTTGGAGTGCTCCTCGTCGGCCAGGCCCCAACTGCTGCCGAACGACGCCAGGTTGGCGATGTCGCCGCCGCCGAACTGCGACTTCATGGCGGCCGAGTACGTGAAGTCGAGCACGTCACCGTTGGCGTAGTAGTCGCCCGTGGAGGGTGGTGTGCCGGGGTACACCTCCTGCGTGATGTACGGGGCGTCGCCCGCGCCCGTCTTGTGCAGCGCGCCCACGATCGCGTTCAGATCGGCGGTCTCGATGTGCTTCGCGGCATCGACGCGGAACCCGTCGACGCCCAGGTCGATCTGCTTGTTGAGGAAGCCGGTGATCTTCTCGCGGACGCCCGACTCGGAGGTGTCCAGGTCGGGCAGGCCGAGCAGCTCGCAGTGCTGGACCTCGTGCTGGTCCGACCAGTTGGAGATGGTCTTCGTGCAGTCGTCGCTGTCGGCCGGATCGTAGTCCGGGGTGTCGTACTTGTTGGAGATGGTGGTGCCCGCGTAGCCGGGCCCGGGCTGGGCGGACGTGTGGTTGATGACGGCGTCCGTGTAGACCTCGATGCCGGCGCCGTGGCAGGTGTCCACCATGGACTTGAAGTCGCTCGCGCTGCCGAAGCGGCTGTCGAGCTTGTACGAGTACGGCTGGTAGACGTCCCACCAGTAGTAGTCGCCCTGCTTGAGGGACTCCTGGGGCGGGGCGACCTGGACGGCGCCGTAGCCCGCCGGGTCGAGGGTGTCGGTGCACTCCTTGGCGACCGAGGCCCAGTTCCACTGCCACAGGTTGGCGATGACATCACCGTTGGGTGTGCCGGTGTCGGCGGCGGTCGCGGTCGGCGCGGGCAGGGTCGCCATGCAGCCGAGGGTGAGGGCGCCGATGGCCGCCGCGGTGGCGGTGCGGCGGCGCCTGCGAGGGCTTCTGGGTGTGAGGGATGTGCCGTGTTTCATGTGCGGCTCCTGAATGTGGGGTTCGGGTGGCGCGTCGTGAGCGTGGGGCAGACGAGTGCGCCCCGTCAATGGGCAGTTGAAAATTCTTGCTACATCTTTCGCAACTCTTGCAGTCGTGTTCCGGCAGGCGTTACCGTCACGCGGCGGACCGGCCCCACCTCCCCACGCGCGCGGCCGGTCCGCCCCAACACACCGCATCCCGCGAGGAGTTCCCGACGTGAGCCGCAATCCGATGCGCGTACCGCACAGACGCGCCGCCGCGTACACCGCGGCAGCCGCGCTCCTCGTGACGCTTGCCCAGCCCCTGGCCGCCCGCGCCGCCGCGCCGCCCCCGCCGCCCTCCGACGCGAAGCTCGCGGCCGAGCCTGCCCGCCACGACCTCACCCGCGAGCAGTACTACTTCGTGCTCCCGGACCGCTTCGCCAACGGTGACACCGGCAACGACAAGGGCGGCCTGACCGGTTCACGCCTCGCGACGGGCTACGACCCGACGGACAAGGGTTTCTACCAGGGCGGCGACCTCAAGGGCCTGACGCAGCGCCTCGACTACATCAAGGACCTCGGGACGACGGCCATCTGGCTCGCCCCGATCTTCAAGAACAAGCCCGTGCAGGGCGCGGGCAAGGACGCCTCGGCCGGCTACCACGGCTACTGGATCACCGACTTCACGCAGGTCGACCCGCACTTCGGCAGCAACGCCGACCTCAAGAACCTGATCTCCAAGGCCCACGGCAAGGGCATGAAGGTCTTCTTCGACGTCATCACCAACCACACCGCCGACACGGTCGACTACGCCGAGAAGAAGTACGGCTACCGCCCCAAGGGTGCCTACCCGTACCTCGACACCAAGGGCCGCCCCTTCGACGACGCGAAGGGTGTCACCTCGAAGGTCGACGCGGACTCCTTCCCGTACACCCCGAAGAACACGGGCGAGATGAAGCCGTCCTGGCTCAACGACCCGACGATGTACCACAACCGGGGCGACTCGACCTGGGAGGGCGAGTCCACCACCTACGGCGACTTCTCCGGCCTGGACGACCTGTGGACCGAACGCCCCGAAGTCGTCTCCGGCATGGAGAAGATCTATGAGAAGTGGGTGCGGGACTTCGCCGTCGACGGCTTCCGCATCGACACCACCAAGCACGTGGACATGGACTTCTGGACCCAGTGGGCCACGGCACTCGACAAGTACGCCGCAGCCCACGGCCGCAAGGACTTCTTCATGTTCGGCGAGGTCTACTCCGCCGACACCGACGTGACCTCCCCGTACGTCACCCAGGGCCGCCTCGACGCGACACTGGACTTCCCCTTCCAGGACGCGGCCCGCGCCTACGCCTCGCAAGGTGCCTCCGCCGACAAGCTCGCGAAGGTCTTCGCCGACGACTACAAGTACGCCACCGACAAGGCGAACGCGTACGAGCAGGTCACCTTCCTCGGCAATCACGACATGGGCCGCATCGGCACCTTCCTGAAGGCCGACAACCCCAAGGCGTCCGACGCGGAACTCGTCGAACGCGACCGGCTCGCCAACGAGTTGATGTTCCTCTCGCGCGGCAACCCCGTCGTCTACTACGGCGACGAGCAGGGCTTCACCGGCGCGGGCGGCGACAAGGACGCCCGCCAGACGATGTTCGGCTCGAAGGTCGCCGACTACCTCGACGACGACGAGCTGGGCACCGAGCGCACGCACGCCGACGCCGCGTACGACACGAAGCACCCGCTCTTCAGGTCCATCGCCGCGCTGTCGAAGCTCCGCAAGGACAATCCGGCGCTGGCCGACGGGGCGCAGAAGGAGCTGTACGCGAAGGGCTCGGTGTACGCGTTCTCGCGCACCGGCGACGACCGCGAGTACGTCGTCGCCGTCAACAACGCGAGCGAGGCGAAGACGGTCGAGCTGCCGGTCGAGTCCGCCAAGTTCCGTGCGCTGTACGGCGGTTCCGGCGTCGAGTCGGCGTCCGGCGGTCGCGTGAAGGTCACCGTTCCCGCCCTGTCCTCGCTCGTCCTGCGCGCCGAGTCGAAGCTCCCCGCGCCGGCCGCGAAGCCCACGCTGTCCCTGAAGGCCCCCGCCGCCGGAGCCACCGGCACGGTCACGCTCACCGCCGACCCCGGCGACACCGCCTCGGCCCGCGTCGTCTTCGCCGCCCAGACCGGCAACGGCGCGTGGCGCACGCTCGGTTCCGTCGACCACGCCCCGTACAAGATCACCCAACGCGTCCCCGACACGGTGTCGACCGGAACGTCCTTGCGGTACAAGGCAGTTGTGGTGGACCGCACTGGACGCACCGCGAGCGCCCTCGCCGACACGACGGCGGGGCAGCCGCCCGCGCCCGAGAAGCCGACGGCCGTGGACCGCGACTACGCGGTCGTGCACTACAAGCGCGCCGACGGCGACTACGACGGTTGGGCCCTCACGTCAGGTGACCAGAAAGCCGAGTTCAGCGGCCGGGACGCGTACGGCGCCTTCGCATGGGTGAAGGTGCCCGACGGCGCCTCCTCCGTGCCGTACACGGTCGAGAAGTCCGGCACCGCCGACGGCGGCGAGCGGACCGTCGACCTGGCGAGGACCGGCGAGGTCTGGGTCGAGCAGGGCAAGGACGGCCAGCAGACGACCCGGCCCGACGGCGTCTACCCGCCGCAGGACGTCACGAAGGCCATCATCCACGTGCACCGCCCCGACGGCGACTACGACGGCTGGGGCCTGCACACCTGGACCGGCGCCGCGAACCCGACCGACTGGTCGAAACCGCTCCGGCCCACCGGCAAGGACGCGTACGGGCTGACCTTCGAGGTGCCCCTGGCCGACGGCGCGACCTCGCTGAGCTACATCCTCCACAAGGGCGACGAGAAGGACATCGCCACGGACCGCTCCCTCGACTTCGCGACGTACGGCAAGGAGGTGTGGCTCAACTCCGGTGACACCACGTACCTCCTCCCGTCCGTGGGCACGGGCGCGGACCTCGACCTCGGGAAGGCCGAGGCGCAGTGGATCGACGCCGACACCGTCGTCTGGAAGGTGAAGGCCACCGCCGCCACCAGCCAGCAACTGGTGTACGCGCCGGAGGGCGGCATCGGCGTCGAGGACGGGGCGCTGACCGACGAGGGCCGGTGGCTGCGGCTGAATCCTGGCGACCTGACCGACGCGCAGAAGGCCAAGTACCCGCACCTCAAGGACTATCCGGCGTTCACCGTCGACCCGCGCGACCGCGACCGGGCGCGCGACGCGCTGCGCGGCCAGTTGATCGCCACGCAGCGGGCGGCCAACGGCGCGCTGCTGGCGGCGACCGGCGTACAGACGGCGGGCGTCCTGGACGACACGTACGGCGAAGCCGCTGAGAAGGCCGCCCTGGGACCGGTGTTCAAGAACGGCAGGGCGACCCTGTCGGTGTGGGCGCCGACCGCCCGTGAGGTGTCCCTCGAACTCGGCGGGAAGCCCATCGCGATGCGCCGCGACGACAAGAGCGGCGTGTGGTCCGTGTCCGGGAGCGCGGCCGCCTGGCGCGGCAAGGAGTACCGGTACGCCGTCAAGGTGTGGGCGCCCAGCGTCCAGAAGCTCGTCACGAACAAGGTCACCGACCCGTACTCCGTGGCGCTCACCGCGAACTCGGAGCGCAGCCTCGTCGTCGACCTCGGTGACAGCTCCCTCGCCCCGAAGGGCTGGTCGCGCCTGGCCAAGCCCAAGGCCGTGCCCATGAAGGACGCGCAGATCCAGGAACTCCACGTCCGGGACTTCTCGGTCGAGGACGGCACGACACCGGCGAAGGACCGCGGCACGTACCGCGCCTTCACCGACAAGGACACCGACGGCTCGAAGCACCTGCGAGCGCTGGCGAAGTCCGGCACCTCGTACGTGCACCTGCTGCCGGCCTTCGACATCGCGACGATCCCCGAGAAGAAGTCCGAACAGGCCATGCCGGACTGCGACGTGAAGGCGCTCGCACCCGACAGCGAGACACAGCAGGAGTGCGTCGGCAAGGTGGCCGGCAAGGACGCCTACAACTGGGGCTACGACCCGTACCACTACACCGTGCCCGAGGGCTCGTACGCGAGCGACCCGGACGGCACGCGGCGCACCGTCGAGTTCCGCGACATGGTCAAGTCACTGAACGAGGACGGCCTGCGGGTCGTCATGGACGTCGTCTACAACCACACGGCGGCAAGCGGCCAGGACAAGACATCCGTCCTGGACCAAGTGGTGCCCGGCTACTACCAGCGGCTCATGCCCGACGGCTCGGTGGCGAACTCCACCTGCTGCTCCGACGCGGCGCCCGAGAACACCATGATGGGCAAGCTGGTAGTCGACTCGATCGTGACCTGGGCGCGCGAGTACAAGGTCGACGGCTTCCGCTTCGACCTGATGGGACACCACCCGAAGGCCAACATCCTCGCGGTCCGCAGGGCCCTCGACGCCCTGACCCTCGCCAAGGACGGCGTCGACGGCAAGAAGATCATCCTCTACGGGGAGGGTTGGAACTTCGGCGAGATCGCGGACGACGCCCGCTTCGTCCAGGCCACGCAGAAGAACATGGCGGGCACTGGCATCGCCACCTTCTCCGACCGGGCACGGGACGCGGTGCGCGGCGGCTCACCGTTCGACGAGGACCCGGGCGTGCAGGGCTTCGCCTCCGGCCTCTACACCGACCCCAACTCCTCGAAGGCGAACGGCACATCGGCCGAGCAGAAGACCCGCCTCCTGCACTACCAGGACCTCATCAAGGTGGGCTTGTCGGGGAACCTCGCCGCGTACGAGTTCACCGACACGGCGGGAAAGAAGGTGAAGGGCTCCGACGTCGACTACAACGGCGCCCCCGCCGGCTACGCCGACGCCCCCGGTGACGCCCTCGCCTACGCCGACGCGCACGACAACGAGTCCCTGTACGACGCGTTGACGTACAAGCTGCCCGCGTCGACGAGCACGGCGGACCGCTCCCGCATGCAGGTCCTCGCGATGGCCACGGCGGCCCTCTCCCAGGGCCCGGCGCTCTCGCAGGCGGGCACCGATCTGCTGCGCTCGAAGTCCCTCGACCGCAACTCGTTCGACAGCGGCGACTGGTTCAACGCGATCCACTGGGACTGCCGAGCGGGCAACGGCTTCGGCCGCGGCCTGCCGATGGCCGCCGACAACAAGCCCAAGTGGCCCTACGCGAAACCCCTGTTGGCGTCGGTGAAGGTGCCGGGCTGCCCGGACATCGAGCGGACCTCGGCCGCGTACCAGGACCTCCTGAAGATCCGCACGACCGAACCGGCCTTCCGGCTGTCGACGTCGGCGGAGGTCCAGAAGGCGCTGTCCTTCCCGCTCTCCGGCAAGGACGAGACACCGGGCGTCATCACGATGCGGCTCGGTGACCTCGTGATCGTGTTCAACGCGACACCGGAGCGGCAGAAGCAGGAGGTCACCGACGCGGCCGGGACGGGATACCGGTTGCACCCGGTGCAGGCCGGTGGCGCGGACGACGCGGTGAAGTCGGCGTCGTACGCGAAAGACTCGGGGACCTTCACGGTCCCCGGGCGTACGGTCGCCGTGTTCAGCCGCGGCTGAGTGCTGGGGGTGCCGCGGTGTGTCTCCTCAGCGGGGCGCGTCGCGCGCCACCTTGCGCGCCCACAGCACCAAGGGGATCTGCGCCGGAACCCGCGCCTGGACGGCGCGCCGCAGCGGCGCGGGGCGGTCCTTCCAGTCGGCGGCCATCTTCACGTTGGCGGGCACGACGGCGACGAAGAACACGGCGGCCGCGGTGGCGGAGCGGGACCGGGTGCGCGGCACGGCGATGCCCGCCGCCAGCGCCAGCTCCACCACCGCGCTGGCGTAGGTCCAGGCGCGCGGGGAGCCGGGGAGCCGGCGCGGCACGATGGCGTCGAACTGCTTCGGGAGCAGGAAGTGGGCGGCCCCGGCGCCGGCCAGCAGCCCGGCGAGGAGATCGGAGGAGCGGACGCGGCGCAAGTGGGCCTCCAGGTGGCAGGGGAGTGCGGTGCGGTCCGCACGACCATACTCACGGGTAACCATCGGCGTCGAGGGCTTCTCCGGTAGATGTCGAGGCCTTCGGTAATGGACAGGGAAACTGTGCAGCCAAGGTTGCACAGCCTTGGCTGTCGATCTACCGTGGAGGCATGAACGACGACAGTGCGTCCGTCGCGGAGCTCGCGGCCCGGGCCACCGACGAGGTGTGGGTGGTCATCGGTCGGCTCCGCCGCAGGCTGATGGCGCTCGACGTGGACCCCGAGTGCGAGCTCTCGCCCGCCCAGGCGTCCCTGCTCTCGCGGCTCGACAAGTACGGGCCCTCCACCGCCAGCGACCTCGCCGCGATCGAGAACGTGCGACCGCAGTCCATGGCCAAGCACGTCATCGCCCTGGAGGAGCGCGGCCTCGTCGAGCGCCATGCGGACCCCGAGGACGGGCGCCGACGCGTGGTCGAGCTCACCGCGGCGGGGCGCGAGCGCCGCCAGGGGGTGCGCAGGGCCCGCCAGGCATGGCTCGCCGGGCAGTTCGCCGAGCGCGGCAGCGCGGAGCAGTTGCGTGCCGTGATCACGGCGATGGCGCTGCTCGACGAGGTGACCCAGGCGTGAGCGGCATAGCCGAGCGGATCCGGGGAGCAAGGGAGCGGAGCGGACGGAAGCGGGGCGTCGGCGACGGGTTCGACCGACGGCTCGTCGCGCCGATGATCCTCGGGTCGATCCTCAACCCGATCAACTCGTCGATGCTCGCGGTCGCGCTCGTCCCGATCGGCCACGCCTTCGGCGTCCCGCCGTCCCAGACGGCCTGGCTGGTCTCCGCGCTCTACCTCGCGACGGCCGTCGGCCAGCCGGTCATCGGCCGGCTCGTGGACGCGTTCGGGCCGCGCAGGCTCTATCTGCTCGGCACCGCGCTCGTCGGCCTCGCGGGCCTGCTCGGCGTCCTCGCGCCGAGCTTCTGGGTGCTGATCGTGTCCCGTGTGCTGCTCGGCTTCGGCACCTCCGCCGCGTACCCGGCCTCCATGTATCTGCTGCGCACCGAGTCCGAGCGCACCGGCATGAAGAGCCCCAGCGGCATCCTCGCCGCGCTGTCGGTGTCCAATCAGGTCATCGCCGTCATCGGCCCGACCCTCGGCGGCGTGCTGATCGGACTCGGCGGCTGGCACCTCATCTTCGCGATCAACGTTCCGCTGTCGCTCGCCTGCCTCGTGCTCGGCGCGCTGCGGCTGCCGAAGTCGGCCAGGGCGGGCCGCGAGGCCGACGCCGCGACCTCCGCGGACGTGCCCGGCATGCTGCTGTTCGCCGGATCGCTCACCGCGTTCATGCTCTTCCTCACCGCGCCCGGGACCGCGCACTGGTACCTGCCGGTGATCGGCGCCGTCGCGGGAGCGGTCTTCGCCCGCCGGGAGCTGGCCTCCGCCGACCCGTTCATCGACCTGCGCGTCCTGAGCGGCAACACCCCGCTGCTCGCCACGTACGCGCGCCAACTCCTCGCGTACACCACGTCGTACGCGTTCCTGTACGGCTACAGCCAGTGGCTCCAGGACGGCCGCGACCTCGGCCCCGAACAGGCCGGTCTCCTGCTGCTCCCGATGTCCCTGATGGCCATCGCCGTCACCGTCCTGACCGGGCGCCGCCCACAGGTGCGCGGCAAACTGTTCGTCGGAGGCATAGCCCAACTCATCGGAGTGACAGCCCTGTTGGGGCTGAACTCCGACAGCCCGATCTGGCTCCTCGTCGTCATCGGCGCGGTGTTCGGCATCCCGCAGGGCCTCATCGGCCTCGCCAACCAGAACGCCCTCTACGCCCAGGCCGATCCGGAACGCACGGGCGCCTCCGCCGGACTCCTGCGCACCTTCAGCTACCTGGGCGCACTGCTCGCCTCCGCAGCCAACGCCGCGTTCTTCAAGGGCGGCGCCGACACGGCCGGGCTGCACGAGCTGGCCTGGATGCTCGTCGTGGTCTCCGTGCTGCTGCTCCTGGTGACGTTGGCCGACCGGGCGCTGCGCCGGATCGGCCGCGACTGACCCCCGTACCCCCTCGCACCTCTCAACTCCGCACACCGGTAAGGACTTCACGTGTCTCTCAGCACCCTCGACCCCAGGACCGCCCTCGTCGTCGTCGACCTCCAGAAGGGCCTCATGGGCGTGTCCGGCGCCCCGTACGCCGTGTCCGACGTCGTCGAGCGCAGCGCCCGCCTCGCCGACGCCTTCCGTGCCGCGGGACTCCCGGTCGTCCTGGTCCGGGTCACCTTCGCCGCCGACGGCTCCGACGCGACGCCCGGCCGCACCGAGACGCCCAGCGGCGGCCGCGCCATGCCCGAGGGCTGGGACGAGATCACCGACGCGCTCGCCGGGCACCCGCAGGACATCACCGTCACCAAGCGGAACTGGTCGGCGTTCTACGGCACCGACCTCGATCTGCACCTGCGCCGCCGCGGCATCACACAGGTCGTCCTGACCGGCGTCGCCACCAGCATCGGCGTGGAATCCACGGCCCGCGCCGCCCACGAGCACGGCTATCACGTCACCCTCGCCACCGACGCCATGACCGACCTCGACCCCGAAGGGCACCGCGGCAGCGTCGAGCGGATCTTCCCGCGCCTGGGGGAGACCGGCACGACCGACGAGGTGCTGAAGCTGCTCGCCCCGACTCACTGAACCGCGCCCGGTCCCTGACGCCCCGTCGGCCGCGCCGTACGCTTCTGGTGTTCGAAGCGGACGACGGAAGGCAGTTGCGGGGCATGGGGTTTCAGGAACGTACGCGGTTCGGGCGGCTCGGCCGGTCGACGGTGCCGGCCGCGCTCACGGTGCTGCTGCTCGCGGGATGTCAGGGGATGGGCGGCGAAGGGTCCGAGGACTCGGCGCACGGCGCGGAATCCTCCACGTCGGCGAGCGCGACCGCAGGCGGTTCCGCGCAGCAGGGCACCCTGCCCGGCGTGCCGAGCGCGGACGAGGCCCGCGGCGAACTGACCGAACTGAAGGTGGCGCCCCACGGCTCCATGTCCGGCTACAGCCGCGAGAAGTTCCCGCACTGGGCGGAGCAGGGCGACAACTGCACCACCCGCGAAGCGGTCCTCAAGCGGGACGGCAAGGACGTGCAGACCGACGACGAGTGCCGGGCGGTCTCCGGGGACTGGGTCAGCGTGTACGACGGCGAGAAGTTCACCGACTCCGGGGACCTCGACATCGACCACACCGTGCCGCTCGCCAACGCCTGGCGCTCCGGCGCCGACCAGTGGTCCCAGGAGCAGCGCAAGGCGTTCGCCAACGACCTCGAACACCCCCAACTCCTGTCGGTGTCCGCCCACTCGAACCGCTCCAAGGGCGACCAGGGCCCCGACGAGTGGCAGCCGGACGCCAAGGACTACTGGTGCACGTACGCCCGCTCCTGGGTGGCGGTGAAGTCGAACTACGAACTGACCGTCACCGACGCCGAGAAGAAAGAGCTGACGACGATGCTGGGAACGTGTTCCGCATGACCCAGGACCGTTTCGAGGACCAGGTGAAGGCCGGCCCCGGTGGCGCAATGACCGACGAGGTCGGTGTCATCACCGGCGACCTCACCGTCGCCACGATCCGGGAGGCCGCGGACGCGGCCCGGATCGCCGTCCAGTACACCGGCGCCGACGAGTGGTACACCCTCACCGGCAGCCCCGCGACGGTGCCGCCCGACGGCCTGTCCGCGCTGCACACCGAGGTGCTGCGCAGCGTGGAGCGCGGGGGAGGCGCGGTCAGCCCTTGAGGGCCAGGGCCTGTCGTTTGGATCAGGTCCTACGCCTCGAAGTGGCGCCGCGGATTGACCCGCAGGATCGTGTCGATGTCGTCCTTGGACACACCCTTGTCGGCGAGGGCGGGCAGTACGTCCTCGCTGATGTGCCGGTAGTTCCACTTCGGGGCGACCTCGGCGCGGTCCACGTCGCCGAACCAGTCGATGACGCACGAGGCGTCGTGCGAGATCGTGATCCGGTCGGTGTATCCCCGGCGCACCAGCTCGACGATGGTGTCGACGCGCTGCTCGGTGGTGAGCGGGGCGTCGAGCCCGAACCGGTCCATGCCGAGATACGAGCCCGCTTCGGCGAGCCGCGCCAGATAGTCGATGTCGTCGGTGTCCCCGGAGTGCCCGATGACGACGCGCGCGAGGTCGACGCCCTCCTCCGCGAGCACGCGCTGCGCGACGAGCCCCGACTCCGAGGCCGCGTGGGTGTGCACGGTGATCGGTGCCCCGGTGCGCACGGAGGCCTGGCCGACCGCCCGCATGGCCCGCTCGACCCCGGGCGTGAGGCCCTGCTCCTCGATGGCGCACTTGAGGAACGCGGCGCGCACACCGGTGTCCGCGATGCCCTCGGTCAGATCCTTCACGAACAGGTCGACGAGCGGCTCGGGGCCGCCGAACAGGGTGCCGGGACCGTTGTAGTGGAACTGGAACGGCAGATCGTCGTACGTGTAGAGACCGGTCGCGGGAACGATGTTGAGGTCCGTACGGGCGGCGATCTGCTGAATGCGGGGGATGTAGCGGCCGAGACCGAGCACCGTCGGGTCGAGGATGGTGTCGATGCCGAGCCCCTTGAGCTCGTTCAGCTGGGCGACCGCGTCGTCGACGACGGCCTGCTCGTCCCACCGCGCGTAGTTCTGCCGGAACTCCTCGCCGACGATGACGACGTGTTCGTGGACGAGTACGTTCCCGAGTTCGCTGGAGTCGATCGGACCACGGACCGTCCAGACCTGCGTCATCGGCGCACCTCTCGATGTGGACGTCGGAGTTGACGTCGGATTCAAGGTGAGCCGAGCGTCCCGCCGGGCGCCCGCGGGCGTCAAGACATGGGGCGAGGTGTGATCGAAAGAGGCCCGCCGGCGGAGCCTCCAGGGCGTTGGGGGGCGCCCCGAAGCCCGGCCGACGAGCGACTCACAGACGGCGGATCCAGGCGGCGATGCCGTGGCCCACCACGAGATAGATCACCGCGGGCAGGGCGTTGTTGAAGAAGACACGCAGCCCCTCGGTGTCCATGGTGAAGATGTCCCGCGCCCAGCCGGAGAGCCAGTCCGCCATGCCGTGCACGAACTCGACGAACACGTTCGACTGGTTCGCGTCGAGCAGGTACAGCACGATCCACAGGCCCAGGAAGACCGCCGCGATGTCGGCCAGCGTGTGGACGAGCAGGGCGAACCGGTCCGCGCCCCGCCCGCTGCGATTGCGCACCGGGCGGCCGTTCGGCGCGAACCCGGAGTTCTGGCCGTAGCCGGTGTGCGGGACGGGCTCGTACGGGACGTCCGGGTCCTGGCGATAGGCGGGCGGCGGCGGACCGTCGTACGGGGCGCGGGGGCCGCCGCCGTGCATGGGGGCGCCGGGACCACGGTCGTAGGACGGGCCGGGACCGCGGTCGTACGAGGAGCCGGGACCGGGGCCGTAGGGGGCGGGCCCGTCGTTGATCGGGCCGCCGGGGATGGGGGCGGTGTCTCCGCCTTGGGCGGAATATGGACCGCTATGAGGTGGCCTGTTCGGGCTGGAGCCGTATGGGGCATTGCGCGGAATGCCGTCGTTGGGGTGAGTCACGGGCGGCATGTTGCCTGTCCCGGACCGCTGAAACCCGCTTCACGGTCACTTCACAGACACCGCGCATCGCGGGCTTTCCTTTCGGACGAAGTGACCGGCCGAAGAGCGGTGTGCCGCGGGCCGGCGGGACCGGTGGCCCGGGTTGGTCAGATGGCCCGGTGGCGGGGCACGGCGGCGGCCGGGGACTGGACCAATGGCCCACTCGATCCGGCCACAGTTGAACCACGAGCCCCTCAGGTGCTGCAATGGGCAGGTCGATGGCGCTGCGGACCCGGAAGGGTCTCCGCGGCGCTTTTTCCATGTCAGGGGACGGACGCGGTACGAAAGGGGCGGGGCACGTTGCTGAAGAGGGCGTTCGTGGCGGCGGATCCGGGACGGATCCGGCTGCGGTTCGCGACGCGGGCCGTGCTGGGGATCGGGCTCGCCGTCGCGCTGTGCGGCGCGGTCGGGCACTCGCTGACCGGCGCGATCACCGGCGGCCTCGCCGCGCTGCTCGCGCTGTTCACGGTGACCGACGCGACGGTGCGCGGGCAGGCCGTCACGACGGCGCTGCTGCCGGCCGTCGGACTGCCGGTGCTCGCGCTCGCCGCGGCCCTGCACGACGTGCCCCTCGCACGCGATCTCGCCTTCCTCGCGGTCGTGGGCGCGGGTGTGTACGCGCGGCGGTGGGGACCGCGTGGGCACTCGCTCGGCGTCTTCGCGTTCATGACCTTCTTCGCCGCCCAGTTCCTGCACACCGTGCCGCGGCAATTGCCCGAGCTGTACGCCGCCGTGCTGCTGTCGCTCGGCGCCGCGGCGCTCGCCCGGTTCGGGGTGTGGTGCTACGAGCGGCGGCTCCCGGCGCCCGCGGGCGTGCCCGCGCCGACCGGCGGGACGGGGCTCGCGCGGATCACGACGCGGCAGGCCGTGCAGGCGACCGTGGGGGCGGCCTTCGCGCTCGGCATCGGGCAGCTGCTCTCGGACCAGCGGTGGTACTGGGCCGTGGGCGCCACGTGGTGGGTGTTCGTGGCGACGACGTCGCGCGGGGAGACCGTGGTGCGCGGATTCCGACGCTTCCTGGGCACGGTGCTCGGCATCGTCCTCGGCTTCCTGGTCGCCGTCCCGCTGCACGACCACGCGGTGGCCGCCGCCGTCATCGTCGCGATCAGCGTCTTCGGGATCTTCTACACCGCCCACGTCTCGTACACGTGGATGATGCTCGCGGTCACCGTCATGGCGAGCATGCTGTACGGCTTGCTCGGCGTGCTCGACCCGGCGCTGCTGGCCCTGCGGGTGGGGGAGACGGCGGTCGGCTCGCTCGGCGCCGTGCTCGCGGTGCTGCTCCTGCTGCCCGTGACCACGCACTCCGTCACCGAGGCGTGGGTCGAGCGGGCGCTGCGGTGCGTGCACGCGTGCACCGCGGAGGCGGCCGCGCGGCTGGGCGGCGACGCGGGCGCGGATCCGGCGCCGCGGGTGGCCGAGCTGGAACACATCCTCGGGCGCGTACGTCTTTCGCTGGCGCCGCTCGTGCATCCGCTGAGCCCCGTGAAGGCCCGCAAGGGGCGGGCGCGGCAGGTGCTCGCGCTGCTCGACGACTGTGCGCGGCAGGTGCGGGGGCTCGCGTCCGTCGCGGCGGACCCGGAGGCCTCCCACGATGTGCGGCTCGCCGCGGCGTGCCAGCGGGTGGAGTCGGCCGTCGAGGCGCTCATGGCGCCCGCGCCGGATGGCCGTGTGGTGGTCGCGGCCCCGCATGCCGCGGACGCGGAGCACCCGGTCCTGTCCCATCTGCACGCGATCGAGCACGCGCTGGTGGAATTGGCGGTGCCCCTCCGCGGGGCGCGCGGCGCGTAGCCCATGCCTCGGGGCTCCGCCCCGGACCCCGCGCCTCAATCGCCGGCGGGGCTTGATATCCCCACCCGCCGGCAGGGTCGAGCCACGGCGTGCAGGAAGGGGCGCGCGCCCCCGGTGCAGTTCCTTGCGCTCCCCGTGGGGGCGTAACCGGTCACCCGGCGGCGCGTACTTGTGGTTGTCTCGCAGCGGCGTGGACACCGCCGTACCGATTGAGGCACGTGTCCGGGGCACATACAGGGTGGATCAGTTCGCCCGACGGGTAGACCCCGCGCCATCGAACGCCCACGGCGCACGCCCGTGCGGGAGCGGGCCGCGCGCCGACCACCAGCCGCTGGGGGTGCACCCATGCGCAGCAACCTGCGCCGCAACGGAACACGAGCCGTGGAGGCCGCGACGAACGCCACCGACCCCGCGGACGCCGCCGGTTGGCTCGCCCTCGCCCCGAACCGGCACACCGGCGCCCGCGCCGCCGAACCGCCCCGCCACGACCGCTGCCCGGTCACCGCCGAGGGCGCCCGCCCCGAGCCCGTCGTCCCCCGCGGCACCGGCGAAATCGCGCACGCCGCCGCCATGTTCGTCCGCCAGCACCACGCGGAGCAGGACCTCGGCGACCCGGCCGCCCGCCTCGCCGAGATCGACGCGGAACTGGAGGCCACGGGCACGTACACGCACACCCCGCAGGAACTCGTCTTCGGCGCCCGCGTCGCCTGGCGCAACGCCAACCGCTGCATAGGCCGCCTCTACTGGCAGTCCCTGCGCGTCCGCGACCTGCGCCACCTCGCCACCGCCGAAGAGATCGCCGAGGCCTGCGCGGACCATCTGCGCGAGGCGGCCCCCGGCGGCCGCATCCGCCCGCTCATCACGGTCTTCGCGCCCGACCGCCCCGACCGCCCAGGACCGCGCATCTGGAACGAACAACTCATCCGCTACGCCGGCTACATCCAGCGCGACGGCCATGTGGTCGGCGACCCGCGCGGCACCGGACTCACCGCGTACGCCCGCCGCCTGGGCTGGCGCGGCGGCGAGGGCAGCCCCTTCGACGTCCTGCCGCTGCTCGTCCAGACGGACCCGCGCGAGCGGCCCCGCTGCTTCGACCTCCCCGCCGACGCGATCCTCGAAGTCCCCCTGCACCACCCGGAGTTCGACTGGTGGTCCGGGCTCGGCCTGCGCTGGCACGCGGTACCCGCACTCGCCAACATGTGCCTGGAGATCGGTGGCCTCTGCTACGGCGCGGCCCCCTTCAACGGCTGGTACATGGGCACGGAGATAGGCGCCCGCAACCTCGCCGACACCGACCGTTACAACCTGCTGCCCTACCTCGCCGACCGCCTCGGCCTCGACACCTCCAGCGACCGCTCGCTCTGGAAGGACCGCGCGCTCGTCGAGCTGAACCGCTCCGTCCTGCACTCCTTCGACGACGCGGGCGTCACCATGGCCGACCACCACACCGAGTCCCGGCGCTTCCTCACCCACGTCGCCCGCGAGGAGTCCCGCGGCCGCGCCGTCGGCGCCGACTGGTCGTGGATCGTCCCTCCGCTCTCCGGCTCGACGACCCCGGTCTTCCACCGCACCTACGACGACGCGCCGAGCACCCCCGCCTATGTTCACCACCCCGACGCCCACACCCGCGCCCGCGGCGAGGAACCACCCCAGGAGCGGCCTCCGAGGCCCTGGCGCGACCTGCTCTGACCTAGGGCTTGTCGTCACACTCCCGTCTGCGTCGCGGCCCTTCGGGCGACGACGGGAGTGTGACGACAGGCCCTGCCCCGCTGCTACCGTCGGCGGCGCGGGCGCCGGGCCCGCACGCCGAAAGGGGACGCAGTGACCGGGAGTCAGGCAGAGCGGGCGTACATCGGATCGTTCACGGCGGCCGGCGGGCGCGGCATCGTGACCGCGGCGCTCGACCCCAAGGACGGCTCGCTCACCCTCCTCGACTCCACGGACGAGCTGCCCGACCCCTCGTACCTGACGCTCTCCGGCGGACTGCTGTACGCGGTGAGCGAGACGACTGAAGGGGCGGTGGCCGCGTTCCGCACGGACACGAGACCGCTGACCCCCGCTGCGCCGCCGGTGCCGGTGGACGGCGCGGGGTCCACCCATCTGTCGGTTTGGGACGGCCGCGTGATGACCGCCAACTACGGTTCCGGCAGCGTCAGTTCGGTGCCGCTGCGCGCCGACGGCATCCCGGCCGGGTCCGGGGCGCAGGTGCACCGGCACACGGGCTCGGGCCCGCACCCGCAGCGCCAGCAGGCCCCGCACGCCCACCAGATCCTCCCCGACCCGACCGGCGCCTGGGCCCTCGCGGTCGACCTGGGCACCGACTCGGTCCGCACGTACACGAAGAACCCCGAAGGCAGCGGTCTCCAGCCGCACGAGGAGACGGCCCTGCGCCCCGGCTCGGGCCCCCGCCACCTCGCCTTCCACCCTTCGGGCGACTACGTCTACGTCCTCAACGAACTCGCCCCCACGCTCACGGTCTGCGCCTGGAGCACCGCCGACGGCGCCCTGAAGCCGCTCACCGAGGTCCCGGTCCTGACGGGCACACCGGCCGACGACGCGTACCCCTCGGCGCTCGTCGTCGCCCCCGACGGCCGCTTCCTGTGGACGGCGACGCGCGGCGCCGACCTGCTCTCCCTCTTCGCCCTCGACCCGACCGGCGAGCGGCCGACCCTGCACGGCACCGTCCCCTGCGGTGGCAACTGGCCCCGCGACCTGGCACTCGACCCGTCGGGACGCTTCCTCTACGCCGCGAACGAGCGCTCCGGCGACGTCACATGGTTCACGGTCGACCGGGAGTCGGGGGTGCCGGTGCGAGGTGGCAGCGTGCCGGTTCCGGCGGCGTCCTGCGTGGTGTTCGGCTAGGGCTTGTGGGGGGGGGGGGGGGGGGCCCCCCCCCCCCCCCCCCCCACCACCCACCCCCCCCCCCCCCCCCCCCCCCCCCCCCCCACCCCCCCCCCCCCCCCCCCCCCCCCCCCCCCCCCCCCCCCACCCCCCCCCCCCCCCCCCCCCCCCCCCCCGCCGCCCCCCCCGCCCCCCCCGCGGCCCCTCCCAGCGCCTCAG
>NZ_JBITCS010000052.1:42121-45126 GCF_044453445.1 Streptomyces sp. NPDC051684 | reverse complement strand
GCACGTGTGGGGGGCCCCCCCCGCCTCTCCTACGTTCGCGCAGTTCCCCGCGCCCCTAGGGCCTGTCGTTTGGATCAGGCCGGGCTCGCGGGGCCTGATCCAAACGACAGGCCCTAGACGCGGACCTGCACCGCCTTCGCGACGCGGTCGTGCAGGCCGCGGCCGTCGCGGTCCCAGATCAGCGCCGGGACGGCGACGCACAGCAGCACCGAGCGGGCCAGCACCCGGCCGACACCGATGCGTCCGCCGGCCTCGGAGACGACCCGCAGGCCGAAGAGGCGCTTGCCGGGCGTGCAGCCGATGGTGCCGACCGTGAGCACGCTGAGCACGAAGAAGAAGAGCAGCGCCCAGTTCCCCGTCGACTGGTTGTAGCCGTCCGTGACCAGGCCGTATGCGATCAGCATGCACAGCGCCCAGTCGACGACGAGGGCTCCGATGCGGCGTCCGGGGCGCGCGATGGAGCCGGGTCCGTGCTCGGGCAGACCGAGCTGTTCACCGCGGTAGCCGAAGTCGGCGCCCGCCTGTTCCATGGCCTCACGAGGCCCGGACAGCCACGATCCCATTGCTTCCCTGTTGTCCACGCGTCAACGGTACTGCGCCGCTCTCCTGATGCGGCCCCGACCCCTGCTCCGGTTAACTTGGGCGAAACAAATGGGTCATGCTTGAGAAATCACGCCTGCATATCGTCGGGCCCCAGCGTGTGCCACCGCACCGGTCGCGCGATCGAGCTGCCAAGAGCTGCAACCCCGCCCCTCCCTGGGTGGGAGTAGGAGGAGTTGGATGTTCCAGAACGCCGATGACGCCAAGAAATTCATCGCGGACGAGGACGTCAAGTTCGTCGACGTTCGCTTCTGCGACCTGCCGGGTGTGATGCAGCACTTCACGGTGCCGGCCGAGGCGTTCGACCCCACGGAGGAGCTGGCCTTCGACGGCTCGTCGATCCGCGGCTTCCAGGCCATCCACGAGTCCGACATGGCGCTGCGCGCGGACCTCACCACCGCCCGTGTGGACCCCTTCCGCCGCGACAAGACGCTGAACGTCAACTTCTTCATCCACGACCCGATCACGGGCGAGCAGTACTCCCGTGACCCGCGCAACGTGGCGAAGAAGGCCGAGGCCTACCTGGCCTCCACCGGCATCGCCGACACCGCGTTCTTCGGCCCCGAGGCCGAGTTCTACGTCTTCGACTCGGTGCGCTTCGAGACCTCCGCGAACCGCTCGCTCTACGAGATCGACTCCGAGGCGGGCGCCTGGAACACCGGCGCCGTCGAGAACAACCGCGGCTACAAGGTGCGCTACAAGGGCGGCTACTTCCCGACCCCGCCGGTCGACCACTTCGCCGACCTGCGCGCCGAGATCTCCCTCGAGCTGGACCGTCAGGGCATGAAGGTCGAGCGCCAGCACCACGAGGTGGGCACGGCCGGCCAGGCGGAGATCAACTACAAGTTCAACACGCTGCTCGCCGCGGCCGACGACCTGATGCTCTTCAAGTACATCGTGAAGAACGTCGCCTGGCGCAACGGCAAGACCGCGACCTTCATGCCGAAGCCGATCTTCGGCGACAACGGCTCGGGCATGCACGTCCACCAGTCCCTGTGGGCCGGTGGCGAGCCGCTCTTCTACGACGAGCAGGGCTACGCGGGCCTCTCGGACACCGCCCGCTACTACATCGGCGGCATCCTCAAGCACGCCCCGTCGCTGCTGGCCTTCACCAACCCGACGGTGAACTCGTACCACCGCCTGGTCCCGGGCTTCGAGGCGCCGGTCAACATGGTGTACTCGCAGCGCAACCGCTCCGCGGCCATGCGTATCCCGATCACGGGCTCGAACCCGAAGGCCAAGCGCGTCGAGTTCCGCGCGCCGGACCCGTCCTCGAACCCGTACCTCGCCTTCTCGGCGCTGCTCATGGCGGGCCTCGACGGCGTCAAGAACAAAATCGAGCCGGCCGAGCCGATCGACAAGGACCTGTACGAGCTGGCTCCCGAGGAGCACGCCAACGTCCAGCAGGTCCCGACCTCGCTTCCCGCGGTCCTCGACGCCCTGGAGGCGGACAACGAGTACCTGCAGGCCGGCGGCGTCTTCACGGCCGACCTGATCGAGACGTGGATCGACTACAAGCGCACGAACGAGATCGCCCCGATCCAGCTGCGCCCGCACCCGCACGAGTTCGAGCTGTACTTCGACCTCTAAGCCGTCCCGTAGCTCCGAACGCGCTCGTCGCCGAGGGCCCGGTCTCCCCCACGAGGGAGGCCGGGCCCTCGGGCGTGTCGGGAGGGCGTGAGGCTCGCCGGGCGGAATGCGACCAATCGCCCTAAACTCGGGCACGTCGCACACGCTGACAAGCCTCGGAGGAGTGCCGTCATGAGCAATCTGTTCGTCGTCGCCTATAACGACCTCGCCACCGCCGACCAGGTCCGCAACCGGCTCCTGGAGATGTCCAAGGAGCACCTCGTCGAGCTCGAGGACATCGTCGTCGTCGAGCGCCGGGAGTCCGACGGGAAGATCAAGCTGCACCAGGCCGTGAACCACACCACGATGGGCGCCACGGGCGGCGCGCTGTGGGGCAGCGTCATCGGCATGCTCTTCCTCGTGCCGTTCCTGGGGGCAGCCGTCGGTGCCGCCGCGGGTGCCGCGGGCGGGGCCGTCACGGACACCGGGATCAACGACAACTTCATGAAGGAACTCAGCCA
This sequence comes from Streptomyces sp. NPDC051684, assembly GCF_044453445.1. NCBI lineage: Bacteria > Bacillati > Actinomycetota > Actinomycetes > Kitasatosporales > Streptomycetaceae > Streptomyces > Streptomyces sp. NPDC051684. The sequence continues at coordinate 42,436 of NZ_JBITCS010000052.1, read as the reverse complement.
GAACCTGCGGCCCGGCGCCGCCGCACTGTTCGTCCTCGTCAAGCAGGCCGCCCGCGACAAGGTCGTGCCGGAGATCGCCCAGTACGGCGGTCAGCTGGTGCAGACGTCGCTGAGCAACGACGACGAGGAGGCGCTGCGCGAGATGCTGCAGGAGGGGCAGGCGAAGGCCCAGGCCACGGCATAGGCTCCGCAGTCGCGGAAACGCGGCCGCCCCGGTCCATCGGACCGGGGCGGCCGTCGTGTGGGTGAGTGGGTGGGGCTAGGGCCTGGGGGGTGGGTGACGGCGGGGGCGCGGGGGCGGCTGCCAACCCCCAC
>NZ_JBITCS010000052.1:0-42111 GCF_044453445.1 Streptomyces sp. NPDC051684 | reverse complement strand
GGGGGGGGGGGGTGTGTGGGGGGGTGGGGGGGGGGTGGGGGGGGGGGTTGTGGTGGGGGGGGGGGGGGGGGGCCCCACCCCACACGACAAGCCCTAGCCGGCGATGAGTTCGCCTCGGCCCTCCGTGACCTCGCGGGCCACGTCCGCGAGCTTGCGCTGGTGGGAACGCGCGTAGCCGCGCAGCACCGCGAAGGCCTCGTCCAGGGACTGGCCGCTCCGGGCGGCGAGGATGCCCTTGGCCTGCTCCACGAGGACCCGGCTGGACAGCGCGTGCTCCAACTGGCCCGCAAGCACCTGGGATTCGCCCAGCTCGCGCTGGAGCGTGAGGGTGTGCCCCGCGACCTCGGCGAAGAGCCGGACCAACGCGAGGGCCTCCTCGTCCAGCGGCTTGTCGGCGGCGGTGAACAGCACCAACGCGCCGATCTCCTCGTCCCTGCCGCGCAGCGGAAGCGCGGTGGCCCTGCCGAAGCCGAGGGCCTTGGCGCGCGCGGACCAGCGCGGCCAGCGCAGCTGTGCGGAGCGCGTCGTCACGTCGACGTCCACGAGGGCACAGCCCGTCGTACGGGCGTCGTAGCCCGCGCCCTCCCCCCAGCGCACGGCATCGGCCGCGAGGGTGCCGAGCGAGGGGTCGGTGCCGCCGGTGAGGGCGGCTGCCGAGCGGCCGCCGGGCACATAGGCCACTTTCGCGCCACGCGCACGGAACAGCCGCCTGCCGCCCTCGGCGAGGGTGGCCAGCAGGGCCTGGGTGTCTCCGGGGTCGCGGGCGGCGCCGCCTGTCAACTCGGCGAATGCCGCGGCGACTTCCTGCTCTCGCAGTGTCACGGTGCAGACCTCTCAGCCGAGTTGGAGTCGTCCCTGGACGATATCCCGCGCGATGTCGCCGATGGGGCGGCCCTCGGCGAACGCGCGCACTTTGACCAGTTCCAGTGCATCCGCGATGCGGCAGCCGACCTGCACGGCCACCATGCCCGCGGCCTGGTGGACCTCGGCGCGGTAGTCGATACCTCCGAACAGGCCGGGTACCGCGTCGGTGCCGAGGAAAACGTTGCGGGTCAAGGAGTCGGCTATCTGCGTCACCGTCGTCGTGGACATGCCGTCCGCGCGCATGTCGAAGGCGGCCAGGGCGCCGATGCAACTGTCGGCGGACTGCAAGGGCACGGCGACGACGTGGCCGATTCCGAGCCCTTCGGCCGCGGGCCCGTAGCCCGGCCAGCGGTCCGTCAGCGCGGCACCCGAAGCGACGACCGCGCAGCGGCTCCGCACCGCGTCGCTCGCCGGGCCCTCGCCGAGGACGTACTCCAGTTCCTGTGCGGCGCGCGAGGGCTCGCCGGAGGAGGCGCTCGCGATCTGGTTCCGGTCGGTGTCGACGAGGGTGACGGCGGCGCTGTCGCTTCCGCAGGCCTCCGCGACCCCCGTCATGAACAGTGGGGGCCGCCCTCCCACGTCCGCCCAGCGGGCGGCGCGCCGGGCGTGGGATTCGAGGAGCTGAGCGGTCAGCTCGTGCCGCCGCGCGCTCGTCCGGTGGATGTGCGCCAGCCGAACGTGCAGCTGCTTCCTGCCCCCGACGACGAGGGTCTCGTACGTACGGGCAAACTCCAGCTCGCGGGCGGCGCGCTCGCGGGAGCAGGCCGCACGCTGCCATACAGCGGCCGCCTGCTCCGCCGAACTCCCCCCGAGGGTCATGGCCTCAGCCTACGCCCCGGGAGCGGATCAGGAGGCTCCGTTGCCGCGGCCCCCCTCTTCCATCAGCAGCACGACGCCGCCGCCATGTCCGTCGAACGGGCTGCAGTTCACCGTGCAGTTGATGCTGCGGCCGAGGCGGTTGACGGCGGCGATCACCACCGGGGCACCACGGCCGCGGGTCCTGACGCAGTCGTCCACGGCCTCCCGCAGTGGCCGGGTCGGCAGCCCGAAGTCGAGCCCGAAGAACGGCTGGTCGGCCACCTCGTCCTGGCGCAGCCCACAGCTCGCTCGCGCCCCGGTTCCAGCTCTTGACCTTGAGGTCCTTGTCGAGCACGACGATGGCGGCCGCGACGGACGCGAGGACCCCTTCCAGGAAGGCGCGGGTCTCGTCGAGCTCGTCGCTGCGGGTGCGCATCTCCTCGTTCATCGTCTCCAGTTCCTCGTTGCCGGACTGGAGTTCCTCGTTGGTGGTCTCCAGCTCCTCGTTCGTGGACTGGAGTTCCTCGTTGGTCGTTTCCAGCTCCTCGATGGAGGACTGGAGCTCCTCGTTCGTGGTCTCCAACTCCTCGTTCGTGGACTGGAGTTCCTCATAGGCCGTCTCCAGCTCCTCGCGTACGCGCTTGACCTCGGCCTTGAGCTGGGTGGCCACGGTCACGTCGGTGAACGTGATGTGGGTGGCCGCCGGCAGTCCCGCGGTGCCGACCAGCGGATGGACCGCGATGTCGAAGAACTGGATGTCGGCGCCGCCCCGTCGCTCCGCCCCGTTGATCCGCAGGGTGCGGCGCTCGTGCGTGGCCTGCTCGATCAGCGAACGCAGCTCGATCGGCCGGTAGGAGACCTCCAGATCTCGGAAGGGACGGCCGATGTCGTTCGTGGTGAGACCGAACTGCACACGCGCGTGATTGTTGATGAGCACGACGGTGCCCTCGGCGTCCACGGCGAGCACGGCGCCGGGCGAGGCGTCGAGGATCAGGTCGCGCAGCTGGCGGTTGCGGGCCATGTGCTGCATCGCGCCGCCCAGGTTCGAGCGGAGCTTCACCGGGGTGGGCTGGTAGGGGGTCGCGGCGTCGCCGGGCCTGCGGCGGAAGACGCGCTGGCGCATGCTGACGACGTCGAAGCGGTCGGCGTCGTTGAGCAGCATCTCGGCCTTGCCAAGGAACAGGAAGCCGCCCTCGCGCAGCGCGAAGTGGAACCGGTCGATGATCTGGGTCTGCGCCTCGACGTTGAAGTACATCAGCGCGTTGCGGCAGACCAGCAGGTCGAGGCGGGAGATGGGGGCGTCGCGGGTGATGTCGTGACGGCCGAAGATGACGCGGCGGCGCAGGTCGGCGCGGAAGCTGTAGCGCGCCCCGTTCTGCTCGAAGTACTTCTCGCGCAGCGCGTCCGAGAGCGGTTCCAGGGTCTTGGTCGGGTAGAGGCCGGCCCGGGCGTCGCGCAGGGCCTCGTCGTCGACATCGGTGCCGTAGATCTTGACGCGGTTGAGGGTCTCCTCGATACCGAGCGCCTCGGCGAACATGATGGCCAGCGAGTATGCCTCCTCGCCGCTGGAGCAGCCGGCGCTCCACACCCTGATCTCGTCCTCCGGGCCGTGCTCGGCCAGGACCTCGGGGATCACCTGGCGCTGGAGGTACGTCCAGGCGTCGGTGTCACGGAAGATGGAGGTGACGTTGATGAGGATGGTGTTGAAGAGGGCACCGAATTCATCGGCGTTCGTCTCCAGCCGGTCGCGGTACGCGGAGTACGAATCCAGGCCGACGTCGGCCATGCGCTTACGGATGCGGCGGCCCAGGGACGAACGCTGGTAGCCGGTGAAGTCGAAGCCGCGGGCGTCCCGCAGGAAGCCGAGCAGCTCTTCCAGCTCCTCGTCCGTCTCCACGTCGCGCCGTGCCTGACTCATCGCTGCCCTATCCACTGCTTCTTGGCCTACTGCTGTTTGCTCTCGACCAGTCCCCGGATCGCCGCGGGGATCTCTGTCAGCGGTAGCACGCAGTCCACCGTGCCCGTACCCTCCGCGGCCTCCGGCATGCCCCGGAATTCCGCGCTGCGCGGATCCTGGGCGATCACGGTACCGCCGCGGGACTTCACGGCTTCGACACCCATGGCCCCGTCATGACCCGCGCCGGTCAGGACGACGGCGATGGCCCGGCGTCCGTAGGCGCCCGCGACGGATTCGAGGAGCAGGTCGGCGCAGGGGCGCAGGAAGTGGACCCGTTCACTCCGGGAGAGGCATGGAGGCCGTCCGCGGACGCGGCGACGGCGACGGCGACGGCGACGGCGACGATGCTGAAGCTGTCGTCCGTACGGTCGGCGCTTGTCGGTGACGGCACAGCACCTCCCCTATGTGCCAGAGGGGGTAGCGGCTACGGCAGCATGGCGACCGGTCGTCACACCCCGGGTGCCGCGGTCAGCACCCCCGCCGATATCGCGCCCCGCAGCTCCGCGTGGTCCCGGACGGTCTGGTCGGCGTAGTGCAGCGCGAACGCGGCGACCGCCCGGTCGAAGCCGTCCTTGCCGCCGAGGTAGGCGGCGATGGCGACCCGGTCGCCGGAGCGGGCGTGGGCGCGGGCGAGCGCGGTGCCGCACAGCCGGGCGTACGCGAGGAGTTCGTCGGGCGCCATGGCGGCGACGTCCGCGGAACCCTTCATGTCGCGCAGTTGGCGCCAGTAGAAGGAGCGGCCCTGCGGTCCCGTCATCCAGCCGAGGAAGATGTCGCCCGCCGCCTGGAGCAGCCGCTGGCCGGAGACGACGCGGTGGCCCGGATGGATGTACGGGCCGTGGTTCGGGATGTGGTCCTCGACGACGGACCGGGTGGCCTCCTTGATCTGGAGGAAGAGCGGGTCGTCGGCGTCGCGCCCGGCGAGCAGCACGATGAAGCAGCGGGTGCCGACGCTGCCGACGCCGACGACCTTGCGGGCCGCGTCGACGAAGCGGTAGCGGTCGAGCAGGCGGCGGCGTTCCTCGGCGAGCGTGGAGCGGTAGTCGCCGAACATCTTGCGGACGGCCGCGGCGTCGGATACCCCGGCCGGTTCGAGGAGCGGCGGGTCGTAGGCGATGCGGCGGCGGCCGTCGGGGGTGGTCTCGGTGAGCTTGCCCAGCGCGTGCAGGCTGGTGCGCCGGGTGGCCTGGGCGAGGGTGTGCTCGGCGCGGCGGCGGTGGGGCGCGGAACGGATCAGCGGGAGCAGCGCGTGGGCGTCGATCCGCTCGTACCAGACGGCGAGCTCACCGAGCGAGGCCAGGCGGCGCATGTTGGTGCGGTACGCGGTGACGGAGGTGAGGGCGGCGCGGTGGGCCTGCTTGTCGGAGTGGCCGTCGTCGCGGGCCGCGACGGCTATGGAGGCGGCGAGGCGTTTGACGTCCCATTCGAAGGGCCCCGGGTACGTCTCGTCGAAGTCGTTGAGGTCGAAGAGCAGGGCACGGTCCGGCGCGGCGAACAGGCCGAAGTTCAACAGGTGGGCGTCGCCGCAGAGTTGGACGGTAAGACCGGTGTGCGGGGTCGCCGCGAGGTCGCCCGTCATCACGGCGGCGGCGCCGCGCAGGAAGGCGAAGGGGCTCGCCGCCATCCGCCCGTAGCGGATGGGCAGCAGGTCGCGGAGCCGGTCGGCGCCCTGCCGTTCCAGGGTCACGACGGGGTCGGGGCGGTCGGCGGACGGTATCCACGGGCCGTGCGAGGAGCGGGGGCTGTGCTTGCGGGCCCGTCGGCCCTGGGCTGCGCGTTCGGCGGGGCTGCTCATGGCGGGGCGCCCCGCAGGTCAATGACGCAGGGCGCGGGAGACCTCGGCGGTGATGTCGCCGTCGAGGGAGTGGGTGCTGTGGGCGATGGCCTCCTTCGAGTCGCCGCCCGGCACGTCGTTCACGTTGAGCACGACGGTGTCCACGAGCTTGCCGTCGCCGTTCTTGAAGCTGACCTGGACGGCGTACGACTTGGTGTCCGACGTGCTGTTGTCGACGGTGACGGGAACCGTGCTGCGGTCGCCGTCGGCCTTCACGTCGCCGAGCTTCACGTCGCCCTTGGCGTCGACGCCGTCCTTGAAGTCGTCGAACTTCTTCTGCGCCTCCGCGGTCGCCGACGCCACCACGTCCGAGGCCCTGGACGCGGCGGAGGAGGCGGCGGACGCGGCCTTCGACGCGGCGCTCGACGGGTTGTCGCCGTCGTCGGAGCAGCCGGCCGCGGCCACGGTCAGGGCCGCCACGCACAGGACCGCGCCCACCGCTCGGGCGCCTCGCGCACCTCGTCGTACGTCCGCCATCGCCGACACCTCCGCTCGACCGCCACACCTGGTCGCTCAAGTCAACGGTGGGGCAGGGCCGGGGCGCATGCCAAGGGGGGGCAAACAGGTGACCTTCACGGGGCGCCGGCGGGCAGGATGTGCCGCATGAACACGAAGAGCACAGGGACCGTGCGCCACATCGGTGACGAGGAGCGGCGGGTCCGCCTCGCCCTCGCCCACCGCCTCTCCCCCGCGGTGCGCGCGGATCGCCCCTCGGACGTCGCGCGCTCGCTCGTGGCGCTGCACGGCACGGATCCGGCGACCGTGTATCTGGCGGTGGGGGCGCGGCTCGCGGACCCCTCGGGGACCGTCGCGGACGTCGAGCGGGCGCTGTACGAGGACCGGACGCTGGTGCGGATGCACGGCATGCGGCACACCGTGTTCACCTTCCCGACGGAGCTGGCGGCGACGGTGCACGCGTCGACCGGGCTCGCGGTGGCGGCGAAGGCGCGGGCCGGGCTGGTCAAGGACCTGGTGGCCGGGAGCGACGGGCGCCTCACGCCCGAGTGGCTGGTGGAGGTGGAGGCGGCGGCGCTGGCCGCCCTTGAGCGGCGCGGGGAGGCCACGGTGGGCGAACTCGTGGCGGACGAGCCGCGGTTGCGGGAGAAGTTCACGTACGGGCGCGGCAGGAGCTACGAGGCCGAGCAGACGGTGTCGTCGCGGCTCATGAGGGTGCTCGGGGTGGAGGGCCGGGTCGTCCGGGGCAGGCCGCTCGGCTCGTGGACGTCCTCGCAGTTCCGGTGGGCGGTCGCGCCGCCGCATCCGGAGCTACCGGTCGCCGGGGCGCAGGCGGAGCTGCTCGGGCGGTGGCTGGGGGCGTGCGGGCCCGCCACGGAGGCGGACCTCAAGTGGTGGACGGGGTGGAAGGTCACGGACGTGCGCAAGGCGCTCGCCGCGGTGGGGGCGGTGACGGTGTCGCTGGACGGCGGCGGCACGGGGTATGTGATGCCCGATCAAGTGGACGCGCCGCAAGGGGACTTGGAGCCGTGGGCGGCACTCCTTCCGGGCCTCGATCCTACGTCGATGGGATGGCAGGAGCGGGACTGGTACTGCCCGCCGGAGCTGCGCCCCGCGCTCTTCGACGGCAGCGGGAACATCGGTCCGACGGTGTGGTGGGGCGGGCGGATCGTGGGTGGGTGGGGGCAGGGTGCGGGGGGCGAGGTGGTGTGGCGGTTGCTGGACACGTCCGGCGGGCGAGCCGCGGAGCGGGCGGTCGCGGCGGAGGCGGGCCGGTTGTCGTCCTGGCTGGACGGGACCCGGGTCACGCCACGGTTTCGTACGCCGTTGGAGAAGGAGTTGGCGTCGTCCTGACCTCGTGCTTCGACGGGGGCGGGGGGGGGGGGGGGGGGGGGGGGGGCCCCCCCCCCCCCCCCCCCCCCCGTCTCAGTCGGAACGACGGAAGACCCCCGCATCACTCCAACACCCCTTGGGCACAAAGAATTCAAGGGCCCACAGACGTCACATCCCCCGCCGCCGACCGTTCATCTCCGCCTCACCCGAGCTCGCCATCGTGGGCCCCCTGCCCTGCCACCAACGCACCGGGAGGACCCATGACCGAGCACCCCCGCCTCACGCGCCGCCACGGACTGCGGACCGCGCTCGCCCTGGCCGCCGCGCTTCCCGCCGCGGCGGCGGTGACCACCACCGCGGCCGCGCCCGCCGGCGCCGCGACGGCGGGCCGCGGAGGACGTCTGCACGTCATGACGTTCAACCTGCGCTACGCCTCCGACACCTCGCCCCACTCCTGGGCGGACCGCCGCCCCGTGATGCGCGACCTGCTCCGCCAGGAACGGCCGCACGTCATCGGCACCCAGGAGGGCCTCTACCATCAACTCCAGGACATTCACGCGGACTTGGGCGAGCACTACGCCTGGATCGGCACGGGCAGAGCGGGCGGCAGCCGGGACGAGTTCGGCACCGTCTTCTACGACACGCGACGCCTGCGCCCCGTCGAGTTCGACCACTTCTGGCTCTCCGACACCCCGGAGCTGATCGGCTCGAAGACCTGGGGCAACTCGGTGATCCGGATGGCCACCTGGGTGCGCTTCGCCGATCTCACCGAGGGCGGCAAGGAGTTCTACGTCCTCAACACCCACTTCGACCACCAGGTCCAGCTCTCCCGCGTGAAGTCGGCGGAGCTGATCGCCGCGCGCGTCGCGGCCCTCGACACCTCCCTGCCGCTGCTGATGACCGGCGACTTCAACGTGGCCGCGCACGGCAATCCGGTCTACGACCAGCTCCTCGCCGCGGGCCTCAAGGACACCTGGGACACGGCCGCCCAACGCAGCAGGCTCTACGCGACGTTCCACGGCTACAAGCCGCTCGTCCCGGACGGCGACCGCATCGACTGGATCCTCGCCACGCCGGGCGTGAGCGTGCACTCGGCGGCCATCAACACGTACCAGAAGGACGGCCAGTACCCGAGCGACCACCTGCCGGTGCAGGTCAGGCTCACGCTGGGCTGAATTCGGTCCCCGTCGGGCGGGTGGTTCAGTCCGTCACGCGGTAGCAGCTGCGGGAGACGTAGCTGGTGGCCTCCTTCGCCCGCAGGCCGCACAGTTCGCTCTTGAGCTCGCGCGCCGCCGCGAGCCCGGGGGCGTCGCCGGGTGCCAGGGCCAGGAGGTCGACGACGTGCAGCGCCTCCTGGACCCGGCCCGCGTCCCGCAGCCGGGCCGCGTGGTCGAGCACCGCCTGTTTGTCGGTGATCGCCTCCGCGCGGGCCGCCGCGGCGACGGCGGGCCGCGCGGGGTGCAGGGTCGTCGGGTTCCCGTCCCACCAGCCGGTCTCGGAGCGCACAATGTCCCGGACGATGTACTCGCGGTGGCCGTAGTTCTCCTGCATCCACGGGACGTCGAACAGCTCGGCGGGGTAGTCGAGTTCGTGCACGATGTCGTCCGCGCACGCACCCTCGTTGAGGCGGTCGACGACCGCCCGGCGCAGCCAGCGCAGGGCCGCCGCGGTCGCGGTGAGCTGCTCGGCGCCACCTTCTCGGATGACCGGCCCGAACTCGGGCACCACGACGGCAGGTTGGAGAGCGGCTAGCCGGTCGAGGGTGTCGGCCCAGCGGACGGTGTCGCGCATGGTGCGCATCGGTGTGCCGATGTTGGGGATGCCGTTGATGACGGCGGCGCTGCCGTACAGGATCCGCTCCTTCGGCAACCAGACGGCGGTCACGTCGTCGGTCTCCGAAGGCGCCCACAGGAGGCGCACCGTGCGTCCGGTGCTGCCCAGCGTGAGGGAATCGCTGTACGTCTGGTCGGGGAAGGTCAGCGGCGGAACGGAAGGAAAGGCGTCCGAACTCCGGCGGAACTGACGGGTATTGATGTGGTTCTGCAGTCCGGCGGTCTCCAGGTAGCGGCGGTAGCGGCGCACCACGTGCTCGTGGGCGACGACCGTCGGCCGGGGCTCGCCGCGTTCGGCCGCGGCGTCGAGGAAGCCGGGCACTCCGTAGTTGTAGCCGAGGTGGCCGTGGCTGTAGACGATCCAGCGCACCGGTTTGTCGGTGTGCTCGCGCAGCCGGTCGAGGGCCTTGGGGACGACGGCCGGGGCGGGTCCCGAGTCGATGACGAGCAGCCCCTCGTCGGTCTCCACGGCGAGGCTGTTGCCCTGCAAACCGATGGTCCAGACGCCCGGTGCGACGACGTGGACCTCTCGGGAGCCGAGCAGGGGGTTGTCTTCGGGCTTCGTGGTGAGCACGGGCAACGCTCCTTCGTGCGGGGCGGGTCGGGTCTTCACGGGCGGGTGCGGCCGAGGCGGCGGGCATCGCGTTCGGGGCGTACGAAGATCACGGCTAGCACGCCGCCGACCAGCATGAGCACTCCTGCCGCGGTGAACGCGAGGCCGTATCCGGCGGCCGGGTCCGGTGCCGCCTCGATGATGAGTCCGGTCACGTACGGGGCGAGCAGGCCGGCCGTCGTGACGATCCCGACGGTGATCGACAGGACGGAGCCGCGCTGCCGGGCGGGTGTGATCTCGCTGGTGACCGTGACACCGATGGCGAAGAGGATGCCGCCCAGACCGAACGCGACGGTGAGCAGGGCCAGTTGCGGCCGCCCGCCGGGGGCGACGGGGAACAGCAGCATCGCGGCGCCCGCCACGAGGATGCCGACCCCGCCGAGCACGCCGCGGGCGATCCGACTGGAGACACCGCGCCGCATCAGCCACTGCGTGAGCACGCCCTGCCCGAGGTTGAACACGGCCGTGGCGATCCAGGGCAGCACCACCAGGGTGCCGGTGGTGGACGCGCTGTGACCGAGGACGGTCTCCAGGTAGGGCGGCACCCACGCGATCAGCAGGGCCAGTGCCCAGTAGGCGGCGAAGGAGGCCACGAATCCGCCCAGCCAGGTGCCGCTGAGCAGGATGCGGTGGTAGGGGACGTGGGGCTCGTCGGCCTCGGCGGCCGGTGTCCCGCTCGCGTGCGGGGACCCGGTGTCGGAAGCATTTCCCTCCCTGCCCAGGACGGCCCACAGCGGTGCCCACACCACGCCGACCACGAACAGGGACACGAACGCCCACCGCCAGCCGAACGTGGCGATCACCGCGACGAGCAGCGGGGAGGCCAGCGCCACGCCGATGCCGGGGCCCACGTTGAGCAGCGCGGTGGGCAGGCTCCGCCGCTCGTTGGGGAACCACTTGTGCACGGCGTGCATGGCGACCGGGTTGGCGGGGCCCTCGGCCGCGCCGAGGACGATGCGGCTGGCGAGCAGGACACCGAATCCGACGGGTGCGAGGACCGGCAGCATGGTCAGCGCCCACACCACGGCCATCGCCATGAGCAGCCACTTCGTGGGCACGCGGTCGGAGGCGAGGCCGACGAGGATCGCCGAGAGGCTGAAGAGGAAGTAGAAGCCGCTGGAGAGCAGCCCGTACTCGCTGGGGCTGAGCCCCAGGTCGTGCATGATCGGCTTCGCCGCCAGGCCGAGGACGGCCTTGTCGAGGAAGTTGATCAGCATGAAGACCAGCAGCAGGACGGTCACCAGCCAGGCGCGCCGGGAGCTGCGGTGCTCTGGCCCCCGGGCCTGCGGGCGGTGGTCGGGTCTCGTGCCGGTCCGGGCGGAAGCAGGGTGTGCGGAGGGGACGTTCACGCCTTCACTCCTTCGTCAAATGGCCCACCGGGTACGGCCCGCGGTCCGCGCGCGGAGCTGGCTGTCGAGGTCGTCGCCCGCGACGACGGCGCGGGACTCGGCGGTGGCCCAGGCGTAGACGCCCTTGGCCATCGTCGACGTGGCCGCCTTCTCCAGGGCGGCGAAGACCTCGGCGCGGGCCGCGTGCGCGTCCTTGTCGTCCGGGGCGGCGTCGGCGGCCAGTTGGGCGAAGTGGCCGGCCAGCCGGTGCTCGCCGCGCGCGAGGAGTTCGCGGGCCCGTTCGGCGAGCCGGTCCGCGCCGCCGGTCAGCTGCGCGATCTCGCGGGACAGCTCGCCGCGGCGGGCGGGCTTGAGGTGGGAGGGGTCGCCGTCGTACCAACCCCCGTACAGCCGCCACAGGTTGCGGACGACGAACTCGGGCTCGTCGTAGGACGGCTTGAGGTACGGCTTGCGCAGCAGCTCGGCGGGGGCGGTGACCTCGTGGACGACCTCGTCGAGGGTCGCCCCGGCGTTCATGGCGGCCAGCGTCTGGTCGTGCAGGGTCTGCAGGAAGTCGGCGGTGTCGGTGAGCGCGGTGCGGATGCGCTCGGCGCCGACGATCGGCACGCCGTGGCCCGGCAGCAGGATATCCGCGCCCAGGGAAGCCATCCAGCGCAGGGCCTGCGCCCATTCCAGGGCGTAGCGCTGGACCTTCTGGGGATTGCCGGGGTTCGGGGACGACCAGATGAAGAAGTCGCCGCAGCACAGGATCCCGCGCTCGGGCAGCCACGCGATGGTGGCGTCGTCCGTTTCGCCGCGCGCGTGCCGCAGTCGTACGTCCAGGTCGCCCACGCGCAGGTCGGTGCGGTCGGAGTACGTGAGGTCGGGGTGGCGGTAGTCGGTCGGCCAGCGGAAGTCGGGTCGCTGGAACTGGCGTTGGTTGATCACGCCGTTGTAGCCGGCGGACGCGGCGTAGCGGCGGAACCGCGGTGGGGTGTTCTCGTGCGCGAGGACCAGCGGGCGGGGCGCGCCTCGCTCGGTGGCCTCGGCGTCGAAAGGGGCCGCTCCGAAGACGTGGTCGATGTGTCCGTGGGAGTACACGGCGGTGTGCAGCGGCGCGTCCGTGCGGGCCCGGACGGCGGCGTGCAGATCGGCCGCCGTGCGCTTCTCCCCGGTGTCGTAGCAGAACAGGCCGTCGGAGGTGGGGAACAGGTAGACGTTGCCGAAGGCCGGCCACATCCACATCCCGTCGGCGACCTCGCACAGTCCTTCGCGGCGCAGCTCACCGAAGTGGTAGACCTTCGTACTGGCCTCGCCGCGCCATACACGGTCGGCGTATTCGAGCAGGTCGTCGGTCACTTGCGGGCTCCTTCTTCCTCGTGGTGTGTGATCAGCGCGTCGACGGCGATCAGCCGGTCGCCGACGATGCACAGCGGGTTGATGTCGACCTCTTCGATGCCGGGGTGCTCGTCCAACAGCCGGGCCAGGGAGGTGATGGCCAGCGCGGTCGCCTCGGCGGGCGCGTCCAGTACGAAGGCGGCCCAATCGGCCAGTTCACGGATCTGGTCGTCGGTGGCCGGCAGCAGCAGCCCTCGCCGTGGCGCCGCGGGGTCCTCGGCTTGGTCGCCGCCCGCGCCGAGCAGCAGGGCGGTTCCGTAGACCGGGTCGTGGGTCGCGCCGAGGGCCAACTCAGCGGTGTGCTCCAGGAGAGGCTGGGCCGCCAGACGACGGTCGGGGTCGGTGGACTCGGCCTCCAGCAATCTTGCCACCTCCTGTGCTTGCCCGAAGAGTTGAGGCTTCTCCACACCGACCCGTACGAGACCGTGCCGCACTCTGTGCGGGACGTCGGCGGCGTCGCCCTTGAGGACGTAGGGACCGCGCCAGCCGGCGCGACGCACCTCGGCGACGAGGCCGTCCGCGCTCGCGGCGGACACGGTCGGGACGTGCGCGATGCCCGCCGCCTCGGTCAGCGGCGCGGACCGCAGCTCGGACCAGGCCCAGCGCGCCGCGGCGGGCCGCTCGTGCGGCACGTCCCTGGCCGGTGCGGCATCCGGGACCAGGACGCGCAGCCGTCGCAGGAACGCGCCCATGCTGCCCACGACCGTCTCCGGCATCCCGAGCCGTTCGAGCGCTCCTGAGGGCGCGCATGCCCAGATGAACCAGGCCGGTGTGCGCATCGACCGCGCCGCCCGTGCGAGGCGCTGGTACGCCTCCGGGAACAGGTCGCCGAACGTCAAGTACAGGACGACGCCGTCGAGTTCGGGGTCCTCGTCGAGCGCGCCCAGGAGGTCCTCGACGCGGTCCATCCAGCGGAACAGATTGCCGCCGAGGTCGACGGGGTTGGCGTCGGTGGCCTCCACGCCGCCGATCTCGGCCAGTCGGCGCCGGGTCTCGGCCGACAGCGCCGGCACGCGGACGCCCATCGCCGTCAGGTTGTCGGCGAGCACACCGCCCGCGCCGCCGGACATGGTGAGGACCGCGAGCCGTGGCGCGGGCGGGAGCCGGATGCCACGGCGGGCGCACAGCACGGCGTCCACCAGTTGGTCGTCGTCGGTCACCAGCCGGATGCCCTCCTGCCGGCACAGCGACGCGAGCAGCAGATGGTCGCCCGCGACGGCGGCGGTGTGCGAGAGGGCGGCCCTGCGGCCCGCGGCGCTGCGGCCCACGGTCAGTGCGACGACGTGCTTGCCTGACTCCCGGGCCAGGCGGCCCAGTTCCCGCAGTCCCGCCGCGTCGCGGACGCCCTCCAGGTACAGGACCAGCACCTCGACGTCGGGCTGCGCAAGCAGGTGGCCGCCGAGTTCGCCGACGGACAGGCAGGCTTCGTTGCCGACGCTGGCGTAGTAGGAGTACCCGAGGCCCGCCCGTTCCAGGAGGTCGGCGAGGACGAAGCCGACCGCGCCGCTCTGGGTGACGATGGCGACCGGGCCGGGTTCGGCGCGCTCGCGGTCCAGGAACACCGTCGTCGACACCTGTACCCCGGCCGGACGGCTCACCAGGCCGAGGCAGTTGGGGCCGAGCACCGGCATGTCACCGGCGGCGGCGCGCAGTTCGTCCTGGAGCGCGTCGTCGCCCTCCTCGGCGAAGCCGGAGGCGTAGACGACCGCCGCGCCCGCGCCGGCCTCGCGGGCTTCGCGCAGGAGGGCGGGCACGGTCGCCGCGGGGGTCGCGAGGACGACGAGGTCCGGGCCGTGCCCGATCTCGGCGAGCGATCCCACGGTGCGTACGCCCGGCAGGGTCAGCTCTCCCCTGGTGATGGCGTAGAGATCGCCCTCGTACCCACCGGACAGCAGCCGCCGTACGGTGATGCGCCCCCAGGACAGCTCTTGGGACGCCGATACGCCCACCACGGCAATGGACTTCGGCCGGAACAGCGGCTCGCAACGCATGACATCGGGCACCAATGGACAACTCCCTGTGGCTCGGCCCACCGCGGACGCCTCCCACTGTGCCGACGCGAACCACTGGGAGTAAGCGCTTGGTCACCAGGATTTCGGCTAGCCTCCTGTGACATGTCACAAGGGATGTGGGACAGGCTGGAACGACGGATACCGGCGGTGGCGGACCGCGTCATGCGCAGGTACGTGGACGGTTCCCCGCACTACCAGGGCGTCGTGACGGAGCATTTGCACCGGTATATGGCGCACTCCTGCCGCGAGGGATTCCGGCTCTACATCCGCATGGTCCGGGAGCTGCGCGAGCCACACGACGAGGAACTGCGGCCGTTCCGCGAGCGCGCCCATGCGCGGGGCGCGGAGGGGCTCCCGGCGGCGCACTTCATGGAGGCCTATCACCTGTGTGCCGAGGAGCTGTGGTACGAGCTGACCCAGGTCGCCGACGGCGAACTGCCGCCGGAGGCGGGTGCGGTGCTGCTGCGCTGGGTGCGGCACGTGACGCGCGAGGCCCTCGACGCGCACCAGCAGGAGTTCCAGGCCGCGCGCAGCGAGGAGTGCGAGGCGCGGCGGGCGACGGTGCGGGCGCTGGTGGCGGGTGAGCGGGCCGGGGAGTCGGCCACGCGTTTCGGCATCCGGCTCGCCGACTCCTACGCGGTGCTCGCGCTGCGCTTCGCCACGGACGCCTCGGAGTCCATCGGGGACGCGCTCGGGCGGCGCCTCGCCGGGCGCCGCAAGGTGCATCGGCTCAGCGAGGAGCTGCTCCGCGCCTTCGGCGAGGCCGCCGGTGACGCGGACCTGCTGACCGCCCTCGACCCGGACGGCGGGCTCGTCCTCGTGCCCTCTGATCCCGGCCGCGAGGACCATGGACCGCAGGCTGCGCGCGCCGCACTGCGACGGCTCCAGCAGGCCACGGGCGTCGACACGACCGCCGGTTTCGCGCACGCCGGTGACCACGCCGGGATCCCGGCCGCGGCCGCGCAGGCCCGCCGACTCCTTCCCCTCGCGGCCGCTCCCGGCGAGGTGGCCGTGCTCGGCGACCATCTCTTCGCGTACCACCTCCGCCACGAGAGCGAGGCGGTCCCGCAGCTGCGCTCCCTCGTGGAGCGGCTGCGCACGGAACCGGATCTACTGGCGACGGTCGGCGCCTACTTCGCCAGCGACTTCAACCGGCGGCGGACCGCACAGCAGCTCCACGTCCACCCGAACACGATCGACAACCGCCTGTCCCGCGTCGACGCGCTGACCGGGGTCAACCCTCGTACGACACAGGGGCTGTTGGTGCTCGGCGCCGCTCTGGGGGTCGGCGGACCAGAGCACTGCGATGCGTGAAACTGCTTGAACTTCCCTTTCTTCACGCAACATTGACAGCCCATCACCGAAGTGGTCTAGTCCGCTACAGCATGTTGCATGTGCCAACCGTGGAGGTTCACTCATGTTCCGCCCGAAGCACAGATCCCGCAGGACGCCACTCGTCGCCGTCCTCGCCGTCGCGGCCCTGGCCGCCGCTCCCCTCACCTTCGGCACGGGCCCGGCCGCCGCCGGGTCCGATGAGGGAGCGCCCGCCATCACCCCGGCCCCGCACAGCGAGCGGCAGCGCTCCGACCGGGTCGTCATCACCCCCGCGGTCACCGTGGTCACCGGCGCGAAGTCCGATCCGGCCGCCGTGAAACTGACCACCGCCGTACTGAAGGCGGCCGGGGCGCGGAAGGTCACCACCGCCCCGAAGGCTCCCGCCGGCACGGGTTCGCTGGCTGTTTACGTCGGTGGCCCGTCCGAGAATCCGGCGTCGGCGGGCGCGCTCGACGCCCTGGACACCGAAGGTCCCGCCGGGCTCGCCGCCGAGGGGTACGTCCTCGCCATGGGCGGCAAGGGCGCGGGCCGCATCGTGCTGTCCGGCGCCGATGCCACCGGGACGTACTACGCGGCGCAGTCGCTGCGCCAGGTGCTGCCGCACCGCACGTCGCCCGGCGCCACCGTGCGCGGGCTGGCCGTGCGCGACTGGCCCGCGACGCCGGTGCGCGGTGTCATCGAGGGCTTCTACGGCACCCCGTGGTCGCACCAGGCGCGCCTGGACCAGCTCGACTACTACGGCGAGCACAAGATGAACATCTACGTGTACTCGCCGAAGGACGACCCGTATCTGCGCGCCAAGTGGCGCGACCCGTACCCGGTCGAACAGCTCGACCAGATAAAGGAGTTGGTGGACCGGGCGCGCGCGAACCACGTCGAGTTCACCTACGCCCTCTCCCCCGGACTGAGCGTCTGCTACAGCTCCGACGACGACCTCAAGGCGCTCACCGACAAGTTCCAGACGCTGTGGGACATCGGGGTGCGGCAGTTCGCGGTGCCGCTGGACGACATCAGCTACACCGACTGGAACTGCGACGCGGACAAGGCGAAGTGGGGCACCGGCGGCGGCGCCGCCGGACAGGCGCAGGCGTATCTGCTCAACCGGGTCAACCAGCGGTTCATCAAGACCCATGAGGGCGCCCTGCCGCTGCAGATGGTGCCGACGGAGTACTACAACACCACCTCCACGCCGTACAAGACGGCGATCTCCGGGCAGCTCGACAAGGATGTGCTCGTCGAGTGGACGGGCGAGGGTGTCGTCGCGCCGACGATGACGGTGGCTCAGGCGAAGCGGGCCAAGGCGGTCTTCGGGCACGAGATCCTGACGTGGGACAACTATCCCGTCAACGACTTCGCCACCGGTCGGCTGTTCCTCGGCCCGTTCAGCGGGCGCGAGAAGGGGCTCGCCGAGGAGCTGGCCGGGATCACCGCCAACCCGATGATCCAGCCGTACGCCTCGAAGCTCGCCCTGCACACCGTGGCCGACTACACGTGGAACGACTCGGCGTACGACGCCGACGCGTCCTACCTGGCGGCCGTCGAGGAGGCGGCGGGCGGGAAGGCCAAGGTGGCGCGGGCGCTGCGGGCGTTCACGGACCTCAACCACAGCTCGCGGATGGACTCCGTGGAGGCGCCCGAGCTGGCGAAGCTGATGCAGGGCTACTGGGACGGTTCCGTACCGGCGTCCGAACTGAAGGCCGCGTTCGCGGCGCTGCGGGACGCGCCGGCGACGATTCGCCGCCGCGTCGAGAAGGGCTTCGTCGAGGACTCCGGGCCGTGGCTGGACTCGGCGGAAGCATGGGGCAGGGCCGGGGTCGCGGCGGTGCGGATGCTCGAGGAGCAGCGCGCCGGGCACGCGGACGCGGCCTGGACGCTCCGTCAGCAGCTGCCCGGCCTGGTCGCCGAGGCGAAGTCGTTCCGGTACACCGACCTGGGCGGCAACAAGGTCCCGGTGATCGTGGGCGAGGGTGTGCTCGAACCGTTCTTCGCGAAGGTGCGGGACACCTCCAACAAGGACCTCGGCCTGCCGCCGCAGCCGACCGGCACCACCAAGTTGCCGGTCTACAACGGCAACACGGCCGACCGGATGACCGACGGCGACGACGCCACGTATTTCTGGAGCGGCCGGGCCCCGAAAACGGGCGAGGGTGTCGGTGTCGACCTGGGCGGTGAGCAGCCGCTCGGCTCGGTGACGGTGGCCATGGGGAAGTCCGGCAGCACCGAGGACTACCTGCACAAGGGTGTTCTGGAGTATTCGTCGGACGGCACGACGTGGCACGCGCTGGGCGCGGAGTTCAGCGGGAAGGCGACGTGGACGGCGGACGTGCCGAGCGGCACGAGCGCCCGGTACGTGCGCGCCCGCGCGACGGCCGACCAGACGAACTGGCTGGTCGTGCGGGAGTTCACGGTGGCCCGCACCGACCGCCCGACGGTGAGCGGCGGCCCGGCCGGGGCGGAGGGCAGCGGCCTCGCCGCGGCGGCGGACGGCGTCCCGGAGAACGCCTACCGCGCCGGCTCGGCCCCGGCCTCAGGTGACGCGCTCACGGTGACGTACCCGGCGCCGCGCGCCGTGTCCTCGGTGACGGTGCTGCGCCCGGACGACGCGACGTCCTCCAAGGCGCGAGTGCAGATGCGCGTCGACGGTACGTGGCAGGACCTCGGCGCGCTCGACGGCCCCGTCACGAGCCTGTCCGCGCCCGCCGGGACGAGCGCGGACGCGGTGCGGCTCGTGTGGGCCGACGGTTCGACGGCTCCGGTGGTGAGCGAGGTGATCACCAAGTAGCCGTGGTGTCGTGAACGGGGCGGGTGCGGGCGGCCGTGGTCGGTGTCCCGCACCCGCTCAGGTGTGTCCCAGCCCGAACGTCACGTGTGCTCGGGCGGGTTGATGCGTGATGTCTCGATCGCGGACTCGGACGTGCCCCACTTCTTGAGGATCCGCTCGTACGTCCCGTCCTTGATCAGCTCGTTGACCGCGGCCCGGAATGCCTTGGTCAGCCGGGAGCCCTTCTTGAAGGCGAAGCCGACGTCGAGCCGGTGGAACTCGCCGAGGAAGGTGGTCTGCGAGGCGTACTTGCTCGCCTAGGGCCTGTCGTTTGGATCAGGCCGTTGATGGTCGACATGATCACGTCGATGCGGCCCTGCTGGAGCGCGGTGAGGGTGGCTCCGTTGTCGGAGAAGACCTGAACGTCGTACGGCTTCTTGCCCGCCTTGGCGCAGCGCGCCTTTTCCGCGTCGAGGGTGGCCTCGAACGTGGTGCCCGCGCCGACGCCGATGTGCCGGCCGCAGAGCTGCGCAAGGTCGGTGATCTTCTTGCCGAACGAGGTGTCGCCCGTCTTGACCGCGAAGCCCTGGCCGTCGTTGATGTAGGTGACGAAGTCGATGGTCTTCAGGCGCTCGCCGGTGACACCGACGTTGCCGGTGCCGAGGTGGTACTTGCCGCTCTCCAGGGCCGGGAGGATCGTCTCGAACGAGGCGTCCTGGCGGCGCAGTTGGAGGCCGAGCACCTTGGCCGCCGCGTCGGCGAGGTCGATGTCCTGGCCCACGGGCTTCTTCCCGGTGCCGTTCGGGTAGTACGCGGCGGGCGGACCGCCGGTCGAGCTGCCGATGCGCAGCGTGCCCTTCTTGCGGACGTCGGCGGGCAGCAGCGTGGCGGCGGAGTCCACCGTACGTACGTCGGCGACAGGGTTGCCGGTCGGCGCGGCGGCCGCCCGGGCGCCCGCCCCGGCGGCGTCGTCGGTTCCACCGCCGCCCGAGCCGCAGGCGGTCAGCGCGAGGAGCGGCAGCAGGAGGAGGGCGGCGAGACGCGGTCGGGTTCTGGTCCCGGGCAGATTCACGGGTCGGGAGCCTTTCAGGTGTGCGACCGGTACGCGGCGCGCCGGAGACATGGCGAATGACGACCCGTCGGTACGGAGAGCCGCGGGTCAGGTCAGGTGTGACGACGTCGAGCATCGTGAAGTGTCACGAGAGGTCGTGAAAGGAAGGGCTCGCGGCAGCGCGCGTCAGAGCAGGACTCGGCCCGCGACGGGGTCACCGAGGGTGGGAAGGGCCGGTCACAGGGCCCGCTGCCGGATCAGGCGCAACACGCCGCGGACCACACCCGACCGAAGTCGATGTGGTCACGCGAGACCAGGCGCTGGGCAGTCATGCGGACAATTGAGCAGGACATCGGCGGTCGCGTCAAGCGGCGCCCGCATCGCGGGCGGCCTCTACTCCCCGGTGGTCCGCAACGGCGCCTTCCGGTGGGAGGTGGTGGGCCACTACTTCACCACCTCCGCCGTGCTCGACGGGCTGTTCCTGACGGTGTGGCTGACGGCCGCCGTGATGGTGCTCGGCTTCCTGCTCGGCACCGTCCTCGCGACGATGCGGATGTCCGCCAACCCGGTGCTGCGCACGCTGAGTTGGGGCTACGTGTGGATCTTCCGGTCCACGCCGCTCCTGGTGCAGCTGCTGTTCTGGTTCAACATCGGCACCCTGCACCCCACGCTCGGTCTCGGCATCCCGTTCGGCCCGGAGTTCGTCACGGTCAAGACGGTGAACCTGTTCGGCCCGACCCTCACCGCACTGATCGGCCTGACGCTGCACGAGACCGCGTACGCCGCCGAGGTGGTGCGCGGCGGCATCGTCTCCGTGGACTCCGGACAGGCCCTGGCCGCCCAGACGCTGGGGCTCAGCAGGCGCCGCACACTGCGCCGGATCGTCGTCCCGCAGGCGATGCGCTCGATCGTGCCCACCGCGGGGAACATGCTGATCGGCACCCTGAAGGGCACGAGCATCGTGAGCGTGCTCGCCGTGCACGACCTGCTGTACTCGGCGCAGCTCATCTACAACCAGACGTACCAGGTGATCCCGCTGCTCATGGTCGCGACCCTCTGGTACATCGCGGTCACCAGCATGCTCGGCGTGGGGCCGTTCTACGTCGAGCGGCACTACGCGCGGGGCGACTCGCGGACGCTGCCGCCCACGCCGCCGCAACGGCTGCGCGGCCGACTCGCCGCCGCCCGCGCCTGGTTGAGCCGGGTCACGGCGGCCGACCCACGCCCCGCGATCGGCGGCGACCGGTGAGCTGCGCCACACCTTCCCCACTTTCCCTATCGAATTACTAGGAAATCCTTGACCGGGCCCGCTCCGGCACACAGGATGGTACACATGTCCCGTACGCAGCAGCGACTCGTTCGTCGTCGGCATGTCGACTTTGGTCACGTCGTCAGCGCCGCGTGCTGTCGCGCGCAAGGCACCCGACCCACCGGCCGGACCGTGCCGCTCCGCACGCCGATTCCCAGGCCACCAGGACCGGTTCACCCACCGCACCCCTGCGGCCCGACACACCACCGAGGGACTACCGCCATGACCACGGCACCGCAGACCCGCACCACCCACGCCACCGCGCCACCCACCGACGCCCGCCACCTCAGCCTCGTCCGCGACACCCCGCGGGGCGGCGCCGGGCAGCGCGGCTCCGTACCGATGGTCGGATACCTGCTGCTCGTCCCGGAGGGCACCGACCCCACCGCGCTCTTCGCCGAGGGCGGGCCCCGGCCGGAGCTCCGCCCGGTCGACCCCGCGGCCCCGGCCACCGCCCTCCCGCCGGCCGCCGCACCACCGGCGGACGACGACGTCATCCGCATCGACCCGGTGCGGCACGTCGCAGAGCTGGAGGGCCGTGAACTCGACCTCACCTACCTGGAGTTCGCGCTCCTCGCCCATCTCGTGCAGCGCCCGCACCACGTGCTGACGCGCGAACTCCTCGTGACCGCCGTATGGGGCTACGACCACGTCGGTGACGGCCGCACGGTGGACGTCCACATCGCCCGGCTGCGGCGCAAGCTGGGCAGGGCCCACCGCCGGCGGATCGTCACCGTACGACGCGTGGGGTACAAGTACGTCCCCGAGCGGCGACCCGACCGGCAGGACAGCACCAACTCTGCCCCCTGCCACCGACCTTGAGGAGAGCGCCGTGACGGTCCCCGCCATCGCGTCGCCCCGTTCCGCCCCGTCGTCCGACGACCGGACCGGACCCGACCATCCGTACTGGCTGCGGGTGGCCCGCGAGGTGGCGGACGACCTCGCCACGGACGCGGTCGCCAGGGAGCAGGCGGGCAAGGCCCCCGTCGACGAGGTGTCACGGCTGCGCGAGGCGGGCCTGCTGACACCTCCGGCGCCGGCCGAGAGCGGCGGGAGTGGCGGGGGCGGCTGGGACTGGACCGCCGCCCTCGCCGTCGTCCGCGAGATCGCCGCTGCGGACGGCGCGATCGGCCAACTCCTGGGCAGTCACTACTTCTTGGCGGGAAGCGCCCGGTTCTTCGGCGGGCCCGCACCCGCCGCACGGATCGAGGAGCGGTCCGCGGCCGATCAGTGGTGCTGGGGCGGCGGCTTCGCCCGCCAGGAACCCACGCCGACACTGACGAGCAGCCCCGGCGGGCTGGTGCTCAACGGGCGGCAGGACTACACCACCGGGGTCCTGGCCGCCGACCGGCTCGCCGTGCGGGTCGTGCGGGCGGACACCGGCGCACCGCTGGCCGTCGCGGTGGACGCCCACCGTCCCGGCGTCGTGATCGACGCGGCGGCGGACACCTTCGGCCGTCGGCTCGCGGCCGGCGGCAGCGTGGAGTTCGACGACGTGCCGGTCGCCGCCGACGAGGTGCTCGGCCCGCTCCTCGCGGACGAGGATCTCCTGCCGCCCCGCACGGCACTGGCGTCGCCGGTCGCCCACCTCGTCTCCGTCCAGGTCCTGCTCGGCACGGCCGAGGGAACCCTCGCAGAGGCCCGCGAGTACAGCAGGACGGGCCCCACGCCCCTGCATCCGGCCTGGCCGGTCGGCAGCCCGCACGACCCGCAGGTGCTGACCACCTACGGGGAGCTCACCGTCCTCGTCCGCTCCGCGTCCGCGCTCGCCGACCAGGCACTGGGCGCCGTACAGGACGCGCTCACGCTCGGCGACGAGCTCTCCCACGACGCGTACGCGGAGGCCGCCGCGCTGGTGACCATGGCGGAGACCGCCGCTTCCAGGGCGGCGCAGGAGTCCACGGCCCGGGCCCTGGACATCGTGGGACCGCGCGCCGCGTCCGCCCGCCTCGGCTTCGACCGTTTCTGGCGCAACGCCCGCACGCACACGCTGTACGAGCCGCTCGGGCACCAACTCCGCGACATCGGCGACTACTTCCTCAATGGTGCGCAACCTCCGTTCGCCCTTCCCGCCTGAGGGTTTTCACGGTGTTCTCGAAATACGAGACATCTACGTCCATATGATGAACACCCTCTTGGGGCGAGCGTCACCTTCTGCCACGATCCCTATCTGTCAGGTAGGAAAACTGGGGAAGCCAGGGGGTGGCCATGCGCACGCTCAGTCACGCGGACCTGTCGCGCCTCCTGCTGACCTCGCGCCGTCACATCGACCTCGGCCGCACCTCCAGCGCCATCTGTCGCGCCGCCTGAGCCACCGGCCCCGGTCCCGCGGCGCCCCGAGCGCCTCCCCTGAACCACTCATTCCCCGAGAGGACACCTCCGTGTCTCCCGCACGCTCCCGCACCACCACCCTGCGCGCCCTCGCCGCCACAGCAGCCCTCCCCCTCTTGCTGACGGCGTGCGGCTACGGGTCCCAGTCGAACGACGGCGGCGACCAGGCCAAGGCCGCGTCCGGCGCCAAGAAGCTCTCGGCCGACGAGGTGAAGATCGGCTACTTCCCCAACCTGACGCACGGCACCGCGCTGGTGGGCGTCCAGCAGGGACTGCTGGAGAAGGAGCTCGGCGGCACCGAGATCAAGCCGTCGACCTTCAACGCGGGACCCTCCGAGATCGAGGCGCTCAACGCCGGGTCCATCGACATCGGCTGGATCGGCCCCTCCCCCTCCATCAACGGCTACACCAAGTCCCAGGGCACGTCCCTGCGGATCATCGGCGGTTCGGCCTCCGGCGGCGTCAAGCTGGTCGTGAACCCGAAGAAGATCAAGTCCCTGGACGACCTCAAGGGCAAGAAGATCGCCACACCCCAGTTCGGCAACACGCAGGACGTCGCGTTCCTCAACTGGATCGCGGAGAAGGGCTGGAAGGTCGACCCCCAGAGCGGCAAGGGCGACGTCTCCGTGGTCCGCACCGACAACAAGATCACGCCGGACGCCTACAAGTCCGGCTCCATCGACGGCGCCTGGGTCCCCGAGCCGACCGCGTCCAAGCTCGTCTCCGAAGGCGGCAAGGCCATCCTCGACGAGGCCAACCTGTGGCCCGACAAAAGGTTCGTGATCACGAACATGATCGTTTCGCAGAAGTTCCTCAAGGAGCACCCGGACGTCGTCGAGGCCGTGCTGCGCGGCTCGGTGAAGACCAACAAGTGGATCAACGCCAACCCGGCGAAGGCCAAGGCCTCCGCCAACGCGGCGCTCCAGAAGCTCTCGGGCAAGGCGCTGCCCGCCGATGTCATCGACCCGGCCTGGAAGTCCATCGACTTCCTCGACGACCCGCTGGCCTCGACCCTCGACAGCGAGGCGAAGCACGCGGTGAAGTCCGGACTCCTCGAAAAGCCCGACCTCAAGGGCATCTACGACCTCGCGCCGCTCAACAAGGTCCTCAAGGCGGAGGGTGAGGACGAGGTCTCCGACGCCGGCCTCGGCGCCAAGTAACGCCCCATCGGACCGGGCACGTCGAGGAATTGACGGGCCCTCAGGACCCTCAGGAGGTGACGCCCATGGCCACCACGACACCCAAGCCGGCCGAGGCCGTCGAGACGGTGACACACGCAGCGCGTATCGAGCACGTCTCGAAGTCCTTCCCCGCGCCGGGCACGCCCGGCGGACAGCAGCTTGTCCTGGACGACATCACCCTCGATGTCGCGCCGGGTGAGTTCGTCACCCTCCTGGGAGCCTCGGGCTGCGGCAAGTCCACTCTGCTCAACCTGGCGGCGGGCCTCGACCTGCCGTCCGCGGGCTCCATCGCCACGGACGGCAGGCCCGCCCTGATGTTCCAGGAGCACGCGCTGTTCCCGTGGCTGACCGCGGGCAAGAACATCGAGCTGGCGCTGAAGCTGCGCGGCGTCGCGGCGCAGGAGCGGCGCGCCGAGGCGGAGCGGCTGCTCGACCTCGTGCGGCTGACCGGTGCGCACGGCAAGCGCGTGCACGAGCTGTCCGGCGGCATGCGTCAGCGCGTGGCACTCGCCCGTGCGCTGGCGCAGGACAGCCGGCTGCTGCTGATGGACGAGCCGTTCGCCGCGCTCGACGCGATCACCCGCGACGCGCTGCACGACGAGCTGACCCGCATCTGGCAGGAGACGGGTGTGTCGGTGCTGTTCGTGACGCACAACGTGCGCGAGGCGGTGCGCCTGGCGGAGCGCGTCGTCCTGCTGTCGTCCCGCCCCGGCCGCATCGCCCGCGAGTGGACGGTCGAGCTGCCGCGGCCGCGGCGCCTGGAGGACACCGCGGTCGCCGAACTGTCCGCCGAGATCACCGAAGAACTGCGTGGGGAGATCCGCCGCCATGGCCGCCACTGACCACACCGCCACCCTCGACGCGGAGTCGACGAAGGACGGCTCCACCCCGCCCGGCGGGCCCGGGCGCCCGAGCGATCTCGCGGGCCTCGAGGCCGGGCTCGACGCACTCGACTCGGTACGGGCCGTCCGTACGCCGCTGCGCGAGACACTGCGCCGCAAGGTGCTGCCGCCGGTCACCGCGGTCGCGGTCGTGCTGATGGTCTGGCAGCTTCTCGTGTGGGCGGGGGTCGTCCCCGACTACAAGCTGCCCTCGCCCGCCGATGTGTGGGGCGAGGTGCGCACGGCCTGGCTCCAGGGCACGCTCCTCGACTCCATCTGGACGTCGGTGTCACGCGGTCTGTTCGGCTTCCTGCTGGCCCTCGCCATCGGCACACCGCTCGGCCTGCTGGTGGCTCGCGTACGGTTCGTGCGCTCGGCCATCGGCCCGATCCTGTCGGGTCTGCAGTCCCTGCCGTCGGTGGCGTGGGTGCCGCCCGCCGTGATCTGGCTGGGCCTCAACGACTCGATGATGTACGCCGTGATCCTGCTCGGCGCCGTTCCCTCCATCGCGAACGGCCTCGTCGCGGGCGTCGACCAGATCCCGCCGCTGTATCTGCGCGCCGGACGGACCTTGGGCGCGACCGGGCTGCTCGGGGCGTGGCACATCGTGATGCCGGGCGCGCTCCCGGGTTATCTCGCCGGACTGAAGCAGGGCTGGGCCTTCTCGTGGCGCTCCCTGATGGCCGCCGAGATCATCGCCTCGTCGCCCGATCTCGGCGTGGGCCTCGGCCAGTTGCTGGAGAACGGCCGCAACAACAGCAGCATGTCGCAGGTCTTCCTGGCGATCCTCCTGATCCTCGTCGTAGGCATCGCCATCGACCTGCTGATCTTCAGCCCGCTGGAGCGGCGGGTACTGCGGGGGCGGGGGCTGCTGACCTCCCGCTGACCGGGGCCTGGCAGGAGAGCGCATTGCTGCACACGGGTGTTGTGGGTCCGCCCGAGATGCGCCCCCTCCAGGGGTCTGGTGATGTCTTAAGTGATCACTTGATCCCTCTCAGAAGGAGAAGTTCATGGTGCGTCGCATCGCAGCCGCTGTCGCCGTCGCTTCGGTGGCCGGGTTCCTCGCCGCCGGCCCCGCCGTCGCCGACGTGGACGACAGCCGTCACGACAGCAGCC
Organism: Streptomyces sp. NPDC051684; assembly: GCF_044453445.1. NCBI lineage: Bacteria > Bacillati > Actinomycetota > Actinomycetes > Kitasatosporales > Streptomycetaceae > Streptomyces > Streptomyces sp. NPDC051684. Next base: position 15,722 of record NZ_JBITCS010000052.1, on the reverse strand, counting down.
ACGTGTACGACCACGCCGGGATCGCCGGTCAGGAGTTCGTCAATGTCGGCGGACGGGACGGTGTCACCGTCTCGGGCTCGCTCGCGGCCCACCACAACGTCGGCGCCTGGCAGCACCACCACCGGTGGATCGACTACGCCGGTCGCTGAGGTCACCCGGGGGCTCAGGCCCCGCGCGTGATGCATGACGCATGACGAAGGCGGCCCCGCTTCGGCGGGGCCGCCTCCGCGTGTGCGCCTCCACGTATGCACCTTCGCGTGTGCGCGCGGAGGAACCTCATAACGAAGGTGTGTTCACCCGGCGTGTCGGGCTGACACGGGGCCGCCGCTCGGGACCACTGCTCGTATGAGTGAACTGAGCGATCTGATTCCCGTCGAGGCCATCCGGCTCGACGTGGCCGCCCCCGACTGGCAGGCCGCCGTGCGCGCCGCCGGTGACCTGCTCGTCTCCACGGACGTCAGCACGGACACGTACACCGAGGAGATGCTCCGCAACGTCGAGGAGAACGGCCCCTACATCGTCATCGCGCCCGGCTTCGCCTTCGCGCACGCCCGGCCCTCCCCCGCCGTCCTCCGTACGGGCATGTCATGGGTCCGGCTCTCGACGCCGGTGAGCTTCGGGCACGAGACGAACGACCCGGTCCACCTCGTCGTCGCCCTCGCCGCCGAGGACGCCGGGGCACACACCCAGGCCATGGGCGCCCTCGCCCGGCTGCTCGCCGACGCGGACACCTCCGCGGCCCTCGACCGTGCGCCGACGCCGGAGGCCCTGCGGCGGATTCTCCTGGGCGACACGACTCCGGAACCGTCCGATAGGACACCCGAACAGCCCGCGTCCAAGGGCTCGGGGCACGGCATGCACAAGATCCTGACCGTGTGCGGCAACGGCGTCGGGACGAGCCTCTTCCTCAAGTCGACGCTGGACAAGGTGCTCGACCGCTGGAAGTGGGGCCGGTACATCACCACCGAGGCGACCGACACCATCTCCGCGAAGGGCAAGGCGTCCGAGGCCGTCGCCATCATGACCTCGCGGGAGATCGCGCGGACGCTGGGCGACGTGGGCGTGCCGGTGCGGGTGATCGAGGACTTCACCAGCACCAAGGAGGTCGACGCGGCGATGCGCGACCTCTACGACGTCTGATCCACCGCCCCCACCGCTCCCCTCCCCAGGAGTCCCCATGAACACCCTCGTCGACATCGCGAAATTCATCGTCAACGAGATCCTCAGCGTCCCCGCCTATCTCATCGGCATCATCACGGCCGTCGGCCTCATCGCCCTGAAGAAGTCCGCGGGCCAGGTCATCGGCGGAGCCATCAAGGCGACCCTCGGCTTCCTGCTGATCGGCGCGGGCGCGACCCTGGTCACCAACTCGCTCGCCCCGCTCGGCACCATGATCACGGGCGCCACCGGTTCACACGGTGTGATCCCCACCAACGAGGCGATCGTCGGCATCGCGCAGGCCGAGTACGGCTCGCGCGTGGCGTGGCTGATGATCCTCGGCTTCCTCGTCAGCCTGTTGCTCGCCCGCTTCACACCCCTCTCCTACGTGTTCCTGACCGGCCATCACATGCTGTTCATGGCAACGCTGTTGACGATGGTGATGGCCACCGCGGGCGTCACGTCATGGGTCGTGGTCGTCGCCGGCGCGGTGCTGCTCGGCATCATGCTCGTCGCGATGCCCGCCTTCGCGCATCCCTGGACCAAGCGCGTCACCGGCAACAACACCGTCGCCGTGGGACACTTCGGAACGGCCGGCTACATCGTCTCCGGTGCCACGGGTCAGGCCGTCGGCAAGAAGAGCCGCTCGACGGAGGAGATGAACCTGCCCGAGGGCCTGCGCTTCCTGCGCGACTCGATGGTGGCCACGGCCCTCTCCATGCTCCTCATCTACATGATCATGGCGATCGTCTTCCTCGCGAAGGTCGGGAAGACGGAGGCGTTCAAGGCGTTCGCGACGGACGGCGGCACGGCCTCCACGGGCGTCGGCAACTACCTGATGTCCTCGGTCAACCAGGGCCTCCAGTTCGGCATCGCCGTCGCCGTCATCCTCTTCGGTGTCCGTACGATCCTCGGCGAGCTGGTGCCCGCCTTCCAGGGCATCGCGCAGAAGGTCGTGCCCGGCGCCATCCCCGCCCTGGACGCCCCGATCGTCTTCCCCTACGCCCAGAACGCCGTGCTCGTCGGCTTCATCTGCTCGTTCGTCGGCGGCCTGGTCAGCCTCGGGCTGCTCGTCGGCGTCTTCAAGCCCGCGTTCGGCACAGCCCTCGTCCTGCCGGGGCTCGTCCCGCACTTCTTCACCGGTGGTGCGGCGGGTGTCTTCGGCAACGCGACGGGCGGGCGCCGCGGCGCCGCCCTCGGCTCGTTCCTCAACGGCGTAATCATCACCTTCCTGCCCGCGTTCCTGCTGGGCGTCCTCGGCTCGTTCGGCTCGGCCAACACCACGTTCGGCGACGCCGACTTCGGCTGGCTCGGCCTGATCCTCGGCAACGTCGCCAAGGCCGGTGACGTCGCGGGCGTGATCCTCATGCTCGTGGTCGGCCTGCTGATCCTGGCCGCGGCCATCACCTGGCAGAAGCGAGTGGTGGACACCGGCTGGGACCCGGGCGCCAAGCGCGCGGCCCTGCTCCCGCCGGAGGACCGCCCGGAGCAGCACGACGAGGCCGCGGGCGGCGAGACCCCGGTCTCCCGCACGTACTCCAAGATCGCGCCCCCGGCGGGCGCCCCGGTGCCGCCGCCTCCGCCGGAGGACTGAGCGGCGCTTGGAAGCCGTCGAACACTTGCGAAGTCGTGAGTCTTCGACGGCTTCCGCGAGACGGGGTGGCGGTCCGACCGCCTTGCGCACGCTCGGCTTGGCGCCGCGCCACATTCCGTGACACCGGTTCACCCGAGCGTCGCGGCGAGTTGACCGGTTTCGGCCTCGTCGGCGGACAGTTGCACGGTGCCACGATTGGAGACCTCGACCTTGTAGAACTTCTCCCTCTTAGGGACGTCGTCGATCGTGACTTCGAACGTACAAGGCGTCCCAGCGGTACCCTGTGAAGCTCCGAGAGATCCAGTGGCGATGACATCACCCCCGGCACCGTAAACGGTCACGCTCGAGCCCTCCGCGATGTCGTCGTAGCCTTCGCCACCAGCACACCCGCCCACACCGTCGCTGACAACGCTCTCTGCGTCCGAGAGTTCGAAAGTTCCAGTCATGGTGAATGTCTCCGGCTCCCCTGGCCGGTCGGCCACAATGCCGGCCCAGACCGCTCCCACCGCACCTGCCCCCAGAAACGCCCCGGCGAGACCGGCCAGCAGCAGCCGCCCCCTGGCCCTTCTGACGGGCGCCGAGGGTGGCGGCCCGTCAGGCATGGGCGGGAAAGCCGTCGGCTCCTGGTTGGTAGTCATTTCCGTCCACCTGCTCATGCACTGAGGACGCGCCCTCCGGCTGAGTTTGACTCTGGAGGGACCGTGGGGCCCATTGAGCCCCTTGCTGATGCTGCGCCACGACGAGCCTCCAGGGTCCGAAGAGCCCAGCGTTCCGTCAGAAGTTCGCGGTGCCGATGAGGTCACCGTTGGCGCTGTAGACCGAGATGAGGCCATCTTCGCCGTCTGTGTGCTTCCACGCGGCGTAGTTGTCGGCGAGCAGGGTGGCTGCCGCCATGCCGTCAGTATTTGCACTGTAGTTCGTGTGGATGCTCACCGTGGGTGCGAAGCCACCTGCGCCCTGCACACGGGTCACGTGTCCGGCGGCGGCCTGCTCCTGCGAAGTGCCGGTCGACTTCAGGTGGTCCTGGAACTTCGTGGTGGCCGATCCGGCAGCGTTGCTTCCACTGTCCTTCTTCTCGGCACTCCCGCGACCCTGGTCCTCGGTCGTGGAGACCGACTTGTTCACCTCGTTGACGGCGTTGTTCACCAGTGCGGCGCACCCCCCGATAGCACACACGCCCAGCACGGCAAGTATCAGAAAGACAGTGGTGACGGGGTGACGCTTGACAAAGCTTTGCTTCTTCTCCGGAGGCGCGGGCGGTATGCCGGGCGCGGCGGGGGTGGCATTGGACATGACAATTCCTGGAGTGTGCGAGATTGACTAACACCGTCCGACGTTTTCCCCAAGGGAGCGTTCTGGGGCGGGCCGCTCACAGAAAGGCGAGTAGACCCCAAGACGAAGCAAGGAGCCATCGCGGTGCTCTGTGAGCGCGGTTTGGCGCGCAGCCGTCGCAAGCACGGCATGGCTGCGGTTGGGCTAAGCCGCCAGAGAGGCGGACTCTCCAGCCCGGAGGACGTGTTTGAGCATTTCAGCCCGCCTTTATTGCGGCATCAGCACGGAACTGGCAACACGGCCTAAATGTCCGTTTCTGTTGGTTTCCAACATAGAGGAAGCCAAGGCGATCACCTAGCGGAACGGCCCGTAATTTTCCGATAGACGCCTGTAACCCTCTGCACTCGACGTGACCACGTCGTAGCACGCAGAGCGGAGGTTCGTCGATCCGGCCACGCCCGCAACATCCGGACGGTGCGATTCAAGTTGTCGCTTCAGAGAAGCACGACGGGACAACATGCCCTAGCCGACCGGCAGTTGCCCCCCCCCTGCCCACCAACCACGTGCGTCAGTTCGCGAAGCCCCAGTCGAGTACCTTCGTGGCATCGCCGAAGACCTCCTTGTCGGCGCCGATGATCGCGCCGACCAGGGTGCGGTTGTCGCGCTTCGCGGCGAAGACGAGGGAGTAGCCGGCCTCTTCGCCGCTGCCGGTCTTGACGCCCAGGGCCCCGTCGTAGCTGCTCAGCAGGTCGTTGGTGGTTTCCCAGGTGTAGTACCGCGTGCGGCCGTTGGCGGCCGGGGCCTCGGCCTCGTACTTCTTCTGCTTGACGACGTCGGCGAAGACCGGCTGGAGCAGGGCGCGCTGGCCGAGCCTGGCGAGGTCGCGGGCGGTGCTGCGGTTGTCTCCGTGGGAGATGCCGTCGAAGGAGTCGAAGTGGGTTCCGGTCATGCCCAGTTGGGCCGCCTCGGCGTTCATCTGGCTCACGAAGTCGGCGATCCGCGCCTCCGTGGTGGAACCGACGCCGTAGTTGTCGGCGAGGGCCATGGCGGCGTCTCCGCCGGAGGGGATCAGCATGGCGTGCAGCAGCTGGCGGGCGGTCAGCTTGTCGCCGGTCTGGAGGTCGGCGGTGCTGGCGCCGTTCTTCTGGACGTAGTCCCGGTACTCCTGCTTGACCGTGATCTGCCGGTCGAGCCACTCCGGGCGCTTGAGCACCACCACGGCGGTCATGATCTTCGTGGTGCTGGCCATCGACACACTCTCGTCGGCCTTGGCCCCGGCCCACATCTCGCGCTCCTGGCTGCCGTCGCGGGCGTCCAGGAGGTAGGCGTGCTCGGCCGCGATGCCGGGGACGTCCTGGGTCGACGCGGCCGGCGTGACCTCGCCCTGTTCGGCGGAGTGCGTGGCGGCCGGTGTGGCCGCCTGGGCGATGCCACCGGCGGTGATCGGCAGGACGGCGCCGAAGAGCGCGACCGTCGCGACTCTGGCTCCGGTCCGGTGCAGCCGGTTGGGTCGGGCATGGGACCCCATGGGACGCCCCCTCCTCCCGGCGGGTGAACGCCGGTTCGTCACGGTAAATCGGTGCATCACGAACCTACTTGCCCGACATCCCTTGACGTCAAGATCGCCATGTCATAACCGGGTAACAGCCCCCCATCTGCGTGAAGGACATGTGTGGAAGTGCCTTCACATCACTCGCCGTCGAAGGATCTGCGCGCGCGTTCGATCTCGGGCATGCGGGTCGTGGCCCAGTCCAGCAGCACGTCGATCGGCCGGCGAAGTGTCTTGCCGAGCGGTGTGATCCGGTATTCGACGGCGACCGGCCGGGAGCTGAGCAGCTCGCGCTCGACGATGCCGTTGCGCTCCAGTCGCCGGAGCGTCGCGGTGAGCGACTTCTGGGTCACCGCCGGGATGGCGCGGCGCAGTTCGTTGAACCGGCGGGGCCGTTCGCACAGTTCGTTGAGGACGCTCAGCGACCACTTGTCCAGCACCTGGTCGAGGAGTTCCCGGTGCGGGGCGGTGACGCGCAGTTCGCCGTCCGGGGCGGGGGCGGAGGTGGGGGCGGTATCCATGCCGAAACCTGGTCTCGTTGAAGTGTCCTTCGTGTACCAGGTAGCAAAGGTATACCTGCGAGTCGATCCGACATGAGGAGCCCCGATGTCCGTGCGCCGTTTCACGCCTGCCGGAATGCTGCAACCCACCCCGTACCACCACGTCGCAGTCGCCACCGGCACGCGTCATGTGTACGTGAGCGGGCAGATCGCCCGGACCCCGGAGGGTACTCAGCTCGCACCGGGCGATCTCGCGGGCCAGGTCGCCCACGCACTGCGCAACGCCGCGACGGGCCTCGCGGGAGCCGGGGCGACCTTCGACGACGTGGTACGGCTGACGTTCTACGTGGTGCGGTGGACGCCGGAGCGGATCGACGCGTTCATGGCCGGAGTCGGCCAGGTGGCCGCGGAGTTGGGCCTCGGGGATCGGCTCCCGCCGGCCTCGCTGATCGGGGTCGACCACCTCTTCGAGCCCGATGTCCTCGTCGAGGTCGAGGCGACGGCCGTGCTCGACTGAGCCGGCCGCGCCCCGGAACCCCGCGGGACCGGGCTCAGTCGACGGCCGGCAGGTCGTGCAGGTCCTCGACCTTCTCGGCGTTGTCGGCCGCGAGACGCAGCACATCCTCGTACTCGGCCTTGGTGAGCGCGAAGTCGGAGGTGTGGATCGCGCCGCTGTACTGCCCGCTGGTCTGTCCCGCGGGCACGGAGGAACCGGTGGCCGTACAGGCTAGGTCCTTCGACCGGCCCGGCTTGATCAGCAGGGTGCCCGAGCAGCCCGGGCCGACCTTCACCGTCCTTCCGTCCCGCTTCATGACCCACGCGTACCGCACCCGAACGTCCTTGGCCGCCTCGGGAGCCGCGGCGGACCCGAGGTACGTGACGGTCGTCCGGGACCGGAAGGTGCAGGCTGTCGGGGCGCACTTGCCCTTGTAGTCGCGCAGGATCTGGTTGGTCACGTCGATCTGGTCGTCGACCGCCTCGTACGTCAGGGGCAGCGTCGAGCGGAAGTCACGGGAGAACTCCCTGACGGCCTTCCGTGACATCGGCTCGATGTCGAGCACGAGCGACTTGCCGGGAAAGGTGACACGGTCGACGAACCGGGCGTCACCCTTCACCTTCTCGCCCAGACAGACCGTCATGCCGTCGGCGTGGACGGGGGTGCAGGTGTGGTCGCCCGCTTCGACGGGGTCGCCCGCGGTGATCTTCTTGTCCGGTACATCCTCGAACAGCAGGGTCTTCGCCAGCGCCGGAGGCGCCAGGACCCCGGCGAGGTCCTTGCGGAAGAACACGCCCGGCGCGACCCGGCGCGGATCCTTGGCGAGCACCTTGGACGCGGAGGCCATCCCGAGCCCCTGCCATGCCTCGGTGTCGCCCCGCAGATACGACTTGCCGTCGACACCCACGTAGTCGACCGCGGGCCCGTCCGGCTTGGCCAGGGTGCCGAGGCCGTCACCGGGGTTGTCCACGATCAGGTCGACACGGGCGTCCTCCTGGCCCTTGACCTTGATGGTGCCCGTGTAGTGGAGCGCCGGCGCGCCGCGGAGCAGTTCGGCGGAGCGGTTGAGGTCCTCGCGCAGCGGTGAGTCCGAGTCGTCCGATCCGTCGCCGGGCAGGAGGACCCACACGAGGAGTCCGGCGACGAGGAGGAGCAGGAGGAGCAGCGCGATGAGCAGGGTGCGCCGCCGGGAGTGCTTCTGCGGGACGGATCCCGCGGTGTCATCGGTCACGGTCCCTCACTTCGCCTTTCCGCCGCGCGGCGTCAGACAGGTGACGGGAATGATCGTGGGATACGTGTACGACTCCTTGGACACGACCTTGCCGTCGATGGTGATCCGGCACGTGGTGGTGCCCTTCCCTTCGATGTCGGCCTCGTCGGGGATGGCTCCGGTCTCGCACGAGTCGCCGCCGGTCGCGCGCCCGATGCAGCCGGTCCCGTTGGCCGACAGGTGCACCCACGGGTTCCGGCCCTTGACGGTGAGCTTCACCTTCCACGGCGACGCGGCCGACAGGTTCCCCTTGCCCTTCTCGCCGAAGGTGGTCAGGCCCTTCGATCCTGACGCCGTACCGAAGTAGTTGATGGCGATCGGCCTGCCGTAGTCGGAGGTGGCCTCCAGGACGACGGTGTGACGTTCGGTCGGTTTCTCGGCCTTGGCCTCGGTACTGTCGCCGCCGCACGAGGTCAGCGCGAGCATCGCGGTCAGTACGGTGACGGCGACGGGGCCGGTGGTCGCTCCGGCCCTGCGCCAACTCCCCCGAGTGGTATGCACTTTGACGTTCCCCATGCACCGACCGTAGTGGCGCCTTTACAGTCTTGTCATGAACCTGCTGTTTCGCTGGCCGGTTGAGCGCAGTATGTTCACGGGGCCTTCACGAGGGCCGCTGCCGGATCGCGCCCGTCTCGGCGAGCCAGTAGAGCATCGCGTCCGTCGAGTCGACGGCGGACTGCCGGGCGGTCGTGGCGATCTCGGCCGTCCCGGCCCCGGGCCGCGCCGTCAGGTCGCGGCAGGCGGTCGCCAACTGCCGGTGGCGGGTGAGCACCGACGTCCACATCTGCTGCCCCGTCGGCTCGGGCACGCGGAAGTACGCGGCGGCCCGGGCAGCCGTCCGGGCCAGCGCGGTGCACCGCGGCCCCAACTCACGGATGGCCGCGCGAAATTCGGTGTCGGACGCGGACTCGCCCGCCACCCGCACAGCGGCGGTGTAGTCGCGCTCGGCCGCCATGAACGCGTTGAGATGGTCCAGGCCGCCGACCGCCGCCCAGGCCTTGCCCTCCAGGCGGGTCAACTCCGCGGACGGGGTCGCCACCGACTGGTCCAGCATCGCCTCCGACGGCCGGGCGGAGCGAGTGGCCGGGCCGGCCGCCTGGGTGGCGAGGAGCGCCGCGCCGACACTCGCGGCCACGACCGCGACGGCCGCCACCGGGACAACTCGCCGACGACTCTGGTGAGTTCGTTGGTTCAAGGCGGTGGGCGTTCTCGTCCGCCGGGTCGCTCGGGCCAGCAGCCCGGCGCCGCGTCCCACGAAAGCGGCCAGGCCCGCCAGCAGTGTGCCCAGGCACAGCACGTAGGCCAACTCCGTACGCACCAGCGGCCCCGCCGCCCCCGGCAGCCAACCGCACGTACTGGTCATGGTGTCGAGCGGGCCGAGGCAGCCGTCCGCCGCCATCAGGAGGAAGGTGGCACCCGCGCCCAGCAGGCCGGTGACACCGGCCGCGACGAGTCCGGCGGGCAGCCACACGGTGCGTGTCACCGCGGCGACGACAGCGGCCGTCAGGGCCATCGCGCCGCAGATCACCAGGACCGGCCACATCAGGTGCTCGAGCTGGAACGGGCCCGTCATGCGCACGGCCGCCGGATCCGGTGTGTGCAGATGGGACAGGGCGAGGGCGAGACCGGCCCAGCACACCACGGCTCCGGCCAGACCAGCGGCGAGGAGCCGCCCCGGCCGGGCACGGTTCGGGGCGAGCGGCTCGGCCCTCCCGGGCAGCGCCCGAGCGAGCCACTTCGGTGCCCGCGAGGGCGGCCGGGCCACCGAAGCGAGCAGCGGAACCGTCCACAGCAGCACTCCCGCCCACCAGAAGCTGTCCACGGACGCGTCGGTGCCGGGCAGCACACCCACCACCGCGACGACGTCCAGCAGCGGGCCGATGTCCGGGGGCGGCAGCCCCGGCAGACCGTACGAGCCCAGCAGCCCGGCCGTCGTGTACGGCCAGCCGTCGGTGAGGGCCCGGCCCTCGGCGTACCACCAGTAAAGGACGGAGGCGAGGACGAGGGCGGGCGCCGCGAGGCCCACCAGTACGGCCGGGGCCGGGGAGCGCCCACGCCAGGTCCCGAGCCACCACTCGGCGTTGTGCGCGGTCCACGTCATCACCAGGACCAGCGCCGCCACCAGGATCAACAGCGCCTCGGGGTGCGCGGGCAGCCAGTGGTTGTACGCCGATCCGGGACCGACGAGCTCGCCCACCACGAGGCCGAGGCCGAGCCACAGGCCGACGGGCGCCCCGGACGGGGGCCGCCGCCCGGCGAGGAGCGCGTACAGCACCGCGCGCCACAGTGCGACGCCCGCGATGCCCACGGCGAGCCCCGCGACGAGAACCGCCTTCACGGGAAGCGCGGAGTTCGACACGCTCCCCAGGTGCCAGACGAGGACGTCGGCGGCGAGCCCGGTCAGGAACAGGGGCAGGCGCTCCAGCACGAACAGCGCCTTCGGGTCGGTCAGCGACGCCCGGCGCAGCGCCCAGGACGGGTGGGTGCGCCAGAGTTCGAGGAATCCGCCGAGCAGCCGCGACCAGGCGCCGGACGGCTCCCGGGAGGGCACCTCCCACGGCTCCGCGCTCGCGCCCCAGCGCGCCGCCATGAGGTCGGCGTAGATCTCCCGGTTGCGCAGGATTCCGGCGCGGGCGAGGTGGATCGCGAGCACGAGCAGAGCGGCGAGGGCCAGGTCGTGCGCGTTGAACGGCGCGAACTGCCCTCGGACCTCGGGGGTTCCGGCGATGAAGAGGATGTCCACGCTCACCGCCGCCCACGGGAGCAGGACGAGCGCGAGGAACACCCGCCACAGGGCGACGGTCGCGTACGTGACCGTGGTGTCTCCGTTGCGCAGATGCGCGAGTTCGTGGAGCACCACGGCACGGAACCGGTCGCGCTGCGTGTCGCACAGCGCGACCAGGCCGCCGTCGAGCCGGACCGTGGGAGCGCGCAGTCGGCCGAACGCGACGGCGCCGGCCGTCGACACCGCCGCCGGGTCGACGACGAACCGGGGCGGGCGGGTGAGCCCCGCGACGGCCACCAGTTCGTCGAGCAGGGGCCGCAGACCGCCGTGCACGTCCATCACGTCCACAGCGGCGACCTTGGAGCTTCGCGTCCGCCAGACCGGCAGCAGCCAGTACACGGCGAAGGCCACGGCGAGAGCCGCCGCGCCCACGGCGAGCGACACCCCGTCGAAGTCCTGCTCGTACTGTGCCGTGCACGCCTCCAACGGCGCGACGTTGTGGGCGTATTCGACGTAGCCCGCGTTCAGGGAGCCGGTGGCGTCGATGCCCGCGGCCATCCAGCACGCCCACGCCTTGTCGGCGAGTTCCGGCGAGGCGAGGAGGTGCCGGACGACCCGAGGGACCATGTTGGCGCCCGCTGCCGTCAACAGCAGCAGAAGCAGAGCGAAACGCAGGGTGGTGCCGGCCGCGAGGACCCGCTCGTCGAGCCGGGAGGGGGCCAGGGGTCGCGCCGCACCTGACGCGGCGTCGGCGTGGGCGTCGGCGGGCATGCCGACCGTCACACGGCACCACCGGGCGGGTCGGTGGGCCCGGACGGACCTGCGGGCCCTGCCGGGCCGGGGTCAACGGGGCCGCCGCGATCGGCGGGACCCGCCGGGCCGGGGCCGGCAGGACCACCCGGGTCAGCGGGGCCGGCCGGGCCTGGATCCGCTGGACCGCCGCCCTCCGGCCCGGCCAGTACCAGCCTGGCCACCACCGCGTCGGCGACCCCCTCCGCCCGCTCCGCCGCCAGGCCGCGCTCCGCGGCCACCTCAAGAACCAACTCCCTTACCATCAGCAGCTGTTCGCGACTGAGCGGCGGCACCGTGACGACCTCGGGCGGCCTGCGGGACAGCCTGCGCAGCGCGGCCCTCGCTCGCCCTGCGGCACCGTCCAGCGCGGCGCCCACGACCCGCTGCGCCGTCTGGTTCACCGCGAGCCACACCACGGGGGTCACCAGCGCGACGACCTCGCCGAGCCCGAAGCCCAGCGGTTCACGCCTGCCGCGACGGTCGCCGAGCCGCCGCACGACCGTGGCGTCGTCGAATCGGGCGAGCCCGGCCACCAACGGCTGCTCCTCCGGGGCCACTTCGGCGACGACGTCGCGCACCACGTCGCGTACGCGCATACCTCCCGCACCCGAAGCCGAACCGCCCGGCGAAGCCGTTCCGGAACCCATGCCACCCCCGTGATCAGGTCCGGTGCGCGAGGTCGCGCTTTCGCACCCTGCCGCACCACCCCTCACCCTGACCGAACCCGCCCCACTGGGCAAGACCGCCCGGACAACGGGCACTTCACTCAAAGGTCCGTGCGCACCCCATGGACAACGGCCCCCCGCCTGGTTACGTTCACCGACGGTCGACAACGATGTCAGAGTGACCCGTCTCAGAGTGGACCGATCTCATGGTGGCCCGATCGAGGAGCAGTGAACGTCGATGGTGACACGAAGAACCGTCCTGCGGACCGGCGGAGCGGCCCTGGCCGCCGGGGCCTTCGGAATCTCGCTGCCAGGCTCCGCCGCGGCGGCAGCGTCCACCGAACGCGCCGCACCCGACCGCCTGTTGCCCTCCTTCGGGCGGCCGACCCGGCTCGACGTCGCCCACGTCGGCGACCTGAACGGCTACGACCAGCTGCTGTTGACGACCCTTCAGGGGACGGTGAACCGCAGCGGGCCCCGTCTCTACTTCACCTTCGACGACGGCGCGGCCGACCTGCGGTGGCTGTCGAGCACCGGCGCGTCCGTCACGCAGCACGACAACGCCCTTGACCTGGTGGGCCGTTACCGCGACCGAGTGCGCGGCGCAGTCCTGGTCGACCCCGACGTGCCGGACTCCGTGAACGTCGCCACCACACTCGCGGGACTCAAGCGCGGCGTCGCCGCGACCGCCGACCAGGCGCGCGAGCACGGGCTGAAGACGCTGGTGGACCTGCGGGGCCGCTTCGACGCGGACGACGTCCTCGCCACCTACCGGTGGCAGCTCGACAAGCTCTTCCCGCACTGCGACCACGCTCTGCTGTCCGGCCTGCCGCCGACCCGGACGGTGAGTGTGAGCGGCGTCAGGTGGCGGGAGGTGGCACGGGAGAGCGAGCGGATCCGGGACACCTCCAACCGGAAGGTGCGCACGCTCGACCTCAGCCCCGAACTGGGCGGCGACAACTATGTCTACCTCCGCTTCCAGGACTCCTTCGGCGACGACGGCTGGGGCGCCTCGGTCGGCTCCGTCAAGGTCACGGCGGACGGCAAGGAACTCGCGTCCTTCACACCGGGCACGGACGGCGAGAAGCCGTATCTGTTCGACGGCCTGAACTCCTCGCTCGGCGACAAGGCGAACCGCTTCGCCGACGGCGGCGGCTACTTCGTCTACCACTTCAAGGCTCCTTCCGGGACAGCGCAGTTGACCGTCGAGGCGGACCTGTGGAACCAGTTCCTGGTGACCGCGACCGCCACCGCGCCGACCCGCGTCGAGCCCTTCCCGTACTTCCGGGACTACGTGGTGGCGAGCCGGGCGATGGTGCTGTGGCTGCCGCCGTCCGGCGACACCGGCAAGCTGCTCGACGAGGTGCTCGCCAAGGCGCCACCGACGACCCCGTACGCCGGGTGGTTCCCCAACGACGTGGCCGGCGAGTGGGGCGGCGTGGACCGGGCCTCGCAGCACGGTGTGCCGGTCGTCGCCGCCGACTTCTACATGAACGGCACCGTGCACGCCGGCGTCCCTGCGAAGATCTCCGGCCGGGTGCCCACGCGCCCCAAGGCCGAGCTGCGCAACCGCGTGTACGTCACCTTCACCGTCGGCGAGGGCGACAACGTCCAGTACTGCCAGCGCCGTATGCGTGACATCTGGGACGACCCCAAGCGCGGCGACGTACCCGTCAACTGGACCGTCAGCCCGCTGCTCGCCGACATCGGGCCCGCTCAACTCGCGTACTACCAAAGGACCGCCACCGACAACGACCTGCTCGTCTGCGGTCCTTCCGGCGCCGGTTACACCTATCCGGGCTCGTGGCCGAAGGCGGCGCTCGACGCGTACACCGAGCTCACCGGGCGCTATCTGCGGCGCACCGGCATGGATCTCGTCTACGCGTACAACCCGCGCAACGCGGACAACGACGGCTGGGTGCCGTTCGACGAGCGGGTCATGGCATCGTTCCGGAAGAACACGCCGCTGCGGGGCGTCGTCCAGTCCTGGGAGACCGGGGACCTCCAGTCCCGGCCGGCCGGGATCCCGGTGATCGGCAACTTCTATCCGCAGGGCAAGGGCGCCGACTTCCGGGACGCGCTGCTGAGCCACGTCAAGGGCCGCGACCCAGACGAGCCGATGTTCGTCGCCGCGGCCATCAACGCGTGGAGCTGGACACCGAGCGACATCGCGGAACTGGCGAAGCTGCTGGACGAGCCGTTCGAGATCGTGCGCGGCGACGTGTTCTTCGAACTGCTCGACCGGACCTACGAGTAGCCCCGGCGTTGAGCCGCTGACATCGGCCGGACGTGCCGGGCGGGCCCCCTGTCCGGCACGTCAGTCGGGCAGGGGTCGGTCCTCCCGGTGCGCTCCGTAGAAGTCGACCTGGCGCTCCATGATCTCCCGCATCGAGGTGCCGCGCCGGACGCCGTAGACGGTGCCCGGGAAGTCGAGCCCCTCCTGCTCCTCCCACAACTCGTCGTGCCGGTCCGGGGAGAACAGCCGGGCCGGATCACCGGCCGCGATCCAGCCGATGGGCACCACACTGTCCGGTGCCAGCCGGGAGTTGACGTGGAGCACGCTGTTGATCCGCAGCTCCGAGCGGGTCCCCGCCACCGACCCGGGGAACATCGACACCCCGGTCGCCACGAAGACCTCGTCCTCGACGCGTGCCCCGTTGATGTGCGCGTGCGGCCCGATCAACACGGAGTCGCCCAGCACGGCGGGGGTCTTCGCCCGGCCCCGGACCAGGGCGTTCTCCATGACCACGACGTCGCGGCCGGTACGTACCGCGCCGTCCTCGGCGGTGAGCACGGCGCCGTGCAGGACGCGGGCGCGCTCTCCCAGGACGACCGCGCCGCACAGCACGGCCGAGGGGGCGACGTAGGCGGACTCGGGGACCACGGGCCGTTTTCCACGGTGCTCGATCAGCATGCCCATGGAGCGTAGAGCAGGCAGGGGCGTCCGGCACACCGCTGCGGACGGTGCCGAAGCCGGCCTCCCTGCGGACCTTCAGCTGCTTGGACACCGTGGGCTGGCTGACGTCGAGCGCCTCCACCAGCTCGGTCACGCTGCTCTCGGCCCGCAGCCACGCGGGCGCAGCGGCGGATCTACCGCATCCACGCGGGTCCCTTCCAGGCGCTCGACGACTGGCTCCAGCCCTGTCGCGCCCTGTGGGGCCGGCACCTCGACGCCCTTGAGCGCACCTCGACAACCAGGAGGAGTCATGCCCCCGACGACACCTACCGCCCGAGCCCGCTCGCCCAGGTGGACCGCGCGCAGGAGGAGGACCGCTGGACGCTGGTCTTCACCCGCGATCTGCGCCACCCGCCCGAGAAGGTGTGGGCCGCGCTGACCGAGCCCGGGCAGCTCGCCGCATGGGCGCCCTACACCGCCGACCGCGACCTCTCCTAGGCCGGCGGCGCCACCATCACGATGATCGACGACGAGAAGCCCCAGGACATGGCGGCCGAGGTGGTGCGCGCCGAGCCGCCGACGCTCCTCGAGAACACCCTCGGCACGGACCTGCTGCGCTGGGAGTTGGCGCCGACCGCCACCGGCACCCGGTTGACGCTCCGGCACACCGTGCGGGACCGGGACTGGATCCCGAAGGTGGCGGCGGGCTGGCGCCTAGGTCGTGTCCGCAAAGTGGTTGGCGCGTTGGTGTTTTCGTGGTGCGTCGTCATGAGCTGACTGATCAGGCCTGGGTGGTCGTTGAGCC
>NZ_JBITCS010000051.1:0-45331 GCF_044453445.1 Streptomyces sp. NPDC051684 | reverse complement strand
TCATAGTGTTTCGGTGGTCATAGCGTGAGGGAAACGCCCGGTTACATTCCGAACCCGGAAGCTAAGCCTCACAGCGCCGATGGTACTGCAGGGGGACCCTGTGGGAGAGTAGGACGCCGCCGAACTAATTTTGATAAAAGAGCTGGTCCCCGAACCCTTTGGTTCGGGGACCAGCTCTTTTTTGTTGCTCGTCACCTGTCGTTCACGTCGTGTGGGCACGATCCCTGACATGGGCACAGTTGAAATGCTGCGAGCCGCAGGCGTCGGTACCGGCGACGAGGTCATCGTGCCGGCGTTCGGGAACGTCGAGGTCGCCGAGGACGTCGTGCGGGCGGGGGCCGTGCCGGTCTTCGCCGATATTCACCCGGAGACGTACTGCATCGATCCCTCCCACGTAGCCGCCAGTCTTGGTGAACGGACGGCCGCGGTCGTCGCCGTGCACCGCTTTGGGCACCGGGCCGATCTCGCCCGGCTGAGGGAGCTGGGCCGGCGTCACGGCCTGCTCGTGCTTGAGGAGCCCGGCGAGTCCGAGAAGTCGTACGACGAGGTGGCTCAACGCCGCGTGCACGCCGCCTATTTGAGCGCGCGGCTCACCGGCGTGCGGACTCCCGTGGGGCAGGAGGGGCACACGTATCAGCAGTACGTGGTGCGGGTGCCCGGTAATGGGCGGCCGGATCGGGACGCTTTCGCGCGGGTGTTGCGCGGGAAGGGCGTCGAGTGCCGGGTGCCGGTGAAGACGCCGGTGCACCGGCTGCCGGGTTTCCGGTTCGACATCGCGCTCCCGGAAACCGAGTTGGCCGCCGACGAGACGCTCGCCCTGCCGGTCGAAGCGGCAATGTCACGGCGGCAGTTGCAGCGGGTCGTGCATGCCTGCAACGCATTGGGCGGATTGCTGCAGCCGGCCTTCTAGGGCCTACCTGGGCGGTGGTTCGCAGGGGCCTCAACATCAGGTAAGCTTTATTTTGTTGCCGAGCGGAAAACTCCGCGAAAGCGACAGGCCCCTATAGCTCAGTCGGTAGAGCGTCTCCATGGTAAGGAGAAGGTCAGCGGTTCGATTCCGCTTGGGGGCTCGTGAATTGAAGGCCCCCGCCCATTGGGCGGGGGCCTTTTTCATGCCCCCGCCGCCCCCTGTCCCCAGGGGGCCCGTCAATCGTGGTGCAGGCCCGGGACGCGCATCGCGAGGATCGCCATGTCGTCCGACGGGGCGTCCGCGGCGAAGCGCTCCACCGCGCGCATGATGCGGGCGGCAACAGCCCCGGCCGTCAGGCCCGTACAGGTGGAGAGGACATCCGCCAGACCGTCGTCGCCGAGCATGCGGCTGCCCTCGCGGCGCTCGGTGATGCCGTCCGTGACGCAGAGCAGGACGTCGCCCGGGTCGAGCGTCAGCGTCTGCTCGTACAGCTCCAGGTCGTCCATGACGCCGAGCAGCGGCTGGGGCTCCGCGTACGGGGCGACGGAGCCGTCCTGGCGCAGGCGGAGCGGGAGCGGGTGGCCGGCGCAGACCATCTTCACGATCGCCGAGCCGTCCTCCTGCGGCCACAACTCCCCGTAGAGCAGGGTGAGGAAGCGGCTGCGGGCGCCCTCGTCGAGGATCGCCGCGTTCAGGCGTTCCAGGACCGCCGGGCCGCCGAAGCCCTCGCGGGCGAGCAGGCGCAGGGCGTGGCGGGCCAGGCCGGTGACGGCCGCCGCCTCCGGGCCCGTGCCGCAGACGTCGCCGATGGCGAAGCCGTACGCGTCGTCCCGGATGGGGAACAGGTCGTAGAAGTCGCCGCCCACCTCGTTGCCCTCGCCGGCCGCGCGGTAGATGACCTCCACCTCGACGCCCGGGACTTCGGGCAACTCCGGTGGCAGCAGGCTGCGCTGGAGGGACTGGCTGATCGCCATGCGCTCCGAGTAGAGGCGCGCGTTGTCGAGGGCCAGGGCGGCCCTGCGGCTCAAGTCCTCGGCCAGCTCCAGGATTTCCTGGCGGAAGTGCTCGTCCGTCGGCTTGCCGAGGGTCAGCATGCCGATGACGCGGTTGCGGGCCACCAGAGGCAGGACGACGGTCTCGCCGCCGACCGCCGAGGCCGTCTGGAGCGTCGTGCCGATGCCGGAGCTGACGCTCGCCGGTTCGCCGAGACCCAGGCTTCTCATGGACGTACGCAGTGCTGCCTGGTGGGCGGCTTCCGCGGGGGCCGCCCAGACGCGTGCGCCCGGGGTCGGGACCGGGTCCGGGGGCGCGATCTTCGAAAGGAGCGCCTTGAGTCCGTCGATGCGCTCCTCGTCCTCGTGCAGCACATAGGAGAGATATGGCTCGGAGGCCTGGTCGGCGATCGTGTAGACCGCGCACCACGTGGCGAGGGTCGGGACCGTCATCTGGGCCATGAGCGCCAGGGTTTGATCCCTGTCGAGCGTGCCCGCCAGGAGATCGGAGGCCTCGACGAGGAAGCTGAGCGAGCCGCGGCGGAGCTTTTCGAGTTCGCCGAGGCGGGCCGACTCGACGGCCAGTGCGATGCGGTCGGCGGCGAACTGCAGGCGCAGCGCCTCTTCGTTCGAGTAGCGGTCCGGGGCCTCCGCCGCGACGCCCAGGGAGCCCGTGAGGCGGCCCTCGACCTTGAGGGGGACCGTGACGACCGAGCGCATGCCCGTGCCGTTCAGGAGCGGGACGGCGCCGGGGACCTGGGTCAGGTCCTCGTGCACGGCGGGCATTCGGGCCGAGCCGTAGCGGTTGGGGCCGACTTCGACGGGCACGCGCGCGAAGCGCTGCCGTGCGGAGGGCAGGCCGGTCGAGGCGCGGACCTCCAGCTCCGTCTCGTCGTCCGTGGCGAGGAGCAGGAACGCGGAGTCGCCGTCGAGCATGTCGCGGGCGCGCTCCACCGTGCGCTGGAGCAGTCCGTCGAGGTCGTCGGGCGCCGGCGAGCCGATGAAGACCTCGAACGGGTCGGAGCCCTGGCTCTCGGAGTGCGCCCCCGGGTCGGGGGAGGGGAGGCGCAGCGGGGTCTGGAGGACCGCCCGCTCGTGGTCGCGCACCAGGAGGCAGACGGTCGACGGGTCGCCGTCGGTGTCGCGGACGCGCAGGTGCGAGGCGTACACGGGCGTCACGCGGCCGTTGGCGGTGCGGATGCCGTAACTGCCCTCCCAGCGCGAGAGTTGGAGCGCGTCGACGATGCCCGTGCTGGTGCCGGGGGTGTGCGGCCAGGCCGCGAAGTCCGTGAGGGGCTTACCGGTGACCTGCTCGGCCGCGTACCCGAACAGCTCCTCCGCGTCCTCGTTCCACCCGGTGATCGCGCCGACCCGGTCGATCTGGACGACGGCTACGCGGACCCGCTCGTCCGCGAGCGGGAGGAGGTTGGTGGGGAGGTTGGGGCCCGCGGCGCGGGTGCCCACCGAGCGCTCGGGGAGGTCGAGTTGGAACCAGACCCGCTTGTGGGTGGCCGAATAGTCCACGCCCCAGCGGCTGGCGAGCGCGGCGCAGAGCTGGAGGCCGCGGCCGCCCTCGCGGTCCGGGCTGCCCATGTTCATGGCGGACGACTGCAGCGGAATCTCGCGCTCCGGATAGCGGTCGGAGACCTCGATGCGGACGTGGTCCTCACTTCGCAGGCACAGAACCTCCGCGGATGTGCCCGCGTGAACCACGGCATTTGTCACGAGTTCGCTGGTCAGAACGACGGCGTCGTCGATGATGTCCGCATGGCCCCACCCTTGGAGGGTGTCGCGTACGAAGGAGCGGGCGGTCGCGACGGAGCGTCCGACCGGCTCGAAAGTGGCAGCCGCGCGCGCGGTGATCACAGAACTCCCTGTACGAGTTGTACTCGATGTCCGAGTGTCGAGGCTCAGGTCTCCCGTACCCATGTCTCGGCCGCCCCTCCGATGCCCGCTCGTTTTCCGCCACCGCCCAGGCCGGGCAGACCGGGGTGGGTGGACAGCCGTATGCAAGGTTACTTACCTTCGCCGTCCATGCGGATGCCGGTCGTCTGTGTTTCCGCCCGGAGGGTGTGCGGACGGTGTGCGAAGCTGCCGAACTGTTATGGCCTGGTTCAGCCATGGTGAAACACTGGGCAAGCTTCCATAGAAGAACGCATTGAAGTGCCGGTGCGGCGGTAGAAGCGAATCCGAGAAACACCCGAGCAACCCGAGCAGTACAGGTCGATCCCTGCGGGAGGGACACAGTGGAGTCTGGCGCAGCGACGCGAAGCAAGAAGGCGCGCGCAGAAGGCGGACAGTCCCTGACAAAACAGCGCAAAACGCGCGGTGGCAGCGGTACGACGACCGTGGATACCGCGGCGCTGAACAGGCTGCTCGCAGGTCTTGTCGCGATGAGAGACGGCAATTTCCGCAAGCGCCTGACCGTCAGCGGCGACGGGGTGATGTCGGAGATCGCGGCCGTTTTCAACGAGGTGGCCGACCGAAATCTGCACCTGACGGGTGAGATGTCCCGAGTGCGGCGCATGGTCGGCCGCGAGGGCAAGCTCACCGAGCGGCTCGAGACGGGCGCCTGTGAGGGCTCCTGGGCCACGGCGATCAATGCGTCCAACGCGCTCGTGGACGACCTCGTACGGCCCGTCTCAGAGGTCGGGAGGGTGCTCTCCGCGGTCGCGGACGGCGACCTGTCGCCCCGGATGGAGCTGCGGGCCCAGGTGCCGGAAGGGAAGCCCGAGGGGCATGGGCATCCGCTGCGCGGCGAATTCCTGAAGGTCGGCCGGACCGTCAACAACCTGGTCGACCAGCTCTCCACGTTCACCGACGAGGTCACGCGTGTGGCCAGCGAGGTGGGTACCGAGGGCAAGCTCGGTGGACAGGCGCGCGTACGTGGAATGTCCGGTTCGTGGAAGGACCTCACGGATTCGGTCAACACAATGGCGTACCGGCTGACCGCACAGGTACGTGACATTGCTCTCGTCACCACCGCGGTGGCCAAGGGCGACTTGTCCCGGAAGGTCACGGTTCACGTCGCGGGCGAGATGCTCGAGCTGAAGAACACCGTGAATACGATGGTGGACCAGCTGTCGTCGTTCT
The DNA here is from genome assembly GCF_044453445.1 of Streptomyces sp. NPDC051684. NCBI lineage: Bacteria > Bacillati > Actinomycetota > Actinomycetes > Kitasatosporales > Streptomycetaceae > Streptomyces > Streptomyces sp. NPDC051684. The sequence goes on along the minus strand of NZ_JBITCS010000051.1, from coordinate 40,336 downwards.
CCTCCGAGGTCACGCGTGTGGCCCGCGAAGTGGGCACGGAGGGTGAGCTCGGCGGCCAGGCGCAGGTGCCCGGTGTGGCCGGTGTGTGGAAGGACCTCACCGATTCGGTGAACCTGATGGCCGGCAACCTGACCGCGCAGGTGCGTGGAATCGCCCAGGTCACCACGGCCGTCGCCAACGGTGACCTGTCGCAGAAGGTCACGGTGTCGGCGCGCGGCGAGGTCGCCCAGCTGGCCGAGACCATCAACCAGATGACGGAGACTCTGCGAACTTTCGCGGACGAGGTCACGCGTGTGGCCAACGAGGTCGGTGCCGAGGGTCAGCTCGGTGGCCAGGCCAATGTGCCGGGAGCCGCCGGCACGTGGAAGGACCTCACCGATTCGGTGAACACGGTTTTCCGGAACCTCACAACTCAGGTGCGGGACATCGCGACCGTCACGACGGCGGTGGCGAACGGTGATCTGTCGCAGAAGGTCACCGTCGACGTCGCGGGCGAGATGCTCGAGCTGAAGAACACCGTCAACACGATGGTGGACCAGCTGTCCGCCTTCGGTTCCGAAGTGACGCGCGTGGCGCGGGAGATCGGTGTCGAGGGTGAGCTGGGCGGTCAGGCGCTCGTACCCGGCGCGGCCGGTACGTGGAAGGACCTGACCGACTCCGTCAACACCGCGTTCCGCAACCTCACCGGGCAGGTGCGCAACATCGCCCAGGTGACGACGGCGGTGGCGAACGGTGATCTGTCGCAGAAGGTCACCGTCGACGTCTCCGGCGAGATGCTCCAGCTGAAGAACACCGTGAACACGATGGTGGACCAGCTGTCGAGCTTCGCCGACCAGGTGACGCGGATGGCGCGGGACGTGGGTACGGAGGGCCGCCTCGGCGGTCAGGCCCGCGTGGACGGCGTGAGCGGCACGTGGAAGGAACTGACCGACTCCGTCAACTTCATGGCCGGAAACCTGACTTCACAGGTGCGGCAGATCGCTCAGGTCACGACCGCGGTGGCGCGTGGTGACCTGTCGCAGAAGATCGACGTGGACGCGCGCGGCGAGATCCTGGAGTTGAAGAACACCATCAACACGATGGTCGACCAGCTCTCCGCCTTCGCGGACCAGGTGACCCGGGTGGCCCGTGAGGTGGGCACCGAGGGCCGTCTCGGCGGCCAGGCGCAGGTGCCCGGCGTCGCCGGCGTGTGGCGCGATCTGACGGATTCCGTGAACGGCATGGCCGGCAACCTCACGGCCCAGGTGCGCAACATCGCCCAGGTGGCCACGGCGGTGGCGCGTGGTGACTTGTCGCAGAAGATCGACGTGGACGCGCGCGGCGAGATCCTGGAGCTGAAGAACACCCTCAACACGATGGTGGACCAGCTCTCCGCCTTCGCCGAGCAGGTGACGCGGGTGTCCCGCGAGGTGGGTACGGACGGCATCCTCGGCGGACAGGCCGAGGTACAGGGCGTGTCGGGTACGTGGAAGGACCTGACGCAGTCCGTGAACGGCATGGCCAACAACCTGACGCTTCAGGTGCGGAACATCGCCGAGGTCACGACGGCCGTGGCGCGCGGCGACCTCTCCAAGAAGATCACCGTCGACGCCAAGGGCGAGATCCTCGAACTCGTCACCACGGTGAACACGATGGTGGACCAGCTGTCGTCGTTCGCGGAGCAGGTGACCCGGGTGGCCCGTGAGGTGGGCACCGAGGGACAACTGGGCGGTCAGGCAAGGGTTCCGGGTGTCACGGGCATCTGGAAGGACCTGAGCGACAACGTGAACCTCATGGCCAACAACCTGACCATGCAGGTGCGCAACATCTCCCAGGTCGCCAACGCGGTGGCCAACGGCGACCTGACCCGGCAGGTCACCATTGAGGCGCGCGGCGAGGTCGCGCAGCTCGCCGACACGTTCAACACGATGGTGCGGACCCTGAGTTCGTTCGCCGACCAGGTCACCAAGGTGGCCCGCGAGGTGGGCACGGACGGCATCCTCGGCGGCCAGGCCCGCGTACCCGGAGTGTCCGGTACGTGGAAGGACCTGACCGAGTCCGTGAACGGCATGGCCTCGAACCTGACCGGACAGGTGCGCAACATCGCGATGGTCACGACCGCCATCGCCAAGGGCGACCTGACCAAGAAGATCGACATCGACGCGCGCGGCGAGATCCTCGAGCTGAAGACGACGATCAACACGATGGTCGACCAGCTGTCGTCGTTCGCCGAGCAGGTGACCCGGGTGGCCCGAGAGGTGGGCACCGAGGGGCAACTGGGCGGCCAGGCACGCGTGCGTGACGTCGACGGCACCTGGCGCGACCTGACCGAGTCCGTGAACGAGATGGCCGGGAACCTGACCCGTCAGGTGCGTGCCATCGCGGCCGTCGCCACCGCGGTGACGCGCGGCGACCTCAACCTCAAGATCGACGTCGACGCCGCGGGCGAGATCCAGGTCCTCCAGGACAACATCAACAAGATGATCTCCAACCTGCGCGACACCACGATCGCCAACGAGGAGCAGGACTGGCTCAAGGGCAACCTGGCCCGCATCTCGGGTCTGATGCAGGGCCGCCGCGACCTCGACGACGTGGCGGGGCTCATCATGAGCGAGCTGACGCCGGTCGTCTCGGCGCAGCACGGCGCCTTCTTCCTGGCGCTGCCGCTGGACGACGGCGCCGACGCGGCGATCGCGGACGAGGACGCGTACGAGCTGCGCATGTGCGGGAGCTACGGCTACTCCATGGGGTCCATGCCGACGGCGTTCCGGCCCGGCGAGACGCTCATCGGGACGGCCGCGCAGGAGCGGCGCACGATCCTCGTGGACAACGCGCCCAGCGGCTACCTGAAGATCGCCTCCGGGCTCGGTGAGGCGCCCCCGGCGCAGGTCATCGTGATCCCCGTGCTGTTCGAGGACACCGTGCTCGGTGTGATCGAGCTGGCGTCCTTCACGCCGTTCACGCAGATCCAGAAGGACTTCCTGAACCAGATCGCGGAGATGATCGCGACGAGCGTCAACACGATCTCCGTCAATACGAAGACGGAGGTCCTGCTGCGGCAGTCGCAGGAGCTGACCGAGCAGCTGCGTGAGCGGTCCGCCGAGCTGGAGAACCGGCAAAAGGCCCTCCAGGCGTCCAACGCCGAGCTGGAGGAGAAGGCCGAACTGCTCGCCCAGCAGAACCGCGACATCGAGGTGAAGAACACCGAGATCGAGGATGCGCGGCAGGTCCTGGAGGAGCGCGCCGAGCAGCTCGCCGTCTCGATGCGCTACAAGAGCGAGTTCCTCGCCAACATGTCGCACGAGCTGCGTACGCCGCTCAACTCGCTGCTCATCCTTGCCAAGTTGCTGGCCGACAACGCCGACGCGAACCTCACCCCGAAGCAGGTCGAGTTCGCCGAGACGATCCACGGAGCGGGTTCCGACCTGCTCCAGCTGATCAACGACATCCTCGACCTGTCGAAGGTCGAGGCGGGCAAGATGGACGTCTCGCCGACGCGCATCGCCCTGGTGCAGCTTGTCGACTACGTAGAGGCCACGTTCCGGCCACTGACCGCGGAGAAGCAACTCGACTTCTCCGTAAGGGTGTCGCCGGAACTGCCCACTACGTTGCACACCGACGAACAGCGCCTCCTTCAGGTGCTGCGCAACCTGCTCTCCAACGCGGTGAAGTTCACCGACTCCGGTGCCGTCGAGCTCGTCATCAGGCCGGCAGGCGCGGACGTACCGAACGCGATCCGCGAACAGCTGCTGGAAGCGGGCTCGTTGACCGAGGTGGACGGCGATGTGGTCGCCTTCTCGGTGACCGACACCGGCATCGGCATCGCGGCCAGCAAGATGCGCGTCATCTTCGAGGCGTTCAAGCAGGCCGACGGCACGACGAGCCGCAAGTACGGCGGTACGGGCCTCGGCCTGTCCATCAGCCGCGAGATCGCCCGCCTCCTGGGCGGCGAGATCCACGCGCAGAGTGAGCCCGGACGCGGCTCGACCTTCACGCTCTACCTGCCGATGCACCCGCGCGAACTGCCGCCCCAGGGGTACGCGCAGCTCGCGCCGACCATCGAACCGGGGGAGCGGCTCGCCCTCGACGCGGCGCCCGAGCCGGCCGAGGTGGAGACCCCGGCCGAGGTGAGGTCCTACCAGGACACCCAGAACGGGCCCGCGGCGCTCTTCCGGCGCCGTCGCAGGTCGACTCCGGCGGAGCCCGAGCGCACGGCGCCGCAGAGCCCACAGGGCCCGCAGAACCCGCTCCAGGGCCAGCCGCTGCCCGCGCAGGAGCGCGCGGACGAGCACTGGGACGGCGGTGGCACGGTGGGTACGACGGGCGCCGCTGAGAGGAGCACGCCCGCGCCCCGGCACGGGCTGCTGTTCGGCGGCGAGAAGGTCCTCATCGTCGACGACGACATCCGCAACGTGTTCGCGCTCACCAGCGTCCTGGAGCAGCAGGGTCTCTCGGTCCTGTACGCGGAGAACGGGCGCGAGGGCATCGAGGTGCTCGAGCAGCACGACGATGTGACAGTCGTGCTGATGGACATCATGATGCCGGAGATGGACGGCTACGCGACGACGACGGCGATCCGAAGGATGCCGCAGTTCGCCGGGCTGCCGATCATCGCGCTCACCGCGAAGGCGATGAAGGGCGACCGGGAGAAGGCCATCGAGTCGGGCGCTTCCGACTACGTTACGAAGCCGGTCGATCCGGATCATCTGCTCTCTGTGATGGAGCGGTGGATGCATGGTGAGTGACCGGAAACCGGAATGTTCAGGATGAGTTGCTGACTGAGTGTGGTCGAAGCCGTGTAGAGACGCGGGATACGGGGAACCTTCTGGTCTCCCACCGCGTTTCTGCTACGTGCACGGTGACATCGCGGTGACAGGGTGTGGCGACAGGCGGGGTGCGGCTACCATGACCGGCACAAGGACGGACGACGCAAGGGAGTCGTCCCCTGGGGTGGCGAAAGGAGCCTCCCCGAGTCCTGCGGACAGGGGCGGCCCCATGCCGGGGCGAGGAGGGCGGGCCATGGTGCAGAAGGCCAAGATCCTCCTGGTCGATGACCGGCCGGAGAATCTGCTGGCGCTGGAGGCCATCCTCTCCGCGCTCGATCAGACACTGGTACGGGCATCGTCCGGGGAGGAAGCGCTGAAGGCGCTGCTCACGGACGATTTCGCGGTCATTCTGCTGGACGTTCAGATGCCGGGAATGGACGGATTCGAAACCGCTGCGCACATCAAGCGCCGCGAGCGGACACGGGACATCCCGATCATCTTCCTCACAGCGATCAACCACGGACCGCATCACACGTTCCGTGGCTACGCGGCGGGCGCGGTCGACTACATCTCCAAGCCGTTCGACCCGTGGGTGCTGCGCGCCAAGGTCTCGGTGTTCGTCGAGCTGTACATGAAGAACTGCCAGCTGAGGGAGCAGGCGGCGCTGCTGCGGCTCCAGCTGGAGGGCGGCGGCAAGGCCGTCGGGGACGCCAAGGAGCCCGCGGGGCTGCTCGCGGAGCTGTCGGCGCGGCTCGCCGCGGTCGAGGAGCAGGCCGAGGCGCTGTCGAAGCAGCTGGACGACGAGTCCGCGGACGCGGCGGCGGTGGCCACGGCGGCCCACCTGGAGCGCAAACTCACCGGGCTGCGCAGGGCACTTGACGCCCTGGAGCCCGGAACCGGCAGCGGAGCGCCCTCGCTGCCCTCCCAGAACTGAACCGGCCGCCCCGGAATCGGGGCGGCCGCTCGGGCTTTGAGGCCACGTCAGTTTTCGCCCCATCAGTTCGCGACACGATCGGGTGAAGCGGTGGGCACGCGTGTCCAAGGTCGGCTCCCCCGGTAACCTCACACCCATGGCCTCACGTCCCGCAGCCAAGAAGACGCCCGCGAAGAAGACGGCGGCGCCGACCAAGGCTCCGGCGAAGAAGGCCGCTGCCAAAAAGGCCCCCGCGAAGAAGGCCGCCGCCAAGAAGCCGGCTCCCAAGCGGGCGCCCGCCAAGAAGGCGGTGGCGAAGAAGCCGGCTCCCAAGGCGGCGCCCAATCCGACCGGGGGCCTGTACAAGCTCGTGCGCGCCCTGTGGCTCGGTGTCGCGCACAGCGTGGGGGCGATGTTCCGCGGCATAGGGCGTGGCGCGAAGGGGCTCGACCCGGCGCACCGCAAGGACGGGCTCGCGCTGCTGCTGCTCGGGGTCGGTCTGGTCTGCGCGGCTGGTACCTGGTCCAACCTTCAGGGCCCGGTCGGTGACCTCGTCGACATGCTGGTGACCGGCGCGTTCGGCCGCCTCGACCTGCTGGTGCCGATCCTGCTCGGGATCATCGCCGTACGGCTCATCCGGCACCCCGAGAAGCCCGAGGCCAACGGGCGGATCGTGATCGGCCTCTCCGCGCTCGTCATCGGCGTGCTCGGACAGGTCCACATCGCGTGCGGCTCACCCGCGCGCGGGGACGGCATGCGCGCCATAAGGGACGCGGGCGGGCTCATCGGCTGGGCCGCCGCGACGCCGCTGAGCTTCACCATGACCCAGGTGCTCGCGGTCCCGCTGCTGGTCCTGCTGACTGTGTTCGGGCTGCTCGTGGTGACCGCGACGCCCGTCAACGCCATCCCGCAGCGCCTGCACCAGCTCGGCGTGCGGCTCGGGGTGGTGCACGACGACGAGGCCTTCGCCGGAGCCACTCAGGAGGACTACGACGACGAGTGGCGCGAGGCCACGCCCGTGCGCTCGCGCAAGCGCTCCGCGGCCGCCCCGCAGTCGTACGACCCGGACCGGGCCGAGGAGGAGGCGTTCGCCAAGCGGCGCACGTCCAGGCGGTCCGTGCAGCCCGCGATGGAACGGCCGATGGACGCGGTCGACGTGGCCGCGGCGGCCGCCGCCGCGCTCGACGGGGCCGTGCTGCACGGCATGCCGCCCTCGCCACTCGTCGCGGACCTCACGCAGGGCGTCTCGGGCGAGAGCACCGGCGAGAACAGCGGTGAGACGGCCACAGGGGACCGCTCGGCACCCGTTCCGGGGGCCAGGGCCAAGAAGGCCCCGGCGGGCGCTCAGAAGGAGCCTGAGCCGACGCCCCCCGGCGTGCCGGACCTCACGAAGTCCGCCCCCGAGTCGAGGGGCGACCTGCCGCCGCGCGCCGAGCAGCTCCAGCTCGCCGGCGACATCACGTACGCGCTGCCCTCCCTCGACCTGCTCACCCGCGGTGGCCCCGGCAAGTCGCGCAGCGCCGCCAACGACGCCGTCGTCGAATCGCTGCAGACCGTCTTCACCGAGTTCAAGGTCGACGCGGGCGTCACGGGCTTCACGCGCGGCCCCACGGTCACCCGCTACGAGATCGAGCTCGGCCCCGCCGTGAAGGTCGAGAAGATCACGGCGCTGGCGAAGAACATCGCCTACGCCGTCGCGTCCCCGGACGTCCGGATCATCTCGCCGATCCCCGGCAAGTCCGCGGTCGGCATCGAGATCCCGAACACGGACCGCGAGATGGTCAACGTCGGCGACGTGCTGCGCCTCGCGGACGCGGCCGAGGACGAGCACCCCATGCTGGTCGCGCTCGGCAAGGACGTCGAGGGCGGCTACGTGATGGCCAACATGGCGAAGATGCCGCACATCCTGGTCGCCGGTGCCACCGGTTCCGGCAAGTCCTCGTGCATCAACTGTCTGATCACCTCGATCATGATGCGGGCGACGCCCGAGGACGTCCGGATGGTCCTCGTCGACCCCAAGCGCGTGGAGCTGACCGCGTACGAGGGCATCCCGCACCTGATCACGCCGATCATCACCAACCCCAAGAAGGCCGCCGAGGCACTTCAGTGGGTCGTGCGGGAGATGGATCTGCGCTACGACGACCTGGCGGCCTTCGGCTACCGGCACATCGACGACTTCAACCAGGCGGTCAAGGACGGCAAGCTCACCACGCCCGAGGGCAGCGAGCGGGAGCTGAAGGCGTACCCGTATCTGCTGGTGATCGTCGATGAGCTCGCCGACCTGATGATGGTCGCGCCGAGGGACGTCGAGGACTCCATCGTCCGGATCACGCAGCTCGCGCGCGCGGCCGGCATCCACCTGGTCCTCGCCACGCAGCGTCCGTCGGTCGACGTCGTCACCGGCCTGATCAAGGCGAACGTGCCCTCACGGCTCGCCTTCGCCACCTCCTCGCTCGCCGACAGCCGCGTCATCCTCGACCAGCCGGGCGCCGAGAAGCTCATCGGCAAGGGCGACGGTCTGTTCCTCCCCATGGGGGCGAACAAGCCGACCCGTATGCAGGGCGCGTTCGTCATAGAGGACGAGATCCACGCCATCGTGCAGCACTGCAAGGACCAGATGGCGCCCGTCTTCCGGGACGACGTCACGGTGGGCACCAAGCAGAAGAAGGAGATCGACGAGGACATCGGCGACGACCTGGACCTGCTGTGCTCGGCGACCGAACTGGTCGTCTCCACGCAGTTCGGCTCGACCTCCATGCTGCAGCGCAAGCTCCGCGTGGGCTTCGCCAAGGCCGGGCGCCTCATGGACTTGATGGAGTCGAGGAACATCGTCGGACCCAGTGAAGGTTCGAAGGCTCGTGACGTTCTTGTGAAAGCCGATGAACTGGAGGGAGTGCTCGCGGTGATCCGCGGGGAGGATCAACCTTAAGGTGATCCCCTCGAACGACGTCACCCGTACGGGCATCGGGGCAACCGTTTCCTCATCGGCTACGTCAAGTTGAGGGGGAGGTAGCCGCGTACGACGCCGGCGGGATGGCAGGCCATTCCGATGGCGTACAAAGTCCGACCGCCCGGTTGCCTCACCCATTCACACCCCCCCTACACTGAACCTCCAGCAGGTGGCTACACGCTCGAAAGGCGCCCCCGTGTCCATCGGCAACTCCCCTGAAGACGACCGCCCTTCGGAAGACCGCAACCCGCACGCGGACGACGACCGGCCGTCGATCGGTCGTGCCCTTCAGCAGGCACGCGTCGACGCGGGTCTGACCGTCGACGAGGTCAGCCAATCGACCCGGGTGCGCATCCCTATCGTGCAGGCCATCGAGCAGGACGATTTCTCGCGCTGCGGCGGTGACGTGTACGCACGAGGCCACATCCGCACGCTCGCGCGTGCCGTGGGCCTCGACGCCGAGCCGCTGCTCGAACAGTACGGCGACGAGCACGGCGGACGCCCCGCGCCGACGCCTGCCACGCCGCTGTTCGAGACCGAGCGGATCCGCTCCGAGCCGCGCAGGCCCAATTGGACGGCCGCCATGGTCGCCGCGATCGTCGCGGTCGTCGCCTTCGTCGGCTACACCGCCTTCAGCGGTGGCGACGGTGACAGTGGCCAGCAGCAGGCCGCCGAGGGCTCCACCCCGGCGACCAGCAAGCCCACGACCAAGAAGCCGAGCCCCAGCGCCAAGAAGCCCACCGATCCCAAGCCCGACCCGACCGACAGTGCCATCGCCGCGGCCCCCGCGGACAAGGTCACCGTCAAGGTGAACGCCTCGGAGGGCCGCAGCTGGATCTCCGCCAAGGACCACAACGGGCGGACCATGTTCGACGGGCTGCTGCAGGACGGCCAGACGAAGACCTTCCAGGACAACCAGAAGATCGACCTCGTCCTCGGTGACGCGGGCTCGATCAAGCTGTATGTGAACGGCAAGCAGATCGAGGACGAGTTCAAGCCCGGCCAGGTCGAGCGGCTGTCGTACACGAAGGGTGACCCCGAGGTCGGCTGAGCCCGGTGATCCGCCGGTAACCCCTCGCGGCGAGGGCTGTCGGTGGGACGAAGTAGTCTTGATTCCATGCCCGAACGCCGTACCGTCGCACTTGTCACCCTTGGCTGCGCCCGTAACGAGGTGGACTCGGAGGAGCTCGCAGGCCGCTTGGAGGCGGACGGCTGGGAGCTCGTCGAGGACGCCGACGCAGCCGATGTCGCCGTCGTGAACACCTGCGGCTTCGTGGAGGCCGCGAAGAAGGACTCCGTCGACGCCCTCCTCGAAGCCAATGACCTCAAGAGTCATGGAAAGACTCAGGCGGTGGTAGCGGTCGGCTGCATGGCCGAGCGCTACGGCAAGGAGCTCGCCGAGGCGCTGCCCGAGGCCGACGGCGTGCTCGGTTTCGACGACTACGAGGACATCTCCGGTCGCCTCCAGACGATCCTGTCCGGGGGCAACGTGGAGGCGCACGCCCCGCGTGACCGCCGCAAGCTGCTGCCGATCAGCCCGGCCGAGCGCCAGGAGGCGGGCTCCGGGATCGCGCTGCCGGGGCACGCTCCGGTGGAGCCCCCTGTCGACCTGCCCGAGGGCGTCGCGCCCGCGTCGGGGCCGCGTGCCCCACTGCGGCGCCGGCTCGGCGGCACCCCCGTGGCGTCCGTGAAGCTGGCGTCCGGGTGCGACCGGCGGTGCTCGTTCTGCGCCATCCCGTCGTTCCGCGGTTCGTTCATCTCGCGCCGCCCCAGCGACGTACTCAACGAGACGCGCTGGCTCGCCGAGCAGGGCGTCAAGGAGATCATGCTGGTCTCCGAGAACAACACGTCGTACGGCAAGGACCTGGGCGACATCCGGCTCCTGGAGTCGCTGCTGCCCGAGCTGGCGGACGTCGACGGGATCGAGCGGGTGCGCGTGAGCTACCTGCAGCCCGCCGAGATGCGTCCCGGCCTGATCGACGTGCTGACGGGGACCGACAAGATCGCCCCGTACTTCGACCTCTCCTTCCAGCACTCGGCGCCCGGCGTGCTGCGCGCGATGCGGCGCTTCGGCGACACCGACCGGTTCCTGGAGCTGCTCGACACCATTCGGTCCAAGGCGCCGCAGGCAGGTGTCCGGTCGAACTTCATCGTGGGCTTCCCCGGTGAGACCGAGGCCGACTACGCGGAGCTGGAGCGCTTCCTGAACGGCGCGCGTCTGGACGCCATCGGCGTCTTCGGCTACTCCGACGAGGAGGGCACGGAAGCGGCGACGTACGAGAACAAGCTCGACGAGGACGTCGTCGCGCAGCGTCTCGCGCGCCTGTCCCGGCTCGCCGAGCAGCTGGTGTCGCAGCGCGCCGAGGAGCGCGTGGGCGAGACCGTGCGGGTGCTTGTCGAGTCGGTCGACGCGGAGGACGGTGTCCTCGGCCGCGGTGCCCACCAGGCGCCCGAGACCGACGGGCAGGTGCGTCTCACGAGCGGCGCCGGTCTGACAATCGGCCGTATGGTCGAGGCAAAGGTGGTCGGTACCGAAGGTGTCGACCTCGTGGCCGAGCCGCTGGAGATCGCTGAGGAGGCGGACAGATGACCGGAGTCCCGGCGTCCGCTGCGGGCGGCACCGGCAGGCCGTCGCCCGGAAGCAAGCTGGGGACTGCGGCCGTCAACCAGGCGAGCCTGTGGAACATCGCGAACATCCTGACCATGATCCGGCTCCTTCTGGTGCCGGGTTTCGTGGCGCTCATGCTGGCCGACGGCGGGTACGACCCGGCATGGCGGGCCTGGGCGTGGGCGGCATTCGCCGTTGCCATGATCACGGATGTCTTTGACGGGCATTTGGCGCGTTCATACAACTTGGTCACCGATTTCGGAAAGATCGCCGACCCCATCGCCGACAAAGCGATCATGGGCGCCGCGCTGATCTGCCTCTCCTCGCTCGGTGATCTTCCCTGGTGGGTGACCGGCGTCATTCTCGGGCGTGAGCTCGGGATCACGCTGCTGCGATTCATCGTCATTCGGTACGGGGTCATTCCGGCCAGCCGCGGCGGCAAGATAAAGACGCTGACGCAGGGCACGGCCGTCGGCATGTACATCCTGGCGCTCACCGGTCCGCTCGCGACGCTGCGCTGGTGGGTCATGGCGGTCGCCGTCGCGCTCACCGTGCTGACCGGGCTCGACTATGTGCGGCAGGCCGTCGTGCTGCGCCGTGCCGGGCTCGCCGAGTCGAAGGCTGCCGCGCAGGCGTCCGCGGGGGCTGCCAAGAAGTGACGTACGAGGCGGTCGAGGCGCTGCGCCTGTTGACGGAGCGGGGGGAGTCCCTCGCTGTCGCGGAGTCGCTCACCGGCGGTCTGGTGGCCGCGGAGCTCGTGGCGGTGCCGGGAGCCTCGAAGGCCTTCCGCGGCTCGGTCACGGCGTACGCGACGGAGCTCAAGCACCGGCTGCTCGGCGTCGACGCGGATCTGCTGGCCGGGCACGGGCCCGTGCACCCCGAGGTCGCGCTGGCCATGGCGGACGGTGTGCGGGACGCGCTGGGCGCGGACTGGGGCGTCGCCACGACCGGCGTAGCGGGGCCCGAGCCGCAGGACGGGCAGCCGGTCGGCACCGTCTATGTGGCGGTCGTCGGGCCCGGAGCTGATCATTCCCAGGGGGCGGCCGATTTCGCTGGTAGCCACAAAGTGGCCGCTCTGCGATTGAACGGCGACCGTTCGGAAATCCGTATGGAGAGTGTACGGAGCGTACTCGGACTGCTCGTCGAAGAGCTGGTCGGAGCACATTCCGGCGAACGTACTGGGAAAGCGCGGGCACAGGATACGGAACAGAACGGGGGGTACAAGCCTCCTCATTAGCTCTCAGAGCCTCTGAACAGCAAACATGCTGGTCAGGGGCTCTTTTTGGTGAGGATGGCGCCGACATGGACCCGGTTCCGTACGGGTCCATCCAGGGGTACACGGCTACGTACGTAGCCACGAATGTAGCCGTGGCGCAGCCGGCCGCCAGAACGTCCGCACGGCCTCTCCGCCAAGGTCCAGTCCGCTGGCCTGCGACGTCGCGTTCCCTCGCCAGGCCCCATGCTCCGATACGTAGCCCTGCGTAGCCAGTACCCCTTCGACTGCTCGCTTCCAGACCCGTGCGGACGGCAGCGGCCCGGCGGCGGATCGAGCTACGCGAAGGCCCGGAGAGGGGCTCTAAACGACGAGAGCGGGGCTGAGACCAGAAGGGGTGTTGGTCCCAGCCCCACTGAGAGGCGCTGTACGGCCCTCGGGAGGGCCAGGGGGTCATGCTGCAGGAGATACGGTGGCGCGGGTTCGCCGGGCTGTCAGGCTCGCGGCCTTCGCCCCGTGGGTGTCGACGTGATCCTTCAGCAGGTGGCTGTAGGTCCGGCGCAGTCAAGGCGACCAGCAAGTCCAAGGGCACCCTGGTCGACCTCACCTACACCTACGGCTACGGCACGGACGCCAAGACCGACGGCGACAAGATCCGCACCCTGACCGACAACGCCGCCGGCCTGAAGACCACCTACCGCTACGACGGGGCGGGCCGCTTCGCCTTCGCCCAGGAGAAGAAGGGCAGCGCGGTCAACTCGTCCTGGCTGTACTGCTACGACCTGGCCGGCAACCTGACCTCGCAGGGCACGGCGGACGGCTGTCCGGGCGGCTCCACCTACACGCTCAACGACGCCCAGCAGATCACCTCCAAGAACGGCTCAACGGCGAACTGGTCCTACGACCTCGCGGGCAACGAAACCGCGGGCGCCTCCACCCCCGAAGGCACCCGCACCGCGGAAACCTGGTCGGACCACAGCCAGCTCACCTCCCTGACCGTCGGCGGCAAGACGTCCACCGGGCAGTACGGCTCCACCGACCAGGCCGAACGCATCCGTCTCGGGGGCACCTACTTCCACAACGGACCCATCGGCCTGTCCGCCACCTCAACAGCGGGCGTGGACACGGGATTTGTTCGCGAGCCCGGGGGCACGGTTAACTCCATGACCCGCAGCGGGAAGGCGTACTACTACCTCACCGACGCGCTCGGCTCCGTCATCGGTGTCACCGACGAGACCGGAGCGAAGGTCAACACGTACGCCTACAGCCCCCGCGGCGTCACCCGCACCACGATGACCAGCGAACAGGTCACCCAGCCCTACCAGTTCGCCGGCGGCTACCACGACACCACCGGCCTCTACCACTACCAGGCCCGCTACTACGACCCCAACATCGGCCGCTTCACCCAACCCGACCCCTCCGGCCAGGAACAAAACCCCTACCTCTACGCCGCAGGCGACCCCGTCAACCGCATCGACCCCAGCGGGCTCTTCTGGGGCGAAGGGGTCCTCAAAGCCGGTGCCCAGCTCGTGAGTGACATCGCGGGTTGCGCTGGTGGCGTGAGCGCGGCATCGAATTCTGGGCTTCTCCTGGCGGGTGAGGTCTTCGGCGGTCCTGTCGGCTTTGTCGCAGTCGGGGCTACCGCCTGCGCCGTAGGGATGATCGGATCTCGAACGGGCGCAAAAATTGTAACGTACGGTTGATTCTTCGGTAGGTATTCCGCGCGCCTCGCGGAAAGGTCATCGACAATCAGGCTTCGACTCCCTTGGAGAATCCGGAGGGGCAGGGAGGGGATGTTTTCCAGGCCTTTGCGCCCGACATCAACCTCCTTGCCATCCTCTTGTACATCTAAATGTACGCACCTGTGACGACACTAATGAGGATTCCGTGCGAAATTTGCTCATCTTTGTAATCTTGGCCCTTTGTGTCGCCGTGGGAGCTGTATTTTTCGGATTACAGAGCGGCGATGCCGTATTCGCCGGTTTGGGTATTTGCGTCGTAGTACTGGTGGCAGTTCTTATTATTGCCATCTGGAACCATAGTTTCAGGAAAAAACGCCCCTGAGCGCGCGGCGTCACACATCCCACGGGAGTAAAGTGCCTGCGTGAATAGCACGCCCGGCCTGGTGCATCTTCAGATGTCACCCGGTCGTGCTGCAGACCATTCCCGGACGGCGCGCTTTGGCATGAAGGGCTAGAACGGCGGCTCTTGGGTGGGCCAGGGGGCACCGGCGGCTGCGGCGGCGGCGGGGGCGGGGCGGGGCGGGAGAACCCGGCTCCGCTGCTCTTGGTCACCTTGGCCGTCGCGTTCTTCAGGCTCGCTCCGACTTCCTCGACGTCCAGCTCGTACACGGTCCGCTTGACGCCTTCGCGGTCTTCGTAGGAGCGCTGCTTGAGTCTGCCCTGCACGACGACGCGCATGCCGCGCTGCAGGGACTCGGCGACGTTCTCGGCGGCCTGACGCCATACGGCGCAGGTCAGGAACAGGCTCTCGCCGTCCTTCCACTCGTTGGTCTGCCGGTCGAAGGTGCGCGGGGTCGAGGCGACGCGGAACTTGGCGACCGCGGCGCCGGAGGGGGTGAAGCGAAGTTCGGGGTCGTCGACCAGATTGCCGACGACGGTGATAACCGTCTCGCCTGCCACAGCAGCGGGCCTTTCGAGGAGAACGGGCCCGGCCCGCCCAGGGGTGCGGGCGGGCCGGGAGCGGGTCAGGAGAACAGGAGCTTCCAGGTCAGCGGGCCGGGGTATCCGTCCGCGTCACCGGAGAGCTGCTTGTGGGCGCGCTGGAACGAGGCCACGTTCTGCCGGTCCGCCTCGCCCCAGTCCTTGGACGGGCCGACCTTGTAGTGGCTCCCGAAGCCCTTCTTCACGAGCCGCTTGCCGAGGGCGAGGATGTGGGCGTTGGACTTGCCCGGGCCGAAGAACTGGGTGCCCGGAAACGGCGGGGCGGGCTTCGACGCGCTCGACGAGGAGGACGAGGAGTCCGACGGCGAGGTGACGGTGCCGGACTTGCCCTTGGCGAGCTTCAGCAGCTCGGCGAAGTCGAGGTCTCCCGGATCACCGTGGACGTTCTCCGGGACGTGGGAGTGCCCGCACCAGCCGTTGAACTCGTTCCACGCCTTGAACGACAGGCGGGCGCCGCCCGAGGTGCCGTACGAGGCGGGGTAGGCCAGCCACTTCGACGGCCCGGAGAGCGGGATCCCGTTGTTCTTGTGCTGCCACGCCATGAACTCGGCCAGCGAGTCGAGCGCCCACCGCGGGGCGTCCGGCCAGTACAGGTACTCCTCGCCGGCCTTCGCCCCGTTCCACGACTTCTTGCGCTTGGGGTCGCAGGTGCCGACTAGCTCGATCTGGATGCAGTTCAGGGTGTTCGTCTCGACGCCGCCGGCCGTGTTCACCAGTGCGCGCGCGGACCGGTTGAACGCGTAGTGCTGGTAGTAGTCCAGGCGCTTCTTCGCGAAGTTCGGCTTCGCGGTGATGTTCGGGGCCTCGGCGCCCTGCCCGTACGAGGGCAACGACGTGCCCTCGGTGGTGTGGATGACGCCGCAGTTGGGCTTGATGGTGTCGCCCTTGTAGCGGTCCGAGTAATCGTATGCGCGGGACGCGCCCGGGTAGTACAGAACGGTCACGGTGCTTCCTCCGATGCGTTGGGAGGGAGCACCGTGACCGGCGCAGATCATTAGTGTCGCGGACTCGGGCCTCGTGCTCGACGATCTTGAGTGGGTGCTCGCGCGGTGCGTGCCGGTGCCTCTCGCGAATCTGCGCGAGGGGCACCGTGCTCGTGCAACTAGCGGCCCCCGGTGGGCTGACCGGTCGAGAAGACCGCAGGTGCCGAACCTGCGAAGAACGCTACGACGACTGCGAGAGCCTGTTCGCTCAGCCATGGGGCCAAGGCGATGGCAAGAATGATGATCACCAGGGTCCTCTGGCGACTCCAACCGGAACAAGCACGAGTCCAGTTGGCCGACACGCATGAAGCCCGCACAGACACAACTCCTCCACTCGGTAGGGGTGAAAGTGGGTTAGGTGTACTGATCCGAGAGGTTGATTAAGCGCGCGGAGGGCGGCTTGTTCCCAATAGCGGTGTGTGGGCGATGGTGGTTGTAGGTGTGGAGCCACGCTGAGAGAGCGGCTCGACGTTCGTCTTCTGAGCTATAGCAGCGGGCGTAGCCCCAGCCGTCGGCGAGGGTGCGGTGGAATCTCTCGATCTTCCCGTTGGTTTGAGGGCGGCGGGGCCGGGTGCGTGAGTGCTTGATCTGAAGTTCGGTGCAGGTGTCGCGCCAGAGGTGTGACACATACGCGGCTCCGTTGTCAGAGAGCACTCGCTCGATGGTGACGCCGCGGTCGGCGTACCAGATCACGGCTCGACGGAGTACGGCGACGGCAGTAGCCGCGGTTTCATCGTCGTGAATCTCGGCGTACGCGACACGGGAGTGGTCGTCGATGACGGTGTGAACGAAGGCGTAGCCCATCTTCGGGCTGTGGTGTCGGTTCTTCGGTTTCCCTTTAGTCTGCGCGCGGTTGCGCGTGCCCTGGGCGCGACCGACGAATCGCCATCCGCCTCCGTCGGGGATGTTCCCGAGCTTCTTCACGTCGACGTGGATCATCGATCCCGGGTGCGGATGTTCGTAGCGGCGTACCCGGTCGCCTGTGGCGCGATCGAGGTAGTTCAGGCGGTTGATCTGGCAGCGCCGAAGTACGCGATGTGCGGTCGACGGCGCGACTCCGGTCAGGGCGGCGAGTTGGACCGGGCCGATGCGTTTGCGTAGGCGCAGCGAGACGATTCGCTTTGTGGTTGCTGGCGTCGTTTTCTGGGGGCTGGTGTGTGGCCGGGAGGATCGGTCGGTCATGAGCTGTCCGTCGGCGTACCGGGTGGCCCATCGTTTGACGGTGGGCCGCGAGCACTGAAATCGCGCGGCGACTTCGCGGATCGGAACGTTGTGGTCGACGACCAGTTGGGCGACCTTGAGCCGTGCCCGCGGAGTGAGGGCAGCGTTGGCATGGCTCACAGGATCGGCTCCTTCGCGTCCGTCGCCCCGATGGGTGCTGTGCGCGGTTTGAACGCGTGCGCTGAGAGCCACACGGCGAGCAGGAGACTGGCAATGCAGATCCCGAGGGCGACGTGGTACCCGGTCTCGAACGCGTTGCTTGCTGCCGCCCGCATCTGTGGTGGGACTCCGTGGAGGTTCCCCGCCGCGACGGGGCCGGAGGACATCTGGGTTTGCCCGTATGGCGACGCATCCCAGCTGTGTTGGGTGACTGCCGCACCAATCGCCCCGACGAGTGCGAGTCCTACCGCCGTACCGAGTTGGCGGGCGGAGTTCAGCACCGCCGAGGCAGCACCCGCGACCGGGCCGGCGACGTCGCGCGTGGCCACGTTCGTGATCCCGGGAACAAGCAGCCCGAACCCGACTCCAGCGACCAGGTATCCAGCCGCTGCAACGGCGAAGGGGGTGGTGGGTGTCAGCGTGCTAAGCGCTGCGACTCCGAGCGCTCCAGCTGTGCAGCCCGTGGTGACGATGGCTCGTGGCGTGAAGTGTTGACTGAGTTTGCCGGCCATCTGGGCCGCGACGAGGAACGGGGCGTTCATCAGCAGCCAGGACAGTCCGGTGCGCAGGGCGGACCAGCCGAAAAGGTTCTGGAACATCAAGGTGACGTAGTAGAGCGTGCCGCTGAAAGCGAGGTAGCTGAGGAAGTAGATGGCGCAGGCGCTGATGAACGCTGTGTTGCCACGGACAGCTCTGGAAACCAAAGGCTCGCTGGCGCGGCGCTGCCACTGCACGAAGGCCGCGAGTACGAGGGCGCCGAAGATCAGCGGAATCAGGGTTGGCACGGGCTTCCACGGAACTTCGCTCGTGGTGATCAGACCGAAGGTCACTCCTGCCAGGCCCAGCGACGCGAGGACGACACCCGGCACGTCAAGCGGCCTCGGGTCGGAGGCCGCGGCGGCTCTGGGGACCGCTCGAAGGATCAAGCCGACCGTGAAGACAACGATCGGGAGGTTGACCCAGAAGATCGTTGACCAGCCGAAGCTGGAGATCAGGAGGCCGCCGACAATCGGACCCGCCCCGAAGCCGACGCCGCCCATTGCTGCCCACCAGCCGATTGCGTGACCGCGCCGGGCGGGCGGGTAGGTGTCGGTCAGGACAGCGAGGGTGAGCGCCAAGATCGCTGCTCCACCAACCCCTTGGCCGACGCGCGCGCCGATAAGCGCCGAAGGGCTGGAAGCCAGGGCCGCTCCCGCAGAGCAGAGGCCGAAGACGACCATACCGGCGAGCAGGACAGGGCGATGTCCGAGGCGATCACCGAGTGCCCCCATCAAGGGGATGAGCGCGGCCAGCCCGAGGGCGTAACCGCTGATGATCCACTCCAATGCGCCGGTGGTGGCATCGAGCTCGTGTTGGATCGTCGGGAGGGCGACATTGACGATGGTGACATCGAGCTGGATCACGAAACCGGCCAGACACAGCGCCAGGAGCGCCATCCGCCGCCGTCGGTGGACATCTGGGGCGGGTGCTGATTGATTCGGGGGCGTCACGTCGGGCTCCTGTCACGTTCTCGGTCGTAGGCGTGTCATGGGCACTGACACCCCGCAACACGAGGACGTGACCGATGGCCCCCGCCGAACGGCTCAGCCGACACTTCGAGGCCAACCGCCGACGGCTGACCGCACTGGCCCACCGGATCCTCGGCAACCGCGGCGATGCTGAAGACGCTGTCCAAGGCGCCTGGGTCCGCCTCAGTCGACCCGGAGCAACAGATCTCGCGGCCGTGACCAACCTCGACGGGTGGCTGACCGCAGTCGTCTCACGCACATGTCTCAACAAGCTCAGAGCCCGAGCCGCGCGGGCAGAGCAGTCGGCTCGCCGTCGACAGCCCGGCGCCGCGCCAGGTGCAGGCATGCCGCGACGGCGGCAGCTTCCGCATCGTCTCCCTGGATCCCGTGGGCGCGAGCGGCGGACAACGAGCGGGCGGGGAGGTCGGGTTCGATCCACGGCAGCAGCTCGAACGCGGCATCGGAGATGTCCACGATCCGCTCGTCGAGCCGTTCGTACGCGTGCCGGAGCCCCCAGCGGTCACGCGCTGGGCTGGCGCCGTGCAGCAGGTAGCCGCGGATCTTGTCCGTTCCCAGGACGCACGCGAGGTCTGCCCACATGGGGCGAAGCCGGATGAGAGCCTGGCGGCTGCGTCGGGCCCGGGCCACGAGGTCGATGCCGCGGATGCTGGAGCCGATGACGACCGGCAGGATCGTGGCGATCTGCAGCAGGCTTCCGCCCATGTCGAACGTGTCCCCGTCCAAGGGGAATTCGACCCCGTCAAGGCCATAACTGAGGTAGAGCAGGCGGTACAGCGGATAGCTGATGCCGATGAAGCAGCCGAGTGCCATCAGCTTCATGCAACGTCGGTAGGCGCCGCGGGGGTTGCGGGCCGCCGCAGCCATGCACAGTGCAGTGGACAGGGCCAGCGCCACGCCGATCGGGACGAGGTACAACGCCAGGTACGCGGTTCCAGCGACATCCCCGAACTGCCCGTTGATGAAGTCGGTGTCGCCGTTCGGTGCGATCCGCGCGGGCGCTGACCCGCCGAACATGGCGATCGCGGCTACGGCGCTCACCGCGCCGAAGACGAGCCTCACCTTCAGGCCGGCCAGCTTGCGCCACCACGGCTCGGGATCGCGGGGCGGCACGACGGAGTCGACCCACCCCACGAGCAGAAGACAAGACGCCATGACCGAGAGGTGCTTGGGCAGGACCGCCCCGTCAGGGACCCCGGTCAGGGCTCTGACCGCATGCTCAAGCGGTGAAAGTCCAGAGCAGGGCGTCCTGGCCGGGGTTGGGATTGCCCTGCCTGTTGCGCTGGAAGCGCGAGTAGGCGCGGAAGGCGACGACCAACCACAAGGGGATGACCGTCAGCAAGGCTATGGAGTCGTCGGATGTCAACGGTGGTGCAGGCTCTCTGGGCAGGAGGGAAGTGCAGGGTCAGAGCGACTTGTAGAGGCGGTCAAGGAGGACGTCGTCGCGGTGACGGTTCTCCCGGGCCTGGGCCGCCGCCTTGCGCCGGAGCGCGAACGCGAACCGCTCGGCCTGGTCCTCGGCCTGCACGTGCTCCGGGTCGTGCGGGCCGTCCTGCGAACGCGTACGGCCCAGCAGACAGCCGCCCGTAAAGGCCGGGCTGAGGTACTGAAACTCCTCGACCGCGGGCTTTCGCTTCGCCGGCAGGACGATCGGCGTATGGCCGAGGCGGAAGTGGCCGAGCTCGTGCGCGAGGCTGTGGACCGCGGCCGCACCGGTCAGTTCCGGCGCAATCCACATGGCGTCACAGTCCTCACCGGGACGGGTCAGCCAGAGGCCGTTGGCCCGAAGGCCCTCGACGGGCGGGTCCCCGCGCAGCAACTCCAGGGGCCGTGGGTACAGGTCCTGGACTACGGCGAAGAGGGACTCGACGCTCAGTAAATCGGGTAGGGCGATGCCGTCGAGGGCGCTCCGGATCGCGGGGTCGGCGTGCTTGATCACCGGTCGTACACCTTGCGTGGGGAAGTGGCGGCTTCCAGCTCTCAGCGCTCTGCGTCGCGCTCCATCTGTTCGATCTCTTCGAGGCGGGACACGTACTGGGCGGCTTTGGCCTGGTTCTTGAGGGAGAGGCGGCGAACGGCCCTCGCAAGTACGGCGACTTGCGGAGCCTCTTGTTCCTCTTGCTGCGTTTGACGCCTGGCTTCAACAAAACGTTGCGCTTCGGCCATGACCTTGTTGGCGATCTCGCTCGGATCGCCCGTGATCTTGAAGGCGTCCAGCGGGACCTGGAAGAAGTCGGCGAGAACCGCCATGTACGGCTCCGTCGGACTGGGGCCGCCAGGTTTGCGAAGGCGCCGGATGTACTCGCCTGTGATTGTCCCGTCGCCGTGGTGACGATTGATCTCGGCGGCAACCTGCTGGTTGCTGTACTCCACGTACTTGCCGGGATGGTCGGGATCTTCGGGCGCGCACGCCTCGAACAGCAGATTCAGCCGCTCGGCGAACGAACCAGGCCTCTGCGTATGCGATGAGGTCACGGGAGTGTGGATCTTCCTTGGCGGGTTTCGGGGTCCTCACCCTATCTCCACATCCAACGATCGTTTGGCCTCGGGTGGCACTGGCCACTGATCGTTTGACGAATCGTGTTCGAACGCTTTTGCTGGTGCGTCGGATCGGTGCGCTTTCCTGCGTGAACTGCCGCGGCGGCCCCGCCTCACCTCTCCGCACCGACAGCCCGAGGAGTGTCACCCCCCATGGCGTCCCCGTCACCCCAGGCCCAGCCGCCCGCACCTGTGCCACGCCCCCTCCACCGCTTTCAGTAGATCGAGTGCTGCGCGCGAAAGCGCTTCGAACTAACATTCGATCACGAGTCACCGACGGGACGGACCAACCGTGACGATCTCCGACGCCATGCCCCAGCTCTGGGCCTCCAGCCTGCGAACCACCGCAGCCGGGAACGCTGCTGCCACCACGCAGGTTCTCGACGCGGAGAAGTCCCTCGACTTCCGGATCGGCCCCGAGTGCGCCCCTGCAAGAGCCATGCAGAGAGCCACTCGATTCGCCGCCATGGTGCTGCCGGCGCTCCTCGCCGAGGCGCCCGACCCCGAAGCCGCCGCCGACACCGTGCTCCAGGTCCACGGCGAACTCGTCGACGTCACGGCCCGGCACCGCGCCAGCCTCGACGTGGCAGGCCGCATCTCCTTCGACGGCGACCACGTGCTCATCACCGTCGAAGAAATGGACCAGCCCCTGCCCGCCCCCGAAGCCGAGCCCGGCCTCTACCTCGTCCACCGCCTCACCGACGACCGAGGCCAGTACTGCGGCGAAGCCGGAGGCTTCACCACCTGGGCCTCCGTACCCGTACTGCGGAAGGCTCCCCAGCTCTAGCCGACCGAAGGACCCCGCCGGTACCGCGGCGGCGCGGTACCGGCGGGGGCGGCCGGGCGCGCCCCGGCGTGTTCGGCCGCGAAGTCGCCGAACCTGCGGGGGTGGGCGCCCTCGGTCACCGACGACCGGGGGCGTCGATCTGTCTGCGCGGGGCCCCTGGAGGGAGGCGCGCGCGACGCCGAGGGCTGCAGCGCGTGCTTGCGAGTTTCCGCACAGGGCTGGGGTGTCGCTGTGTCGAGCTGTGCGCGAGCGGCGGGCCGCCTGGCTCGGGACGTCGGGGCCGTAGTGAGCCCCCGCGGTATTCGCTCGTTGATTGAGCGGTGCGCGATGTCCGGGACGTATATAGGGGAGTGCGTCAGGGAGGTGTCGCGGGCATGGCGTCTAGAATGTGGCGGAATGAAATGGGTGCCCCCGTGTGTTGGCGGGTAAATGGCCCCCCATGATTCGTGAGCAAGGAAATGAAGTGCAGTCGCGGGGTGAGGGCGCCAGGTTCAGGCTTCGCTCGCCTGGGAAATCTCAACGTGGGCAATAATCTCGGCGAGCGTGTGACGCACACCGCAGGCGGTGTCCACGATGTGGCCGCGTGCGGGTGGCGTCGGAAGGTTCGAAGTGGTGAGCGAAGCGTGAGTCGGTCCGTGAGTCCGTGGCATCGCAGAAGTACAGGGGGGAACGGGGTGGAAGACGTAAGTAGCCCCCAAAGTAGCCACAGTGGCCCATATTGTGGCGTCGGCGCAGGTGGCAGCGTTGGAGCGACTCTCCGGGGGGTTTTGATGTTTGCAGCCCTGAGTGAACACGACATCGCTCCCCGCACGGCCGCGGCACGAGGCGGTACGGTGGGGCGTGAAGGATGCGGCTACGCGGTCCGAGGAGGGAGCCACCGATGATTCTGCTCCGTCGCCTGCTGGGTGACGTGCTGCGTCGGCAGCGCCAGCGCCAGGGCCGTACTCTGCGCGAAGTCTCCTCGTCCGCCCGAGTTTCGCTCGGCTATCTCTCCGAGGTGGAGCGGGGGCAGAAGGAGGCTTCCTCCGAGCTGCTCTCCGCGATCTGCGACGCGCTTGACGTACGGATGTCCGAGCTGATGCGCGAGGTGAGCGATGAGCTTGCCCTCGCCGAGCTGGCCGAGTCGGCAGCAGCGGTCCCGTCGGAGCCGGTGCCCGCACCGGTTCGTCCGATGCTCAATTCCGTCTCCGTGGCCGGCGTCCCGCCGGAACGCGTGACGATCAAGGCGCCTGCGGAGGCTGTGGACGTCGTAGCGGCGTAGCGCCTGCGCTCAGTGTCCTGAGCCCAGCTTGAACATGGGGAAAGCCCCGGCCGAGAACGATCGGCCGGGGCTTTCTGCTGTCTGCTTCGGGGTGTGCGTCTGTCTGCTTCGGGGCGCGTCGGCGAGGGCCCGCTCGATGTGTCCGTAATAGTCCATGTGTGCCATTGTTGAGGGTGATTTCGATACGGAGGTGACGTATGTACGTCGTGAAGAGTCCGCTGCCCGATGCCGACCTGAAGACCGTGGGAGAGGCGCTGCAGGGCGCCCTCGTCGACCTGGTGGACCTGTCCCTCGTGGCGAAGCAGGTGCACTGGAACGTCGTCGGTCCGCGGTTCCGGTCGGTGTACCTTCAGCTCGACGAGGTCGTGGACACCGCCCGGCAGCACTCGGACACGGTGGCCGAGCGGGCGTCGACGCTGGGCGTCCCGCCGGACGGCCGCGCGAAGACGGTGGCGGACACCAGCGGCGTCGGGGTGGCCCCTGACGGCTGGGTGAAGGACACGGACGCGGTGGGGACGCTCGTGGACGCGCTCGGTGCGGTGATCGCGCGGATGCGGGCGCGGGTGGACGCGACCGGTGAGGCGGATCCCGTCAGTCAGGACATCTTCATCGGGATCACGGCCGACCTGGAGAAGCACCACTGGATGTTCCAGGCGGAGAACCGGGGCTGAGAGTCGGGGCCGAGAGCCGGGGCTGAGAGCCGGGGCTGGGAGAGAGCCGCCAGAGAGTCCGTCCCGGCGTCCCGGGGCAGATTGACTGTGGTCGGTGGTCTCGGAGGTCGTCGGGCGGAGGTGAGCGGTCGGTGGCACGGGCTGGGTGGCGGGCGCTCCGATGGGTGCCGGCCCTCGTGTGCGGCGCACTGTGGTGGTGGGGCGCCCTGCGGCTCGCGTTCGCGCCGGGCGCCGGGGTGTTCGAAGGGACGCTCGTCGCCGGGGGCTGGGGGCTGAGCCTGCTGCCCGTGCACGCGCTGCCGAAGTCCCGGGCGGCCGGTGTGGCGGGGGCGCCCGGGCGGCACGGCGCGCGGCGTGTGCGTACGCGGGCCGTGCGCGCCGGGCATGAGGTCGCGGGCGGGGTGCGGCGGGAGGTCACCAGGGCATGGCGACGCCTCCGTTCGGGCGGAGGATCTGGCCCGTCGTGAACGACGCGGCGTCCGAGGCGAGATGCAGCACCGCGTGCGCGATGTCCTCCGCCTCGCCGACCCGGCCGAGCGGTGACATGCGCACCATGAGGGCTTCGGTGTGGGCCTGCGCGCTCTCGTCGTGGCGGGTCGTCATCGGTGTACGGATCCAGCCCGGCGCCACCGCGTTGACGCGGATGCCGTGCGAGCCGACCTCCGTGGCGAGCGTCTTCGTGAGCTGGACGACGGCGGCCTTCGCCGCGCCGTAGCAGAGCAGCCCGGGGCCGCCGGTGTCGACCGCGCCGGAGGCCATGGTGACGATGCTGCCGCGGGTGCCGGCCGCGATCATGGTGCGGGCCGCCTCCTGGCACGCGTACAGCACCCCCTTGAAGTTGATGGCGAGGACGCGGTCCAGGTCCTCCTCGCGGGTCTCCAGGACCGTGCTGTTGTGCATGACTCCGGCGATTGCGGCCATGACGTCGAGGCCGCCCGAGGTGCTGGTCGCGCTCGCGACGGATTCTGTGATCTGGGCGTGGTCGGCCACGTCGACGGTGTGAGTGTGGGCCGTGCCGCCGCTCTCCTTGATGAGGGCCGCCGTCTCGTCCAGGCCCTGCGCGTCGCGGTCCGCGCAGTGGACGGTGGCTCCCGCCTGCGCGAGGAGCGTCGCCGACGCGCGGCCGATGCCGCTCGCCGCGCCGGTGACGAAAGCGGTGCGTCCGGTGAGGTCGTACGCAGTGAGGGGCATGCTGGGACCGTACGAGGTTTTCTGACGGAGCGTCAATTGTCGTGCGGGGGTTGTGTCCGGCGGCTGTGGTGGGGCGGCGGTGCGGGCGGCGGCGCTGTTCGGCTACGGCGTGGGGGGCGGGCCCTGTTGGCAGTGCGGGCACCAGTACGTGGGGCGCTCGCGGGAGCCGTCGCCCTGGTCGGCCGTGCGGATGGGGGTGCGGCAGCGCAGGCAGGGGCGGTGGGCGCGGCCGTAGACGTAGAGGCGCTCGTCGGGGCGCGGGCGGCCGGTGGTGACGCGGGCCGGGCGGTCGCGGTTGGCCTCCAGGAGCTTCTTCGCGAGGAGCGGGAGGCGGTCGGCGGTCTCGGCGGGCAGCTCGCCGGCCGGAAGCCACGGGGTGACGCGCAGCAGGAAGCAGAGCTCGGACTTGTAGATGTTTCCGATGCCCGCGAGGTTGCGCTGGTCGAGGAGGGCCTCGCCGAGCGGCCGGGCGGGGTCGCCGAGGACGTTGCGCAGCGCGGAGTCCGGGTCCCAGTCCGGGCCGAGGAGGTCCGGGCCCAGATGGCCGACGGCCTTGGACTCCTCGGTGGTGCGCAGCAGTTCCAGGATCGGGAGCCGGTAGCCGACCGCGGTGCGGGTCTCGGTGCCGAGGATCGCGCGGATCTGGTGGGTCGGACCGCCGCGCCAGCGCTCGCCCGGCGCGTAGAGCTTCCACGAGCCGTCCATCCGCAGGTGCGAGTGCAGGGTGAGGCCGCCCTCGATCCGGGTGAGCAGATGCTTGCCGCGCGGGGTGACGTCCAGGACCGTGCGCCCGGTGAGGTCCGCTGTGGCGTACCGGGGGACACGCAGGTCGGAGCGGGTGAGTACCTGGCCCGCGAGGGCGCTGTGCAGCCGCTTCGCCACCTGCGCGACCGTGTCTCCTTCGGGCATGGCGTCCAGAGTAGGGCGGCGTGCGGGCGCGCGCTGCGGGACGGGGCGCCGGGAGGTGCGTCGGCGCGGCCCGGTCTCATGCGCGCAGGCGCAGGCCGCGCGGTGTCGCGTGGAACCCGGCTCCTTCCAGGAGAGGGGCGTACGGGGAGCTGAGCGCGGACTCCGCGTTGACCCGCTCGACCGTGATCGTGCCGAGGGCGCCGGAGCGGGCCGCCTCCGCGAGCGCCTGCGCGGCGGCGGGCATGCGGGGGTCCTCCGCGACCTGGGCGGGGGTGAGGGCGGGTCTCGGGCCGCGCGCCTCGGTCGCGGTGCCGGACGCTTCCGAAGCGGGGGCGGCGTGGGCCGGGTCGGACGCGGACCAGGCCAGGAGGGTCTTGCCGCCGCGCTCCATGTAGAGCGTCAGCTCGCCGTCGACCAGGACCACCAGGGAGCCCGCCTTGCGGCCCGGCTTGTGCCCCGGCTTCTGGCCGGCGCCGGTGGGGGGATCGGGCCAGGGCAAGGCCGCCCCGTAGGCGTTTGCCGGATCGGCCGCCGCGAGGACGAGGGCGCGGGGTGCGGAGGCCTTGCCCTTGCCGGCGGGGGCGTCGACCGGGGCGTACGGGTCCGGGGGAGCGGCGCCGCGCTCCTGCGCGTTCGCCACCGCGCGCAGGCGGTCCACGGCGCCGTCCATCGCGAACTGGGCCGCGCCGAGACCCTCCACCACGTAGCCGCGCCGTGCCTGTCCGCTCTCCTCGAAGACGGACAGGACCCGGTACGTCGCCGAGAACCCGCCCTCGACGCCTTCGGCGGCAACCGCTCCCCGGGTGACCACTCCGTGTCGGTCGAGGAGCGTGCGGGCCAGGGTGTGGGCGCGCACGGTCGGATCGGCCTCCAGGCCGGGCAGCAGCGACCAGCGCCCCGCGACCGTGGGCGGACCGGTGCGCGACGTGGGGCGGGCGCCCGCGGTGAGGCCTCCGTAGCGTCCGCGCGGCACGGATCTGCGGGCCCGGTGCGCGGTGGAGCCGGCGGTGCGGCCGGAGCCGAGGACGGCGCGCATCGGGGCCAGCGTGTCGTTCGTGAGGCGGCCCGACCAGGCCAGCTCCCAGAGGGCATCCGCCAGTTGGGGATCGGTGACCTCGAAGGGGGCGCCTGCCTGGCTCGCAGGGCCCTGAGTGAGGGGGGCGGCCCGGACCCGGTCGGCGATCTGGCGGAAGAACAGGCCGTAGCCGCCGAAGAGCGCGTCCAGGACCGCCTGATGGAGTGGCGTGAGCTCCAAGGGGTGCGGGGGCGGGAGGAGCAGCGGGGCCGTGTCGGCGAGGTAGAGGCTGACCCAGCCGTCCTTGCCGGGCAGCGAGCCGGCGCCGGCCCACAAGACCTCGCCGGATGCCGTGAGTTCGTCGAGGAGCGCGGGCGCGTAGCCGGAGACACGGGACGGGAGGACGAGCTTCTCCAGGGCGGAGGCGGGTACCGAGGCGCCCTGGAGCTGTTCGACCGCCCGGACCAGGCCGTCGACCCCGCGCAGTCCGTGCCCGCCCACGTGCTGCCACTGGGGCAGGAACTGGGCGAGCGCCGCGGGCGGCACCGGCTCCAGCTCATGGCGCAGTGCGGCCAGCGAGCGGCGGCGCAGCCGGCGCAGGACCGTGGCGTCGCACCACTCCTGGCCGATGCCCGCCGGGTGGAACTCGCCCTGGACGACGCGGCCCTGGGCGGCGAGGCGCTGGAGCGCGCCCTCCGTGACCGCGGCGCCGAGGCCGAAACGGGCCGCCGCCTGGGTGGAGGTGAACGGGCCGTGGGTGCGCGCATAGCGGGCCAGGAGGTCGCCGAGCGGGTCCTTGACCGGCTCGGTGAAGGCTTCGGGGACGCCGACGGGAAGTGCCGTACCCAGGGCGTCGCGCAGGCGGCCCGCGTCCTCGATCGCCGCCCAGTGCTCGGTGCCCGCGATCCGCACGCGGATGGCACGCCGCGTGCCCGCCAGGCTCTCGGCCCAGCCGCGCTCGGCGCCCCGCTCGGTCAACTCCTCGTCCGTGAGCGGTCCCAGGAGGCGCAGCAGGTCCGCGACGCCTTCCTCGTCCTTGACGCGGCGGTCCTCCGTGCGCCACTGCAGCTCCTGCTCCAGGTCGCTGAGAACCTCCGCGTCGAGCAGTTCGCGCAGTTCGGCCTGGCCGAGGAGCTCGGCGAGCAGGCGGGAGTCCAGGGACAGCGCGGCGGCGCGGCGCTCGGCCAGCGGGGAGTCGCCCTCGTACAGGAACTGCGCCACGTAACCGAACAGCAGCGAGCGGGCGAAGGGGGAGGCCTCCGGGGTGGTGACCTCGACGAGGCGGACCTTGCGGGACTCGATGTCGCCCATCAGCTCGGCGAGGCCCGGTACGTCGAAGACGTCCTGGAGGCATTCGCGGATCGCTTCCAGGACGATGGGGAACGAGCCGAACTCGCTCGCGACCTGGAGCAGTTGGGAGGCGCGCTGGCGCTGCTGCCACAGCGGTGTGCGCTTGCCTGGGTTGCGGCGGGGCAGCAGCAGCGCGCGGGCGGCGCACTCGCGAAAACGCGAGGCGAACAGGGCGGAGCCGCCGACCTGGTCGGTGACGATCTGGTCCACGTCACCCTTGTCGAAGGCGACGTCGGCCGCCCCGATGGGCGCCTGCTCGTCGTCGTACTCCATGCCCGGCTTGGAGGGCTCCTGGTCGAGGAGGTCCAGGCCCATCAGATCGGCGTCCGGTAGGCGCAGCACGATGCCGTCGTCGGCGTGCATCACCTGGGCGTCCATGCCGTACTTCTCGCTGAGGCGGGCGCCGAGGGCCAGCGCCCACGGAGCGTGCACCTGAGCGCCGAACGGGGAGTGGACCACGACCCGCCAGTCGCCCAGCTCGTCCCGGAACCGCTCGACCACGATCGTGCGGTCGTCGGGGATGTGGCCGCAGGCTTCGCGCTGCTCGGCGAGGTACGAGAGGACGTTGTTCGCGGCCCACTCGTCGAGCCCCGCCTCGGTGAGACGCACGCGCGCGTCGTCGGGCTTCTGGGAGCCGACCTCGCGCAGGAACGCGCCCAGCGCCCGGCCCAACTCGAGCGGGCGGCCCAGCTGGTCGCCCTTCCAGAAGGGGAGGCGGCCGGGGACTCCGGGGGCGGGTGAGACGAGGACGCGGTCGCGCGTGATGTCCTCGATGCGCCAGGAGCTGGTGCCGAGGGTGAAGACGTCCCCGACCCGGGACTCGTAGACCATCTCCTCGTCGAGTTCGCCGACACGGCCGCCGCCCTTCTTGGGGTCGGCTCCCGCGAGGAAGACGCCGAAGAGGCCGCGGTCGGGGATCGTGCCTCCGGAGGTGACGGCGAGGCGCTGTGCTCCGGGGCGGCCCGTGACGGTGCCGGCCACGCGGTCCCAGACGACGCGTGGGCGCAGCTCGGCGAAGGCGTCGGAGGGGTAGCGGCCCGCCAGCATGTCGAGCACGCCCGTGAACGCGGATTCCGGCAGCGAGGCGAACGGGGCGGCGCGGCGGACCAGCGTCAGCAGGTCGTCGACCTGCCAGGTGTCCAGTGCTGTCATCGCGACCAGCTGCTGGGCGAGCACATCCAGGGGGTTCGCAGGAAGGCGCAAGGACTCGATGGCGCCCGACCGCATGCGCTCGGTCACCACCGCCGACTGCACCAGGTCACCGCGGTACTTCGGGAACACGACCCCGGTGGACACCGCGCCCACCTGGTGGCCCGCACGGCCCACGCGCTGCAACCCGGACGCCACGGACGGGGGCGACTCCACCTGGACGACGAGGTCGACCGCGCCCATGTCGATGCCCAGCTCCAGGCTCGACGTCGCGACCACGGCGGGGAGCCGGCCCGCCTTCAGATCCTCCTCGACGAGCGCGCGCTGCTCCTTGGAGACCGAGCCGTGATGGGCGCGCGCGATGACCGCAGGAGCGCCCTTCGCGGCGCCCGACTCCGCCATCAACTCGGCCGGGGTGTGGTCCTCGGGAAGAGGTTCGCCGGTGGCGCGCTCGTAGGCGATCTCGTTCAGACGGTTGCACAGGCGCTCCGCCAGGCGGCGGGAGTTGGCGAACACGATCGTCGAGCGGTGGGCCTCGATCAGGTCCGTGATCCGCTCCTCCACGGAGGGCCAGATCGACGGGCGCTCGGCCGTCTGATCGGAGTCGGCCACCGGGGAGCCGCCGAGCTCACCGAGGTCCTCCACGGGGACGACCACCGACAGGTCGAACTCCTTGCCGGACGGCGGCTGGACGACCTCCACCCGGCGCTGCGGCGAGAGATAGCGCGCCACCTCGTCCACCGGCCGGACCGTCGCGGACAGGCCGATGCGGCGGGCCGGGCGGGGCAGTAGCTCGTCGAGCCGCTCCAGGGAGAGGGCCAGGTGGGCGCCGCGCTTGGTGCCCGCCACCGCGTGCACCTCGTCCAGGATCACCGTGTCGATGCCCGCCAGCGCGTCGCGCGTGGCCGACGTCAGCATCAGGAACAGCGACTCGGGCGTCGTGATGAGAATGTCCGGCGGACGCGTGGCGAGCGCGCGGCGCTCGGCGGGCGGGGTGTCGCCGGAGCGGATGCCGACCTTCACCTCGGGCTCGGGCAGGCCGAGGCGGACGGCCTCCTGCCGGATTCCGGTCAGCGGGCTGCGCAGATTGCGCTCCACGTCCACCGCGAGGGCCTTCAGCGGGGACACGTACAGGACCCGGCAGCGCTTCTTCGGGTCGGCAGGAGGGGGCGTCGACGCGAGCTGGTCGAGCGCGGCGAGGAACGCGGCGAGCGTCTTGCCCGAGCCGGTGGGCGCGACGACCAGCACGTCCGAGCCCGCACCGATCGCCTTCCACGCACCGGCCTGCGCGGCCGTGGGCGCGGAAAAGGCCCCCGAGAACCAACCGCGGGTCGCGGGGGAGAAGCCACTGAGGGCCTGCGAGGCGCTGTGGGCCCCTTGCCTGGACCTGACCATGCCCCCATCCTGCACCCCACCACTGACAATGGCGGTGACCTGCACAAACGGGTGGTTCGTCGCGGGGTCCTGACGCAGAATGGGGCCATGGCACGGACGGCGGCGAAGGGTGAATGGGCGCGGCACTGGCGCTATGAGCGGCTGCCGGGGCTCGACCTGCTGCGGGCCCGCTACGTCCGGCACACCTTCCCGCGCCACAGCCACGACGGCTTCGTGATCGGCGCGGTCACGCGCGGGGTCGAGGCCATCGGCCTGCCCGACGACACCTTGCACGCGGGCCCCGGAACCGTCGTCATGCTCAATCCGGAAGTGGCGCACACGGCGCGGGCGGGCGGCCCCGACGGCTGGGCGTACGCCACGCTCTACCCCTCCTCCGAGGTCATCGCCGAGATCGCGGCGGAGACCGGCACGGGGCGCGGAACGACAGTCTTCGGCGAGCAGATCGTCACCGACCCGCAGGCCTCGCAGATGATCAACGAGGTGCACAGGGCGGCGGAGCAGGGCAACGCGCTGGCGGCCGACAGTCTGCTCAGGGTGGTGCTCGCCCGCCTGCTGCGTGCTCACGGAACCGACCTCGCGGCACGACCCCGGCGGTCCGCGGGGGCCTCGGCCGCCGACCGCGCGCGCGAAGTCCTCGAAGAGCGGCTGGCGGACCCGCCGTCCCTGGAAGCCCTCGCGGACGAGCTCGGCACCAGCCCCTTCGCGCTGCTGCGGGCCTTCCGCGACGCGTACGGGATGCCGCCGCACACCTGGCTCACCAACGCGCGGGTGCGCGTGGCACGGCGGCTCCTGGAGGCGGGGACGGTGCCCGCCGACGCCGCCGTGGCCCTCGGCTTCACCGACCAGCCGCACCTGAACCGGCACTTCACCCGCATCGTCGGGGTGCCGCCGGGCGCCTACCAGCGCGAGCGCAAGAACGTACAAGAACCGGACGCGGCGCTCCTCGTACCGTGCGAGGCGTGGCAGACAAGACAACATCCACAGACATACGCACAGCGGCGGCCGACCCTCCCGAGCCCGAGCGGACGACCCAGCTCAGGCTCGGGGCAGAATCCGAGCCCGGGCAGGCCGGCGCGGTAGGCAAGCCCGACGCCGCCGTCGTCCGTGACGCGCTCGGCGTCGGCGTCGCGGTGGGCCTTTCCGGATTCGCCTTCGGAGTGACCTCGGCAGGCAGCGGGCTCAGCGTGCTGCAAACTTGTGCGCTCAGCCTCCTCGTCTTCACGGGGGCGTCGCAGTTCGCGCTCGTCGGAGCGCTCGCGGCGGGCGGCAATCCGCTCACCGCCGCGGCGGGGGCGTTCTTCCTGGGCGTGCGCAACGCGTTCTACGGGCTGCGCCTGTCCCAGCTCCTCGCCCTCCCGCGCGTAGTGCGGCCGTTCGCCGCGCACTGGGTCATCGACGAGACGTCGGCCGTCGCGCTGGCGCAGCCGACGCGGCGCAGCGTGCGGCTCGGCTTCACCGTCACCGGGCTGACCCTGTACGTGCTGTGGAACCTCACCACACTGCTCGGCGCCCTGGGCGCCTCGGCGATCGGCGACACCGGCGCCTGGGGGCTCGACGCGGCGGGGCCCGCGGTGTTCCTCGCGCTGCTCGCGCCGATGCTGAAATCCACCACGGAGCGGGCCGTCGCGGGCCTGGCCGTGCTTCTGGGCCTCGGCCTGCTTCCCGTGCTGCCGGCCGGGGTGCCGGTACTCGTGGCCGCCCTGGCGGCCCCGGCCGTGCTCTACGTAGAGGGGCGCCGCCGCGCGACGGCGTCCAACGCACCACAAGGAGAAGACCGTTGAACGTCTGGATCGCCATCGCGGTCACCGCGGTCGGCTGCTACGCGGTGAAACTCATCGGACTGCTGGTGCCCGCCGGCGCCCTGGAACGGCCCGTGGTGAAGCGGCTTTCGGCGCTGCTCCCGGTCGCCCTGCTGGCCGCCCTCACGGCCCAGCAGACCTTCGCGGACGGGCGTGCGCTGGTCCTCGACGCCAGGGCGGCCGGGGTCGCAGCGGCCGCCGTCGCGCTCGTGCTGCGGGCACCCTTCCTGGTGGTGGTCGCGGTGGCCGTGGTGGTCACCGCGGGGGTACGGGCCCTTACGGGGTGACCTGGTGCGCGGGGTCGGCGGCCGGGGTCTCCGGGATTCCGAGCCGCTCCGCCGTGCGCTCTGGGCGGCAGAAGACGGCCGCGAGGACACCGCCCGTCGCCAGAAGGGCGGCGGTCAGCAGCCAGCCGTGCTCGTAGCCCGCCGGCACGGTGGCGGCGCCGTCCACCAAGCGCCCCAGGACGAGCGGCGAGACGATGCCGCCGAGGGCGTACACGCAGGTCAACACGCCCAGGACCGTGCCCCGTTGGATCGGGGGTGCGATACGGGAGCAGGCCGTCGCCGCGACCGTGAGCATCACCATGGCGAGCGCCATCGGTCCCAGCATCATCGGGATCTTCACGGCCTGTGAGCCGGTAAGGGCGAACAGCGCCGTCGCACAGCCCGAGAGCGCGACGAGGAGGCCCGCACCCGCGCCCACCGGGAGGCGGGGCGGCGTGCCCTTCAAGGCCGAACGCCGCGCCAGTAGGCCGTGCGCCAGGAGGATGACGCCGTGAGCGACGGCGCCCGCGCCGACCATGGTGCTCGCCTGGTGCAGATCCCAGCCCATGACCGTTTCCATGTAGTCCGGCGCCCAGGTCAGCGTCGCGCTCATCGACCAGTACGCGGCGAACGACCCGAAGGCCGCGGTCAGGAACGTGGGTGACAGCAGGACGCGGCGCAGCGGCACCGGGAGGCTGTCCCGTGGCGCCTCTCCCGCCTCCTTGCCGACGCTCGGGGCCAGCGGGCCCTCCTTGCCCCACAGGAGCCACACCGCCGCCCAGACGAGGCCGACCAGACCCACGGCCCCGAACGACCAGCGCCAGCCCCAGTGGGTGATCACCCAGCTCAGCGCGGGCGCCGCCACCGCGACCCCGGCCGCCGCGCCGACGAGCAGTAGGGCGGTCGGCAGCGCCCGCTCGCGCTGCGGGAACCAGCCGTGCACGTGATGCATCGCGACCGGAGCCGCCGGCCCCTCGGCGGCGCCCAGCAGGACGCGCGTGGCCACCAGCGCCCCGAACCCCGCCGCGCCCCACAGCATCGGCAACTGCGCCGCCGACCACAGCAGGGCGAGCGCCAGGAGCAACGGCGTGGTGCGGACCCGCTTCGTGAGGGCCGATACGCCGAGGGCCGCGACCGAGAACAGCGCGAAGAACGCCGACTGCGCGGTGCCGAACTCCTGGCGGCTGATGCCGAAGTCCGCCCGGATGTCGGGACCCGCGAGCCCGAGGACCGCCTTGTCCGCGAAATTCACCACCATGAAGGCGAGCAGCAGCCAGGTGGTGCGCCAAGCCGCGCGCATCAGCAGCAGCCGTCCTCGTCGTCGACCACGCCGACGCTGATCGAGCCACCGGCCCGCTTGCGGCCCTCGGGGGAGCGCGTCAACTCCGTGGCCACGTCCGTTCCTTCGGCCACCGCGGCGGACTCGGCAGCCGCCCAGGAGAAGACCCCGCGCGCCATGGTCGAGGTCTCCTTGCCCGCCCGCTGCGCGTACACCTCGGCACGCGTGCGTGCCACTTCGGGATCCGTGGGGGCCGCCAGGGCCGCCGTCTCGGCCAGATGCGAGGCGAGCCGTGCGTCGCCCGCGGCGAGCAACTCCCGGGCCCGCTCGGCCAGCGCGGCCGCGCCGCCCGCCGCGCGTGCGTACTCGGCCGCGACGACCGCCTCCGGGGCGGGCTTGAGGTGGGCCGGATTCTGGTCGTACCAGCCGCCCCACAGGCGCCACAGGTTCCGCACGACGAACTCGGGCTCGTCGTAGGCGGGGTGGAGGTACGGGCGGGACAGCAGCTCTTCGGGGACCTTCACGTCGTGGATGACCGTGTCGAGCCGGTGCCCCGCGTTCATCAGCTCCCGTGTCTGCTCGCAGAGCGACTCCAGGAAGCGCGCGGTGTCGTCCAGGGCGCGGTTCACACGTTCGACGCCCATGATGGGCACGCCGTGCCCCGGCAGCAGCAGCTCCGCGCCCAGCTCCTGCATGGCGCGCAGGGCCCGCGCCCAGTCCTCGGGGTAGCGCTGCACCTTCTGCGGGTTGCCCGCGTTCGGTGTGTTCCAGATGAACAGGTCGCCCGTGCACAGGGCCTTGAGCTCCGGCACCCATACGTAGGTGTGGTCGTCGGTCTCCCCGCGCGCGTGGACGAGCTCGAAGGTCAGCTCGCCGCGGCGGAACGTCCGCCGGTCCCGGTAGACGGTGTCCGGGTAGCGGTACGTGGTGGGCCACTCCAGGGAGGGCACGCCGAACTGCCGCCGGTTGATCCACGCGTTGTAGCCCGCCGTCCGGATGTAGCGGTCGAAGCGGGTGGAGACGGCCTCGTGCGCCACCACCTCGGGGCGTACGGTGCCCGTCTGCTCCGCCTCCTTGTCGAAGGGGAACACTCCGAAGACGTGGTCCACGTGCCCGTGTGTGTACACCACGGAGCGCACCGGCCCTGCCCCGAAGCCCTTGACCGCCGTGTGCAGTTGCGCCGCCGTACGGAAGTCGCCCGAATCGACGAGAACCGCACCGTCACCGGTGTCGAAGGCGGTCACGTTGGCGAAGGCGGGGAAGAAGCCCACTCGGGGGCTCAGCCGCACCAGTTCGTCCCCCGTGTAGGCGCCCGAGAGATGCGGCAACAGCGTCTCCGACCCCTGCCAGACCCGGTCCGCGTAGGCGGCGTAGTCCACCGGCTTCCGCGAGGCCGTCTTCGGTGCGGTGTTGTGCTCGGTCATGGGTGCGGCTCCTCCGGGGCGGGTTCGTTCCTGGGCCGCCTCCGAGTCAAGGCGCACGGGGAGGCCCACAACAGCGCTTGGCGTCACACCCAGGCAGTCCCGGCGCTGTGACGCGTCACAATGGGGCGCTCAGTAACCGATGTCGGTGGAGGGCCTGTGCCGTTGTCCCCGGAAGCGCGTTCGCTCGCCGCGCGCTGCGAGCCGCGCGTCAACGAACTGGCGCGGCGCATGGCCAGGGAGGCCTTCGAGGAACTCCCCGGCTACGCGGAGCTGCCGGACGATGTGAAGGACCTGGAGGTCGCGGCGACCGCGCGGTACGGCGTCCGGCTGTTCCTGCGCCACGTCGACGACCCGGAGGCACAACGGCCCGGAAGCCACCGGCTGTTCCGCGAGAGAGCCGCTCAGCGCGCCGAGGAGGGCATGCCGCTGCACCTCCTGCTGCGCACGCACGCGCTCGGCTCCTACGTCCTGTGGCGGGCGCTGCGCGAGGCGGCGGGGCCCGGGGACGAGGCGGCCCTCGTCGAACTCGTCGACCTCCTGCTGCGGGCCCAGCCGGACGTCGTCGGATCGGTCGCCGAGACGTACCTGGACGAGCGGTCGGCTCTGGAGGCCGAACGGCACGCGCAGCAAAGGTCGTTGGTGCGAGGACTGCTCGACGGGATGGTGCCGCCCGGGCACGTGCTCCTCGACCAGCTCCGGCTCACGGGGCCCGCCCACGTGCTCGCACTCGGCATGGACGCCGCCCCCTCGGAGGGACCGGTCGCGGTGCGCCGTCGGCTGCGCCGACTGCAGAGCGTCCTGGACCGCACCTTCGGTGCGACCGTGCTCACCCTCCTGGACGGCGACGGGGGGCGGGTCGTCGTCCCGAAGGACTGCCCTCCGCCCGACGACCTGCCGCACCACCTGAGCCGGGCGAGCGGCCTGCCCGTACGGGTGGCCGCGGTGCGGGCGGACGGCCCCGAGCGCATTCCCGACGCGGCCCGCACCGCGACCGAGGTCCTGCGCATCACGCGCGCGTGCGGCCTGCCACCGGGGCTGCACCGCCTCGACGACGTGCTCCTCGAGTACCACCTCTCCCGGCGCAACGAGAGCAGTCACCTCATCGCCGCCCTCCTCGACCCGGTCGCCGAGCGGCCGGAACTCCTGGAGACGCTCCGCACGCATCTGGCCCACCAGCAGGACCGCAGGGCCACCGCCGAAGCGCTCGGGCTGCACCCGAACACGGTCGACAACCGGCTGGCGAAGATCGCCGGGTGGACGGGCATCGAACTGTCGTCACCGCGCGGCACGGCCTTGGCCATCGCGGCACTGCTGCTGCGCGACGCGGACCACTGAGGCGGACCGCTGAGCGGGAACGCGGCAGGTGCACGAGCGGTACTACAAGAGCGGGACTACTAGAGACGTCCGTAGGCGCGCAGCGTGCGCAGTGCGTCGATGGTCACCATGGGGCGCGCCTCCATGGAGATCGTCGGAGCCCACTGCTGCCAATTGATCGGCCAGCCGCCGTCCTCCTGCTGCTCGCTCACCAGATGGTCGAGCGAACGGGACATCTCCTCGTCGGTGAACCAGGAGCGGGCCAGCGACTCGGGCGCCTTGGCGAAGTCGTACGGGAAGTGGTGCTCGTCCGGCGCGTAGCCGGGTGCCACCGGATAGTCCTCCCTGCGCTCCGGGTCGAGCACCGCGAGCCGCTGCTCGCGCACGAGCCGGCCGAGCCGGTCGGCGGCGACCCGCGCGCGCGGGCGGTCGGGGGCGCTGTCCAGGAAGGCGACCGCGGCCTGGACCTCGTACGGATGGGACGTCTTCAGGGACTCGACGGCCGACCAGCAGAAGTCGGTGGCCCGGAACAGCCAGGCGTTCCATACCTCGTTGCGGTGCAGCAGGCCGACGACCGGCCCGGTGGCCAGCAGCTCGCTCGGCGGGTCGTCCACCACCGGGACGAACGGGGCGCAGGGGTAGCCGCGTTGGCTGGGATGCACCGCCGGAAGCGCGCCTTCCGGGGTGGAGACGGCGGTCAGGTAGCGGCACACGCGCTCCACGCGCTGCCCCGAGCAGCGGCCGATCGAGTCGAGGACGCGCAGCGCGTGTCCGGTGTGCAGGGGCTGGCTCACCGGGCCGCGCAGGTCCGGTTCGAGGGCGTGTCCGTAACCCTCGTCCTCATTGCGGTACGCCGTCAGTGCCGTCTCGACGGCGTCGGCCGCCGTGGGGGAGCCGCCCAGGAAGTGATAGGCGAAGCGGCGTTGTTCAAGGACGCGTGCGGTCAGCCAGACGAATGTCTCGGCACGGGAGAGCGGGGAGCGTGCCGGGGGTGACGGGGGGAGTGGGGAAGCTCCGGTTTCGGCCATGCACCGACCGTAGGACGGAAAGCGTTCTCGACAAGCCTCCCGGGCACGGCTGCACTCTCAGGGGCGGGATACTGGACGCATGCGGTTGACGGTCTTCTGGCAGCGAATGACGGATCACTTCGGATCCGGTTACGCCGACACGTTCGCGCGTGATCATGTGATGGCGGGGCTCGGTGGGCGAACGGTCCACCAGGCGCTCGACGCGGGCTGGGAGGCCAAGGACGTCTGGCGCGTCGTGTGCGGCTCGATGGACGTGCCGGACGAGAAGCGCTGAAGAGTGACGGAACAGGGGCGGCCGACGATTGTCGGTGGCGTGGGCGAGACTGGCAGCGTGGCACCGACAGACGAGACTTTCCAGGTGGCGGACGACGCCGCGCCGCCCGGTACGACGCCGCCCGAGCAGCCGCCGGGTTCGGCGCCGACCCCGCGCGCGGGTATGCCGCGCTGGCTGCCGCGCGCCATGGTGCTCGCTCTGGCCCTCTTCGCCTGTTTCCAGCTGGGCTACTGGGCGTTCCACCAGCTGATCGGGCTGCTGATCAACGTGTTGATCGCATTCTTCCTGGCGCTCGCCGTGGAGCCGGCGGTCAGCAGGATGGCGGCGCGCGGTCTGCGCCGGGGCTTCGCGACCTTCCTGGTGTTCCTCGTCGTGATGATCGTGAGCGCGGGCTTCGTCGTGCTCATGGGTTCGATGCTGGCGGGCCAGATCGTGGACATGTTCGACGACTTCCCGAAGTACC
Source organism: Streptomyces sp. NPDC051684 (assembly GCF_044453445.1). Classification (NCBI taxonomy): domain Bacteria; kingdom Bacillati; phylum Actinomycetota; class Actinomycetes; order Kitasatosporales; family Streptomycetaceae; genus Streptomyces; species Streptomyces sp. NPDC051684. The sequence goes on along the minus strand of NZ_JBITCS010000051.1, from coordinate 1,221 downwards.
TCGACCAGCTCATCAGCTGGGTCAACGACACGTTCCACACGGATCTCAACAGGGTCGAGGTGCAGGACAGCCTGCTGCACTCGGACTGGCTCCAGAAGTACGTCCAGAACAGTGCCACCGGCGTCCTGGACGTCTCCACGCAGGTGCTCGGCGGACTGTTCCAGCTCCTGACGGTCCTGCTGTTCTCGTTCTACTTCGCCGCCGACGGCCCGCGCCTGCGGCGTGCGCTGTGCTCCGTCCTGCCGCCCGCCAAGCAGGCCGAGGTGCTGCGCGCCTGGGAGATCGCCGTCGACAAGACCGGCGGGTACCTCTACTCGCGCGGCCTCATGGCGCTGATCTCGGGGATCGCGCACTACATCCTGCTCGCGGCGCTCGATGTCCCGTACGCGCCCGTGCTGGCCGTGTGGGTCGGGCTCGTCTCGCAGTTCATCCCGACCATCGGCACGTATCTGGCGGGCGCCCTGCCGATGCTGATCGCCTTCACGGTGGACCCCTGGTACGCGTTGTGGGTGCTCGTCTTCGTCATCGTGTACCAGCAGTTCGAGAACTACATGCTGCAGCCGAAGCTGACTGCGAAGACCGTCGACATCCACCCGGCGGTCGCCTTCGGTTCGGTCATCGCGGGCACCGCGCTCCTGGGGGCCGTCGGCGCCCTGATCTCGATTCCTGCCGTCGCGACGTTGCAGGCGTTCCTGGGCGCGTACGTGAAGCGCTACGACGTCACCGACGACCCGCGCGTGCACGGGCACCGCAGGCGTGGGGCATCGGTCTGGGCGCGGATGCGGCGCGTCGTGAAGGAGCCGGATTCCGAGGAGCGGTAGCCCGCTTCATTACATGAGAGCCGCCCACAGCGCGGACGCGAGAACGGCGGCCGCGTACGCGCCGACCGCCGCGTACATGACCCGCAGTTTGAGGCGCTCGCTCCAGGCCGTGCGGGACATCGACCAGGCCAGGGCCGGGAGTACCAGCACCGCGTGCAGGCTGACACCGTGCAGCGGCTTGAGGGCGGCCGTCGAGGCGTAGGCCGCCTCCTGGTGACCGGTCCGCGTGAGGAAGACACCGCGCGCGATCATCGCCGCGCCGGACGCGAGGGCCACCAGGAGGACGGCGAATCCGGCGCGCACGGCTAGGTCGTGTCCGCAAAGTCATGGCAGCCAGAGTCGTAGGCAGGCGATGGTGACCATGGCTTTGTAGTGGAGGGCGCGTTTGTCGTAGCGGGTG
>NZ_JBITCS010000050.1:0-51209 GCF_044453445.1 Streptomyces sp. NPDC051684 | reverse complement strand
CGACGCTCCGCGTCGCCTCCCTCCTCCGCCTTGCGATCGCACGCACCAGGCCCCGCTCCCTGATCCGGCCTGATCCAAACGACAAGCCCTAGTGGGTGTACGAGGCCTGGGTGGCCGCCACGAGTTCGAGGACCGGGCGCCAGTCCTCCAGGTCCCCCGCGTCCAGGCCCACGACCTTGCCCGCGTCGTCCGCCTGCCGCACCGTCACCGCGTCCTCCGCGTGCGGGTCCGCCTCGAACGCCGCCACCTCCCGTGGCGTCATCGTCCCGCCCTGCAGGCCCAGCGTCAGCGCACTCTGCGGGGACAGGCCGCGCCCCGGCTCGGTCGTCGCCAGATACCGCTTCGCCGGCACGTGCAGCCGTACGAGCTGTGCCACCCGCTCGCCGAGCAGCCCGCGCACCGCGTCCGCCGCCCGGTCCGCGTGCCCCGCGTCGTCGCCCGGGCACAGCAGGTGCCCGAGGTCGTGGACGAGCCCCGCGACCTGCAACTCCTTGTCGCTGGGCCGGGAGCGGCGCAGCAGCGCCGCCGTCTGCAGCGCGTGGTCGTGCAGATCGACGGGGTCACCGCTGCGGTCGGGGGTGTCCCAGGAGCCCCGGCAGGCGTTCAACGAGGCCATCAGTTCCTCGACGGTGCGCAATTCGACGCGTTCCATGGACGACTCCTCCCGAAGCTCTTCCGCAGCCTGCCCGGAAGCAGACCATGGCGAACCGAGGACGAGCCGACCCACCGGTCAACAGGACGTGAACGCTGTCCCCTTTCTCCCATGGTGCAGAATTGCCGCATGCGCCGCCTCACCGTCGTCCCCGCTCTCCTGGTGACCCTCCTGGTCACCGTGGTGGGCGCGGCATGGGGCAGCGACTTCGGCGGCGCGCCCGTCGAACCGGCCCCGGCCCTCGCGTCCGTGCAACAGGGGACGTCGCCCGGCGGCTCGACCGACTGCGCCCCCCAGGGGCCGCACGCCCCCGACAGCCGCCAGGGCGTGCCCTCGCGCGGCACGAGCGCCCACGAACTCCTCGCCCCGCTCGCGTACGCGCACGGCGTCGCCGCGCCGCTCACGGGCATCGTGCCGCCCACCCCGGCAGGCCGCGGACCGCCGCCGCCCAAGGACCCGCCCACCCCGGTCGAACTGTCCGTCCTGCGCGTGTAGATGACGCCCCGCCCCACCCGTCATCACGCATTCCCCACGCACGCAAGGACGACTTCGTCATGCCCAAGAACACCACCACCGCCCGCGCCAAGCAGCGCCGCTCCGCCGCGATCGCCGCCGCGGTCGCCGTGGCCGCGATCCTCCTCGGCACCGTCTCGTACACCGCGACCAGGCCCGAGACCCGTACCGACGCGGCCGACATGTCCGCTCAGCAGGGGGACACCACCGAGGCCAAGGACGAGCTGACCGACAAGCTCGTGAAGCTCGCCCGGCGCGACGCCAAGGACCCGCTCGCGCAGGGCCGCGCCGACGCGCCCGTGGTCCTCATCGAGTACGCCGACTTCAAGTGCGGCTACTGCGGCAAGTTCGCCCGCGACACCGAACCCGACCTGGTGAAGAAGTACGTCGACGACGGCACGCTGCGCATCGAGTGGCGCAACTTCCCGATCTTCGGCGCCGACTCGCAGTCCGCCGCGCGCGCGGCCTGGGCCGCGGGTCAGCAGGGCCGCTTCTGGCAGTTCCACAAGGCGGCCTACGCGGACGGCGCCAAGGACAAGGGCTTCGGCGCCGACCGCCTCGACGCGCTCGCCCGCGAGGCCGGGGTGAAGGACCTCGACCGGTTCCGCACCGACCGCGCGGGCAAGGCGGCGCAGGCCGCGGTGAAGCAGGACAGCGACGAGGCGTACGCGCTCGGCGCCACCTCCACGCCCTCCTTCCTCATCAACGGGACGCCCATCGCGGGTGCCCAGCCCGAGGCCGCCTTCGAGCAGGCCATCGAGGCGGCGAAGGCGCAGTCCGCGAAGTCCGGCGGCGGCAAGTGAACGACATCGGCTACTTCGCGGCGTTCCTCGGCGGCCTGCTCGCCCTGCTCAGCCCCTGCAGCGCCCTGCTGCTGCCCGCGTTCTTCGCGTACTCCATCGACAGCCCGCCCCGGCTCGTCGCCCGCACCGGAGTCTTCTACCTCGGGCTCGCCACCACCCTGGTCCCGCTCGGCGCCGCCGGCTCGTACGCGGGACGCTTCTTCTACGGCAACCGTGACCTGCTCGTCTCTGTCGGCGGCTGGCTGATCATCGCGCTCGGCGTGCTCCAGATCGCGGGCCGCGGCTTCGCATCGCGCCGCATGTCGGAGCTCTCCGGCCGCATCCGGCCCACCAACGCGGTGTCCGTGTACGCGCTCGGGGCGGTCTACGGACTCGCCGGATTCTGCGCGGGACCGATCCTCGGCAGCGTCCTGACGGTCGCGGCGCTCGGCGGACACCCGGTGTACGGCGGGGCGCTGCTCGCGGTGTACGCCCTGGGCATGGCCGTACCGCTGTTCCTGCTCGCCCTGTTGTGGGAACGGTTCGACCTCGGCAAGAAGCGGTGGCTGCGCGGCCGCCCGGTCCGCATCGGCCGTTTCCAGACGCACTCGACGTCGCTCGCCTCCGGCCTGTTCTTCCTGGCGCTCGGCACGCTGTTCCTCGTCTTCGACGGGACGACGGCGCTGCCCGGACTCCTCGACGTCGACAACTCGTTCGCCGCCGAGCAGTGGGCGCGCGGCATGGGCGACCGCGTGCCGGACCTCCTCGTCCTCGTCGTGGCCGGCGTGCTGGTGAGCGCGTTCTTCCTCGTACGGGCGCTGCGCGGGCGGGCGGAGGGCGTGCCGGTCGAGAGCGAGTAGCGAGCGGAGGCAGGGGCGAGTTGACGCCAAACTCCCGCGTCGACCGCCCCGCCCCACGTGCCCCGGTGGCCCCGGACGACGCTTCGGGGTACGCCGTCACCGCGCGGCGACACGCCGCGTTGTCCTGAAGTGCCCCCGTACGAGCGAAAACCCGTCGCGCCGGACCGGGGGCCCGTGGCTGAATGAACGCCAGGCGACCTCCGAAAGACCCAGAGATTTCAGCCCCAGTGAGCGGACCCCCGCTCATATGGTTAGGCTGTAGCCGCACGGTTACCGCAAGTGGGTCCGACACCTTGACCCATGGTGGCCGTACAGGGAGAGACCGAGAACCACGGCCGATCCCACCAGCGACAACCGGCGCCACCGCGCCCGAACTGGCCCTCTACACAAGCCCATCGGGCGCTGGACCCCGCGCGACGCTGGGCCGGACTGCCGGAGCGGGTTACCCGACACACAAGGAGTGCGCGGTGACACCAGAGAAGACGAATCGCGAACAGAGCCCCAAGGACCGGGCCGAGCGGGCCGGCCGGCGCAGGCCGGAGAAGCTCGGCAGTCTCGACGTCTGGGCGAGGTCGGCGCCGATCCGCCTCGCGGGGTACGAGGACGATTTGGCGGAGCCGCACATTCTGCCCAGCGTGGATTGAGACCGGGTTTCCTGGTTGCGCCGTGCCGTGGGCGGGGTCGCGGGGCTCTGCCCCGGGCCCCGCGCCTCAATCGCCGGCGGGGCTTGATTGGCCGGCGCGTCAGCCAGTGAACACCCGTTGCCCGTCCACGAAGGTCTGCTCGACCTTCGTCGAGCCGATCTCCTCCGCCGGGCCGGCGAACGGGTCGCGGTCCAGGACCGCCAGGTCGGCCAGGTAGCCCGCCGCGATCACCCCCGTCTCCGCGTCGAGATGGTTCACGTACGCGCTGCCGGACGTGTACGCCGTGAGCGCGTCACCGAGGCCGATTCGCTGCTCCGGCAGGAACACCGGCGTCCCGGCGGGTGCGTCCGCCAGGATCCGGTTCACCGCCACATGAATGCCCTGCAAGGGGTCCGGGCTGCTCACCGGCCAGTCGCTGCCCGCCGCGAGTGTCGCCCCGGCCCGCAGCAGCGCCCCGAACGGATACTGCCAGGCGGTCCGCTCCGCCCCCAGGAACGGGATCGTCAGGTCGTCCATCTGCGGCTCGTGCGCCGCCCACAGTGCCTGCATGTTCGCCGTCGCCCCCAGTTCCCGGAAGCGGCCGATGTCGTCGGGGTGCACGACCTGAAGATGCGCGAGGTGCGGGCGCGTGTTCGTCCAACCATTGGCCCCCCGTGCCGCTTCGACGGCATCGAGTGCCTCGCGGACGGCCCGGTCGCCGAGCGCGTGGAAGTGCACCTGGAAACCGTGGGCGTCCAGTTCGGTCACGTACTTCTTCAGCGCCTCGGGCGGTACGAAGCTGATCCCGCTGTTGTCCGAGCGGCAGCCGCAGCCGTCGAGATACGGGCCGAGCAGCGCCGCCGTGCCGTTCTCCGCGACCCCGTCCTGCATGATCTTCACGGTCGTCGAGCGGAGCCGGCCGCGGGTGCCGGCCGCGCGCCGGGCCAGCAGTTCCTCGATCTGCTCGGTGCCGCGCGCCCGGTCCCACCACAGCGCGCCCACGACGCGCGCGGTGAGCCGTCCGTCGTCGGCGCAGGCCAGATACGCGTCCGTGGGGTCGGTCAGGTTGGCGTGGTCGCCGAGGATGGCGTCCTGCCAGGCCGTGACGCCCAGGGAGTGCAGGTGCTCCTGGGCGCGGAGCAGCCCCGCGATCCGCTCCTCGCGGGTGACCGGCGGGAGCAGGCGGCCGACGAGGTTCGCGGCGCCCTCCTGGAGCATGCCGGTCGGTGTGCCGTCCGCCGCGCGCTCGATGCGGCCGTCCGACGGGTCCGGGGCGCGGGCGTCGAGTCCGGCGGCCCGCAGCGCGCGCGAGTTGACCCAGGCGCCGTGGTGGTCCCGGTTGACCAAATACACCGGCCGGTCCGGCACCAGGTCGTCCAGCTCGGCCGCCGTCGGCAGCCCGCCCGGGAACGCCTCCATCGCCCAGCCGCCCCCGGTGATCCACTCGGCGTCCGGGTGCGCGCTCGCGTACGCGGCGATCAGCTCCCGGTATTCGGCGAGCGTGGTGGAGCCGCTCAGGTCGCACTGGCCCATCTCCATGCCCGCCCCCACGGGGTGCGCGTGCGCGTCCTGGAAGCCGGGGACCAGCAACTTGCCTGCCAGGTCGACGACGTCGGTGCGTGGTCCGATCAACTCGCGCACCTCGTCGTGGCCGACGGCGACGATCCGCTCGCCCCGCACTGCGACGGACGTGGCGCGCGAGCGGGAGGGGGAGCCGGTGTGGACGGGGCCGCCGGTGAGGACGAGGTCGGCGGGTGCGGGCATGGTCTCAACTCCTAGTGAGTGTACGGGTGGTGCGAGGATTGGTCAGTGGGCCGTCGGCCCGACCAGTTCGACGGAGTCGGCGTCGGTGCCGCGCCCGGTCCTGAAGTAGGGGGAGCGGCGGCCGTACTTGGCGACCGCGGCCATCACGAGGCCGGAGACGACGATCGCCGCGGGCACCGCCAGCATGAACCAGCCGTTGTCCGGCGACAGTTCGAAGTGGTCGCTCATCGTCGCGTACGAGTACGCCAGATACGCGCCGATGCCGAGCAGCGCGAGGGCGCTGAGCCCCGGCACGAGGACCGCGCGCACCGCCTCCCGGGGTGCCGTGCGCAGCAGTGAGCGGAAGCGGACCGAGCAGGCGAGGGCCGTGAGGCCGTAGTAGAGGGCGACGGTGAGCCCGATGGAGTTCACCGCGGCGAGGATCATCTCGTTCAACTTCGGTATCGCCAGGGCGAGCAGGGCGACCGCCGCCGCGATCGACATCACGACGACGGTGCCGGCGGCGGGCGAACCGTAGCGCGGGCTCACCCGCGTCCAGATCGGCCCCATCGTGCGGTCCCGGCCCATCGCGAGCAGTCCGCGCGCCGTCGGGATCACGCTGGCCTGCAAGGACGCCACCGCCGAGAAGAGCAGCGCGAGCAGCGGCAGGCTGGCCACCGGCTCGTCGGCGAGCTTCGCGCCGAGGTAGGTGAGGGCCTGCGGGCCCTGCTCGACCAGTTCGGGCAGCGACATCTCGCGCTGGAAGGCCACGGAACCGTAGAGAAAGAGGCCGAGCATCGCGAAGAGAGCGATCAGGCCGCCGCGCCCCGCGTCCCGTACGTCCTTCGTCTCCTCGGTGACCGTGAACGCCGCGTCCCAGCCCCAGTAGAAGAACACCGCGAGGACCAGGCCCTGCGCGAAGGCGGTGCCGCCGTGGATGTCGAACGGGTTGAACCACGACCACTGGAAGGCGTGCGAGCCGGTGACCAGGGACCAGCCGCAGAACCCGAGCAGCACCACGTACTCGAAGACGAGCAGCCACGCCTGGAGGCGGGTCGCCTTGCGGACGCCGGTGACCGCGGTGACGGTGACGGCGGTGAGCACGAGCAGGCCGACGACCGTCGAGAGCGCCGTCGAGTTCGGGTCGAGGTCGAGCCCGAACAGGGCGTGCAGATCGGCCTTGTTGGCGAACTGGAGGAAGACCGAGCCCGTCACCGCGCTCGTGTACGCCATGAAGACCAGCGTGCCGACGAGGGTGACCCAGCCCGTCAGGAAGCCCAGCCAGGGGCCGAGCGAACCGCCCACCCAGACGTAGCCGCTGCCCATGTTCGGCTCCTGGCGGTTCAGGCGGGCGTAGGCCACCGCGATCCCCAGGATCGGCAGGAACGCCACCAGCAGGACCGCGGGCGCGTGCAGCCCGACCGTCGCGGCCAGCGAACCCATCCCGATGCCGATGCTGGTGGTCGCGGCGGTGCTGGACGCGGCGATGGCGATGCCGTCGACGACACCGAGGGAGCGGCGCAGGCCTGGTGGTTCGCTTCTCATGATCGATCTCCTGACGGCAGGGGAGAGGGAGACGTGCGAGGGGGCTGTGCGAGAGGTGCGTGCCTGTCGGGGGTGACCGGCGACCGCGATCAAATCGGCCTTGCCAGCTTGCGTCAATGGTGTTGTCATAAGAGGGACGCGCCCGGCGAGGGAGGGGAGAGGGTCATGACGGAGGGGCGGATCCCGGTTGAACGGCGGCGACGCAAGCCGACGAAGTCGGGGGTGCTGCTGTCCGAGGACGTGATCGTCGACTGTGCGCTGCGCCTGGTCGGGCAGCACGGGTCCGACGCGCTGAGCGTGCGCCGCCTCGGCGCGGCCCTGGGCTGCGATCCGAGCGCGCTGTACCGCTACTTCCACAGCACGGACGACCTGCTGCTCGCCGTCTCCGACCGGATCATCGGTGAGGCCATGGACGGTTTCCACCCCGAGCGGATGGCCTGGCGCGACGGGCTGCGCGAGTTCGGGCTGCGCATCCACCGCGGGTACCGCGCGCACCCGCGGGTCGCGGCGCTCGCGGCGTACCGGGTGACGCGGCGCGCGCACGAGTTCCGGGCCGTCGACGCGGGCATCGGCCTGCTGCGGCGGGCCGGGTTCGACGACGAGGACGCGGTGCGCCACTACTCCGCGTTCGTCGACACCGTCCTCGGCCACGCGGCCCTGGACGCCGCGTACTTGGCGCTGCCGCCGGAGCGCAGGGAGGCGGACGACCGGGCGTGGACGGGGGAGTACGCGACCCTGTCGGCCGACACCCACCCTCAACTGGGTGCGGTGCGCGAGCACTTGCCGCTGATGGCGGGAAGCTCGTTCGAGGTGGCGTTGGAACTGCTGCTGACGGCGGTGGAGGTGGCGGCGGCGGCGGGGTGAGTGTCAGGGGCGGTAGATGCACTCCGCGATCGTCGAGTGCTTCTTCCAGCCCAAGGTCTCGTACAGGGCGCGGCCGGTGTCCGTCGCGCCGAGGACGCCGATGTGCGCGCCCCGGGCCGCGGCCTGGTCGGCGAGTGTGCGCATCACGAAGCCGCCCAGGCCGCGCCGCCGGTGCGCTCCGAGGTCACCACCCGGTCCACCACCGCTGCCTCGCCGACGAGCGCCGCCCGCCCCTGGGCCGCCGGCTCGCCCGTCTCGTCTTCATCCAGGTCCGCGGGACCGTCACGGAGGCGGCCGCGTCGCGGACCAGCGACTCCTCTGCCTCGGGGAGGACATGGCGGCCCACTTCGGCGGGGTTGTCGGTCACCGCGATGTAGAACCCCCAGGGCTGCGCGACCGGTGAAGGCGTCCGCCGTGACACGGCCCAGCCCGCCACCCATGTCCTGACCGTGTCCGCAAGCATGGAGTCCTCCGACAGCCCGTGTAATACCCGCTGTGCTCGACTGCTCCTTACGTGGCGCGGTCGCGCTCCGAGGGCGGAATCCCGCCCCCGCAGGGGCCTCCAGGTCAGTCCCGAGCGTGTTCCCGGTACAAGTCCAGTTCACCGTCGAGTTCCAGGGCGAGGACCGTGCAGTACGGGTCCAGGAGGGTGTCGTCGTCGAGGTGGAGGTACTCCCAGCCGGGCACCTCGCCGAGGCCGCCGACGCGTTCGTGGCGGATCTCCGTGTCCGTGCCGACGACGCGCGCCGTCCGAACCTGATTGCGGACGCCGCGCAGCACCACGTACTCGTTGGGCCGGTCGAACGTGAAGAGGTACAGGGTGCGGCGGTCGGCGGAGAGGGCCGACGGGCCGTAGAAGTGGCCGTGCGGAAGCCCGCGCGAGGTGTCGTACACGGCGGGTTCGTGGCGCCCGATCCAGTCGCCGAGCGTCGTGAGCCGGTCGGCGGCCTCGGCCGGTACGGTGCCGTCCTCGCGCGGTCCGACGTCGAGCAGCAGATTTCCTCCGCCGCCGATGGTCTCGGCGAAGATGCGGACGATCTGCCGGGGGCTCTTCCAGGCGGTGTCGCCGTGCTGGTAGCCCCAGGAGTCGTTGAGGGTGAGGCACAGTTCCCACGGTCCGGCCGGTGGCTCGATCGGGACGCCCTGCTCGGGGGTGGCGTAGTCCCCGTGGCCGCTCAGGCGGCCGTTGGAGACGGTGTGCGCAGACAACTCGCCGATGAGATGCGCGAGTTCGGTCATGCGCCACTGCTGCGGGCTGCGCTCCCACTCGCCGTCGAACCAAAGCAGGTCCGGCTGGTAGCGGGTGAGCAGCTCGCGGATCTGCGCGCGGTGGAAGGAGAGGAAGGACTCCCAGCGGGCCGGATCCTCGTCGCCCGCGGCCGGCATCGAGTACGGGTTGCCGCGGTCGCCCGGATTCTGGTCGGCGGGCCGGATGCTGGCGTAGTCGGGATGGGACCAGTCCAGGTGGGAGTAGTAGAAGCCGACCTTGATGCCCCGGCGCCGGAGTGCGTCGACGTACGGTCCGATCAGGTCGCGGCCGGCCGGGGTGCGCTTGACCACCGACAGGTCGTTCGCCCCGGTGTCCCAGAGAGCGAGGCCGTCGTGGTGCTTGGTGGTGAGCACGGCGTAGTGCGCGCCCGCGCGGGCGAAGAGGTCCGCCCAGTCGTCCGGATCGTAGGCCCGCGCGGTGAAGCCGTCGAGCTGGCGCATGTACGTGTCGTACGGGACCTGCCCGTTGAAGAATGACCACGACTCGGCCACGCCGTCGACGGCGTAGATCCCCCAGTGGATGAAGATCCCGAGCTTTCCGTCGGTGAACCAGGGCTGGATCATGCGGGGGTCTCCTCCGGGGGAAGGTTGCTGGTGGGAGTCGTCGTCGAACGTGCCGTGGCAAGCGGTGGGCGCTCGGGCCCGGAGTGCCTGTCGGGGGTCAGCCCAACTGCCCGCGCATCCACTCCTCCACCTCGCCCACATGCGCCGCGGCGGCGGCCCGCGCCGCTTCCGGGTCGCGGGCCGTCAGGGCGTACAGGATGCGGGCGTGTTCGCGGCGGGTGCGCTCGAAGGCGCCCTCCTGTTCGTACCCGCGCCACACGCGCGCCCGGAAGGTCCGGGAGGACAGGCCCTCCAGGATCGCCGCCATCGTGTCGTTGCCCGCGGCCGCGGCGATCGTCCGGTGGAACGCCAGGTCGTGGGAGAGGATCTCGTCCGGATCGTCCGTCGCCTCCATCGCCGCCAAGTGGTCCTCCACCTCGGCAAGTTGGGTGCGCGTGATGCGTGCGGCGGCGAGCGCGGTGGCCGTCGACTCCAGGATGCGACGCACCTCCAGGAGTTCCACGAGGCGGGGCCCGCGCGACAGGTCGGCGACCACCCCGAACGTCTCCAGGAGGTCACCGGCCTCCAACTGCGTGACATAGATGCCCGATCCGTGGCGCGCCTCCAGGGCGCCGAGCACCGTGAGTGCCCGGATCGCCTCCCGCATGGAACTGCGCGAGATGCCGAGTTGCGCCGCCAGGTCCCGCTCGGTGGGCAGTCGTTGGCCCGGCTGGAGCTCGCCGCTGCCGATCATCGCCTTGAGCTGTTCAATGGCCCGTTGGGTGACGGTGGCCTTCTGCATGGCGCGCAGTGTAACCAGCCAGGTGGTCGGACCACTACGGGGGAAGTCGGACCTCTTGCTCGTGCCCGACCCGGTAAATACCCAGAAAACTTGCCTACGAAGGGTGTTGGGGCGCCGAAGTGGTCTGATAAATATCTCGGCGCGGGCGTATCCGGAGGGGCGGAGACCGGCCGCGCCCATGACTTCAGGAGCCGAGGAGCAGTCCGATGACTGGCACCACGATGGACTCGAAGGGAACGACCAGGGGGAACGGGGCGGCACGCGGCCGCGGTTCCCGAAGGCGAGGGCTGAGTGCGGCCGCCCTGTTCGGGTGCGCCGCGCTCGCGCTCGCCGCCTGCGGCAGCACCAAGGACACCGCGGCCGGAGCGGGCGGCGGAGGCGGCGACGGCAAGGGCAAGGTGGGTGTCGTACTGCCGCTGCTGACCTCGCCGTTCTGGCAGTCGTACAACGACTACGTGCCGAAGATGGCGAAGTCCGAGGGCGTGGACGCGCTGAAGACGGTCAACTCCAACAGCGACCCCTCGCAGCAGATCACGGACATCAACAACCAGCTCAACCAGGGCGTCAAGGGCCTCGTCGTCGCGCCGCTCGACAGCGCCGCCATCGGCGCCGGGCTCGACCAGGCCGAGCGCAAGGGCGTGCCGGTCGTCGCCGTGGACGTCGCGCCCGACAAGGGCAAGGTCGCCATGGTCGTCCGCGCCAACAACGTCGCGTACGGCAAGAAGGCCTGCGGCTACCTCGGCGACCATGTGAAGTCGGGGAAGGTCGTCCAGGTCATGGGCGACCTCGCGTCCGTGAACGGGCGTGAGCGCTCCAAGGCGTTCCGGGACTGCGTGAAGGAGAAGTACCCGAAGCTGAAGGTCCTGGAGATCCCGGCGAAGTGGGAGTCGGACACCGCCGCCTCCAAGCTCGACACCCTCCTCAACGCCAACCCCGACATCAAGGGCATCTACCTGCAGGCGGGCGGCGTCTACCTCGCCCCGACGCTCCAGACCCTCAAGTCCAAGGGGATGCTGAAGACGGCGGGCGACCCCAAGCACATCACGATCGTGTCGAACGACGGCATCCCGCAGGAGTTCGCCGCCATCCGCAAGGGTCAGATCGACGCGACGGTGTCCCAGCCCGCCGACACGTACGCCAAGTACGGCATGTACTACATCAAGGCCGCGATGCAGGGGAAGAAGTTCAAGCCCGGCCCCACCGACCACGGCTCGAAGATCGTCAAGCTGCCCAGCGGCACTCTGGAGGACCAGCTGCCCGCCCCGCTGGTCACCAAGAAGAACGTCGACGACTCCGAGCTGTGGGGAAACACGGTCAAGTGACCGCCCCCACCGCTCCTTTGGTCGAGGCCCGCGGCATCGTCAAGCGCTACGGGCCCACGGTCGCCCTCGCCGACGGCCGGCTCACCGTGCGCGCCGGCGAGTCCCACGCGCTCGTCGGGCGCAACGGCGCGGGCAAGTCCACGCTCGTCCAGATCCTCACCGGGCTCCAGGCCGCCGACGACGGCACGCTCACCTTCGACGGTGCGCCCGCGCCGCCGCTCGGCGACCGCGAGGCGTGGCGCGCGAAGGTCGCCTGCGTCTACCAAAAGCCCACCGTCATACCCGAGTTGACCGTCGCGGAGAATCTGTTCCTGAACCGGCAGCCGGGCGCCCGGCGCGGCTTCTTCAGCTGGAAGAAGCTCGACGCCGAGGCCCGCGGGCTGCTCGACACCTGGGACGTCCGCGTCGACCCCGGAGCACGCACCGCGGACCTCAAGGTCGAGGACCGCCAAATGGTCGAGATCGCACGGGCGTTGAGCGGCGGCGCCCGCTTCATCGTCCTCGACGAGCCGACCGCGCAGCTCGACAACCGGGAGATCGAGCGCCTCTTCGCCCGCATGCGAGCCCTCCAGGACTCGGGCGTGACCTTCCTGTTCATCTCGCACCACCTCCAGGAGGTGTACGAGGTGTGCCGGACGGTCACCGTGCTCCGCGACGCCCGCTGGATCACCACGGCTCCGGTCGCCGAACTGCCCCGGCCCGCACTCGTCGAGGCGATGGCGGGGGAGGCGGTCGCGGAACAGGCGGCGGCAGCGGCGGAGGCCGTCGTCGAGCAGGCGGCCGAGGAGGCCGTCGAGCCGGTCGTCCTTGAGGTCGCGGGCCTCACCTCGGACACCTACGAGAACGTGGACCTGACCGTGCGGCGCGGCGAGGTCGTCGGGCTCGCGGGCTCCAGCGGCAGCGGCAAGATCGCGCTCGCGGAGTCCCTCGCCGGACTGCACACACCCACGTCGGGCACGGCCCGGCTCGACGGGCGTCCGCTGCCCTTCGGGGACGTGTCAGCCGCGCTCGCCGCGGGCGTGGGATGCGTGCCGCGCGACCGGCACGACCAGGGGCTCGTCACCGGCATGTCCATCGGCGACAACTCCACGCTGTCGGTGCTCGGGCGGCTCGGCCGGCGCGGATTCATCGGCACGGAGAGCCGCCGGCGGTTCGCCAGTGAGCTGATCGAGCGGCTCGACATCCATGCGGAGGGGCCCGACCAGGCCGTCTCCGACCTGTCCGGCGGCAACGCGCAGAAGGTGGTGATGGCCCGTGCGCTGGCCTCCGACCCGCGGCTGCTCGTGCTCATCAACCCGACCGCCGGGGTCGACGTGAAGTCGAAGGAGTCGCTGCTGCGGAGGGTCGACAGTGCGCGCGACGACGGCACGGCGGTCCTCGTCGTGTCGGACGAGCTTGATGACCTGCGGCGCTGCGACCGGGTTTTTGTGCTGTTCCACGGTCGCGTCGTCGCGGAACACGCGGCGGGGTGGGCCGACCATGCGCTTGTCGCGTCGATCGAGGGGGTTGCCAGTGACGTCCACCCGTAAAGTTGCGGACACTCCGGTGCCCAGGCCGCGGGGCTCTGCCCCGGACCCCGCTGGCTCTCGTCCAACAGCGGGGCTCAATAGTGCCAAGAATGTTCTGTTGCGGCGCGCACGCGAACTCGCCCTCGTGCCCGCCCTCATACTCCTCCTGATCCTCGGTGCCGTCCTCAACGACTCGTTCCTGACCGAGCAGAACATCATCTCCATCCTCGGCTCCTCCGCCGCCCTCGCGATGGTGGTCCTCGCCGAGTCCCTTGTCCTCATCAGCGGCAAGTTCGACCTGTCGCTCGAATCGGTTGTCGGCATCGCGCCCGCCTTCGGCGCGCTGCTCGTGCTGCCCGTCGCGCAGTCCGGGTTCGGCACCGAATTCCCCGTCGCCGTCTCGCTGTTGGCGGTGCTCGTGGCCGGGGCGTGCATCGGTGCCTTCAACGGTGTGCTCGTCGTCAAGCTGCGGCTCAACGCGTTCATCGTGACGCTCGCGATGCTGATCGTGCTGCGCGGGCTGCTCGTCGGGGCGACCAAGGGCAAGACGCTGTTCGGGATGCCCGACGCGTTCTTCGCGCTCGCCACCTCGACGTTCCTGCGCGTTCCGATGTCGGTGTGGTTCGCCGCCATCGCGTTCGGTGTCGCCGGGCTCGTCCTCAAGTACCACCGGGTGGGCCGGGCCCTGTACGCGATCGGCGGCAACGCCGAGGCCGCGCGCGCCGCGGGCATCCGCGTCGAGCGCGTCATGCTCGGTGTCTTCGTGGTCGCGGGTGTCCTCGCCTCCGTCGGCGGCATCATGCAGACCGGATACGTGGGTGCCATCAGCGCCAACCAGGGCAACAACATGATCTTCACGGTGTTCGCCGCGGCAGTCATCGGAGGCATCAGCCTCGACGGCGGCAAGGGCACCATGTTCGGCGCCCTGACCGGCGTACTGCTGCTCGGTGTCGTACAGAACATGCTGACCCTCGCCCAGGTGCCGTCCTTCTGGATCCAGGCCATCTACGGCGGAATCATCCTGCTCGCCCTCATGGTCGCCCGTGTCACCACCGGCCGCGCCCAGGACTGACGCCGCCCGACCACGCCCCCGCCCGAAAGGCAGCACGTGTCCTCCACCTCGCCCCGTGTCACCGCTGTCGACACGTACGACATCCGGTTCCCGACCTCCCGGGAGCTGGACGGCTCCGACGCCATGAACCCCGACCCCGACTACTCCGCCGCGTACGTCGTGCTGCGCACCGATGACCCCGACGGACACGAGGGACACGGCTTCACCTTCACCATCGGGCGCGGGAACGACGTCCAGGTCGCCGCGATCCGAGCCCTGGACCAGCACGTCGTGGGCCGCCCGCTCGACGCGCTGTGCGCCGACCCCGGAAGCCTCAATCGCGACCTGATCGGCGACAGCCAACTGCGCTGGCTCGGGCCCGAGAAGGGCGTGATGCACATGGCGATCGGCGCGGTCGTCAACGCGGCCTGGGACCTCGCCGCCAAGCGCGCCGGCAAACCGCTGTGGCGGCTGCTCGCCGAGGCCGAGCCCGAGTGGCTGGTGTCCCAGGTCGACTTCCGCTACATCGCCGACGCCCTCACCCCCGACGAGGCCCTCGACCTGCTGCGGGCGGGGCGGCAGGGAGCCGCCGAGCGCACCGCGCGCCTCGTCGAGCGCGGCTATCCCGGCTACACCACCTCGCCCGGCTGGCTCGGCTACAGCGACGAGAAGCTCACCCGCCTCGCCCGGCAGGCCGTCGCCGACGGCTTCACCCAGATCAAGCTGAAGGTCGGCGCCGACCTCGACGACGACATCCGCCGCTGCCGCACCGCCCGCGCGGTCGTCGGCCCCGACATCCGCCTGGCCGTCGACGCCAACCAGCGCTGGAACGTCGACGACGCCGTCCAATGGACCAACGCCCTGGCCGAGTTCGCGCCCTACTGGGTGGAGGAGCCCACCAGCCCCGACGACATCCTGGGACACGCGGCCATCCGCAGAGGCGTCGCCCCCGTGAAGGTCGCCACCGGCGAACACGTGCAGAACCGCGTCGTGTTCAAGCAGCTCCTCCAGGCCGGCGCGATCGACATCCTGCAGATCGACGCCGCGCGCGTCGGCGGCGTCAACGAGAACCTGGCGATCCTGCTGCTCGCCGCGAAGTTCGGCGTCCCCGTCTGCCCGCACGCGGGCGGCGTCGGCCTGTGCGAACTCGTCCAGCACCTGTCGATGTTCGACTACATCGCCCTGTCGGGCACCACCGAGGACCGAGTCATCGAGTACGTCGACCACCTGCACGAGCACTTCGTCGACCCGGTCGTCGTCCGCGAGGGCCACTACGCCGCCCCGACGGCCCCCGGCTTCTCCGCCACCATGCACACCTCGTCCATCGCCGAATTCACCTACCCGGACGGCGAGTTCTGGGTGCAGGACCTCGCCGCACAGGAGCAGGACACCACCGACCCGAACGGAGCCGCCGCATGAGCGATCCCAGCGTCCCCAACGTGCAGGACTTCGCCGGCCTGAAGGCCCTCGTCACCGGTGGTGCCTCCGGCATCGGCCGGGCCACCGCCGAGCTGCTCGCCGCGCGCGGCGCCGACGTCGCCGTGCTCGACCGCGACATCACCGACGTGGAGAAGCCGCTGCGCGGATACGCCGCCGATGTCACCGACGACACCGCCGTACGGGCCGCCGTGACCACGGCCGTCGGCGACCTCGGCGGACTCGACGTCCTCGTCAACAACGCGGGCATCGGCGCCCAGGGCACCGTCGCCGACAACGACGACGCGGAATGGCACCGGGTCCTCGACGTCAACGTCATCGGCATGGTCCGCGTGGCCCGTGCCGCGCTCCCCGCGCTGCGGGACTCCGGGTACGCCGCGATCGTCAACACGTGCTCCATCGCCGCCACGGCGGGACTCCCGCAGCGGGCCCTGTACGCGGCGTCCAAGGGCGCGGTCCTCTCCCTCACGCTCGCCATGGCCGCCGACCACATCCGCGAGGGCATCCGCGTCAACTGCGTCAACCCCGGCACCGCCGACACCCCCTGGGTCGGCCGGCTCCTCGACAAGGCCGACGATCCGGCCGCCGAGCGCGCCGCCCTCGAAGCCCGCCAGCCCACAGGCCGCCTGGTCTCCGCCGCCGAAGTCGCGGGCGCCATAGCCCACTTGGCGAGCCCGCTGTCCGGCGCGACGACCGGCACGTCCATGGCCGTGGACGGCGGCATGCAGGGGCTGCGGCTGCGCCCCGTGGGGCAGTGACCCGCATGCGCACCGGCACACTCGGCCGCACCGACGTCCCGGTCACCGCGCTCGGTTTCGGTGGCGCGGCCATCGGCAACCTCTACACACCCGTCGGCGACGAGGAGGCCCACCTCGCCCTGGACGCCGCGTGGGACGCGGGCCTGCGCTACTTCGACACCGCGCCGCACTACGGCCTCGGCCTGTCCGAGCGCCGGATCGGGGAGCATCTGCGCGGCCGGCCCACGGGCTCGTACACGCTGTCCACGAAGGTCGGCAGACTCCTCGAACCGCACAACGGCGGCGACGACAGCGCCCACGGCTTCGCCGTGCCCGCCACCACCCGCCGGGTGTGGGACTTCAGCGCCGCCGGGGTGCGCCGCTCCATCGAGGAGAGCCTCGGCCGGCTCGGCCTCGACCGGATCGACGTCGTCTACCTCCACGACCCCGACGACCACGCGAAGGAGGCGTTCGGCGAGGCCTACCCGGAGCTGGAGCGGCTGCGCGGCGAGGGGCTCGTCGGCGCCATCGGCGCGGGCATGAACCAGTCCGCCATGCTGACCCGCTTCGTTCGGGACACCGACGTGGACGTGGTGCTGTGCGCGGGCCGCTACTCGCTGCTCGACCAGCGCGCCCTGAAGCAGCTGCTGCCCGCGGCCGTCGAACGCGGCGTCTCCGTCGTCATCGGCGGCGTCTTCAACTCCGGACTGCTCGCAGACCCCCAGCAGGGCGGCACGTTCGACTACGCCCTCGCCCCGCCCGAGGTCCTCGCCCGCGCCCGCCGGCTCAAAGACCTCGCCGAGCGCCACGGCACCACCCTGCGTGCCGCCGCGCTCGCCTTCCCGTTCGGGCACCCGGGCGTCACCAGTGTGCTCGTCGGAACCCGCTCGGCGGCCGAAGTCGCCGACACGGCGCGCCAGTTCAGCGCGGAGGTGCCCGCCGCGTTCTGGCAGGAGGCCGGCGACACCCACCTCCTCCCGGCCGACGTGCCCGTCCCCTCCGAACAGGAGTCGTCCGCATGAGAGTCGCCCTGCACACCAAGGTCCACGCCTACCTGATCGACGAGTACGAGGCCGCCCACCGCGAGGTGCCGGAGGAACTCGTCGCCGCGATCCGCGCGGCGGGCGCCCGGCAGTGGACGATCTGGCGCAGCGGCACGGACCTGTTCCACGTCATCGAGTGCGAGGACTACGCCCGCATGCTCTCCGAACTCGACAAGCTGCCCGTGAACATCGCCTGGCAGGCCCGCATGGACGAACTCCTCGACGTCGCCCACGACTACTCCGCCGAAGGCGCGGACGCCGGACTGCCCGTCGTGTGGGAGCTGCCGTGACCCCCGGGATCGTCGACGCGCACCACCACGTCTGGGACCTCTCCGTACGCGACCAGGACTGGATCACCGGCTCCGAACTCGCCCCGATCCGCCGTACGTTCACCTTCGGCGAGCTGGCCCCCGAGCTGCGCGCTGCGGGCGTCGACGCGACCGTGCTCGTGCAGACGGTGACCGTCGCCGAGGAGACCCCCGAGTTCCTGGCGCTCGCCGAGCGCAGCGACCTCGTCGCGGGAGTGGTCGGCTGGACCGATCTGACCCGGCCCGACGTCCGCGACACCCTGGCGCGGCTGCGGGAGCTGCCGGGCGGGCGGCACCTGGTGGGCATCAGACATCAGGTGCAGGGCGAGAGCGACCCCGGGTGGCTGCTGCGGCCCGACGTGCGGCGCGGGCTGGCCGCGGTCGCGGACGCCGGGCTCGTCTACGACCTGGTGGTCCTGCCGCACCAGCTGCCGGCCTGCGTCAGGGCCGCGGCCGAGCACCCGGGACTCACCTTCGTCCTCGACCACCTGGGCAAGCCGCCGATCGCGGCGGGGGAACTCGCCCCCTGGCGGGACGACGTCCGCGCGCTCGCGGCGCTCCCCAACACCGTCTGCAAGCTCTCCGGCATGGTCACGGAGGCCGACTGGTCGGG
Organism: Streptomyces sp. NPDC051684; assembly: GCF_044453445.1. Taxonomy (NCBI): domain Bacteria; kingdom Bacillati; phylum Actinomycetota; class Actinomycetes; order Kitasatosporales; family Streptomycetaceae; genus Streptomyces; species Streptomyces sp. NPDC051684. The sequence goes on along the minus strand of NZ_JBITCS010000050.1, from coordinate 32,994 downwards.
CTGGACCGTCGACCACCTGCGGCCGTACGCGGACACGGTCGTCGACGCCTTCGGGCCCGCCCGCGTGATGTTCGGCTCCGACTGGCCGGTGTGCACGCTCGCCGCGACGTATCAGCAAGTCGTCGACACCGCCCGGGAGTTGGTCGGCGGCGCAGACCTGCACGTCTTCGGGGAGACCGCTCGCCGTATCTACCTCAGCCGGGTCGGCGGCAGGAACTCCCGTACGTAGGTCCGCTCCCACCACGCCCCCGTCTCCCGCAGCTCCCGCCACGATGTGAAGCGGTAGCGGTACACGCGCGCCCGGATGTGCACGGGCGGCGCGTCGGCCGGGAAGGGGGAGCGGCGCAGCAGCCGCAGCGTGTCCCGGTCGCCCTCCAGGAGCCGCTCGACCAGGCCCTGGAACCACGACCGGGCGTACGCGGGTGACAGCGCGGCGAACCACATCATCCAGTCGAGCCGCAGATGGTACGGCGCGAACTGGCGCGGCAGGCGGCGCGGATCGCCCGGTTTGCCCTTGAACTCGTAGGCCAGCCAGCCCGATTCGGGGCGCGGCACCTCGTCCGTAGTCCCCTCGATCACGATCTCCTGGCGGACCCGGCCGACCGATCCGAACGCCCCGTACGTGTTGACCAGGTGCAGGGAGTCGTAGGAGCGGTTCATGGACTGGCGGCGCGAGAGCAGGTTGCGCACCGGCCGGTAGCTGAGCACCGCGACCGCCGCCGTGAGGGCGATGACCACCACCTCGTACCAGAGCGGCGCCTCGGGGAGCGCCGGTGTGGCGTGCAGGGCGGACAGGTCGAGGGCGGAGGCGGCCAGGACGATGGTGAGCCAGTTCAGCCACGCGAAGTTGCCCGAGGCGACCAGCCACAGCTGGGTCACGATCATCAGGGCGGCGGCCCACGTGGCGACCGGCTGCGGGGCGAAGAGCAGGAAGGGGACCGCCAACTGGGTGACGTGGTTGGCCGCCACCTCCACCCGGTGCAGTGGGCGCGGCAGGTGGTGGAAGAACCAGCTCAGCGGGCCCGGCATCGGCTGCGTCTCGTGGTGGAAGTCGAGACAGGTCAGCTTCCGCCAGCACGCGTCGCCGCGAATCTTGATCAGCCCGGCCCCGAATTCGAGGCGGAACAGCACCCAGCGCAGCAGGAACAGCACCAGGACCGGCGGCGCCACCTCGTCGTTGCCGAGGAACACCGCCAGGAAGCCGACCTCCAGGAGCAGTGACTCCCAGCCGAAGCCGTACCAGGTCTGGCCGACGTTCACGATCGACAGATACAGAGCCCACGGCACCAGCCACAGCGGCATCGCGGCCCACAGCGGCAGCAGCCCGTCCGCCCCGGCGAGCAGCCCGGCCGCCACCGCCGCGCCGCCCCACGCGCACCCGGCGAAGAACCGGTCCGAGTAGTGCAGCCGGAACAGCGTGGGCGCGGCCTTCCACGGCACGCGGGCCAGGAACCGGGGGACCGGCGTCATCCCGCGCTCCCCGATCAGCGCCCGGAACTGCAGCGCCGCCGCCACGAACGCGACGAGGTACAGCGCCGCGAGCCCGCGCTGGAACACCAGGCGGGCGAGCCATGGGTCCGATGCGCCGAACCAGTCCATGCCTCCAGTGTGTCCCCGCGTCCGTATCAAGGTCACGACGTGCGGGCCAAGGGGGCTCGGCCTAGCGTGGGGCCCATGGGCGAGGGTGACGGGGGCGGCGAGGAGTCCGGGAACGCCCCAGGCGGGGAGGGCCCGGAGGACGCCTCGCACGGATTTCTGGAGGCCTACGGCCGGGCGCTGCGCATGGGCAGCTTCGACTGGGACCTCGACACCGGCCTGATGGCGATGGACGCCCAGGCCCACGAGGTCTTCGACCTGCGCCCCGACGAATACGACGACCACCCGGAGACCCTGGGGCAGCGGGTGCCGCCCAGCGACGGCGCACGGCTGGACACCCTCGTCTCCCGCGCGCTCAAGAGCGGCGACGAGAGCTACGGAACGTACTTCCGCATCCGCACCCGCACGGACGAACTGCGCTGGACCCACACCCGCGGCTACATCCGCCGCGACGAGCAGGGCCGGCCGCGGCGCATCGTCGGCATCGTGCGCGATGCCACCGACGAGCTGAACGACGCTACCGTGCAGCACGAGCGCGAGGCCCGCGAGGCCGCCCGCAGGCGCGAGACCAGCGTCGTCCAGCACACCACCGCCGCGCTCGCCCACGCGCGCACCGTCGACGAGGTCGTCGACGTGCTGCGCGACACCCACGGCATCTACCACCTGGGCGCAACCAGCTTCGTGATGGGCCGCGTCAAGGCCGGGCGCATCCACCTGCTCGCCGAGGGGCCCAAGGGCAGTTTCGTGCCCGGCACCGGCATCACGCCCATCGACGCCCCGTACCCGATGAGCGAGGTCGTGCGCACCCTCAAGCCGCGCTTCATCGAATCGGCCCAGGACTTCGCCGCGTCGTACCCGGAGCTGTGGCCGCACATCGCCCACCTGGGGATCAGCTCCGCCGCCTATCTGCCGCTCATCGCGCAGGCTCGGCCCATCGGCGCGGTCGGCCTGCTGTACCACGACCGCGCGGGGTTCACGGAGTCCGAGCGCAACGTCCTCGTCGCGCTCGGCAGCAGCATCGCCCAGAGCCTTCAGCGCGCCATGTTCTACGAGCAGGAGAAGGACCTGGCCCAGGGCCTCCAGCAGGCCATGCTGCCGCGCAGCATCCCCGAGGTGCCGGGCGCCGACATCGCCGTCCGCTACCGCGCGGCGTCCCTCGGCCGGGACATCGGCGGCGACTGGTACGACGTGATCCCGCTGCCCGGCGGCCGCGTCGGCGCGGTCATCGGCGACGTCCAGGGACACGACACGCACGCCGCCGCCGTCATGGGCCAGCTGCGCATCGTGCTGCGCGCCTACGCCGCCGAGGGCCACACGCCCGCCACTGTCATGGCCCGCGCCTCCTCCTTCCTGCACGAACTCGACACCGACCGCTTCGCGACCTGCCTGTACGCGGAGGCCGACCTGTCGACCGGCGTCGTCCAGCTGGTGCGGGCCGGGCACCTCGACCCGCTGCTCCGCCTGACCGGCGGGAACTGCCGCCGACTGCCGGTGGAGGGTGGGCTCCCGCTCGGCCTGTCCGCCGAGTTCGGGCGCCTCGAGTACCCGGTGACCACCGCCGAACTCGACCCCGGTGAGGCGCTGGTGATGTGCACCGACGGCCTCGTCGAACGGCCCGGGACGGACCTCGACGACGGCCTCCAGACCCTCACCACGCTCATCGGCACGGGGCCCGACGACGTCGACGAGCTCGCGGACCGGCTCGTCGGTTCTGTCGACGAACGCGACATCGAGGACGACGTGGCGCTGCTGCTCCTGCGCCGCCGCGGCGCGGGCGCCGTGCAGAGCGGTGGCCGGCTCACCGAACACGTGCCGCCCGGCGACCCGGAGGCCCTGACGGCCGCCCGCCACATGATCCGGCACGCCGTGCGGGCCTGGGGGGCGAGGGACAGCGCCGACGAGATCGAACTCGTCGCCGACGAGATGATCACCAACGCCCTCATGCACACCGAAGGACCCGCCATCGTCACCCTGCGCGTCCTGACCGGCGCCGAGCGAAGACTCAGGGTCGACGTGGAGGACACCTCCAGCGCCCTGCCGCGCCGCCGGGAGGCGGGTGAGGACGGCGTCTCGGGGCGCGGCCTGTTCCTCGTCGACCAGCTCGCCGACGTGTGGGGCGTGGAGGCGCGCGGCGTGGGCAAGTGCGTCTGGTGCGAATTCGTGGTGCCCGCGCGCGAGTGAGAGGCTGTAGGGCATGCCGGAGCTCCCCGAGGTCGAAGCGCTCAAGGACTTCCTCACCGAACGCCTGGCGGGACACGACATCGTGCGCGTCCTGCCGGTCGCGGTGAGCGTCCTGAAGACGTACGACCCGCCGCTCACCGCCCTGGAGGGCCGCACGGTCACGTCCGTGGCGCGGCACGGCAAGTTCCTCGACCTGGCCACCGAGGACGGTCCCCACCTGGTCACGCACCTGGCCCGCGCGGGCTGGCTCCAGTGGAAGGACCGGCTGCCCGACGGCCCGCCCAAACCCGGCAAGGGACCGCTGGCGCTGCGCGTCGCCCTGGAGACCGGCGAGGGCTTCGACCTCACCGAAGCGGGCACGACCAAGAAGCTCGCCGTGTACGTGGTCGGCGACCCCGGCGACGTACCCGGCGTCGCCCGCCTCGGCCCCGACCCGCTGGCCGACGACTTCGACGAGACGGCCTTCGCGCGCCTGTTGCAGGGGGAGCGGCGCCAGATCAAGGGCGCCCTGCGCGACCAGTCGCTCATCGCCGGCATCGGCAACGCCTACAGCGACGAGATCCTGCACGCCGCCCGCATGTCCCCGTTCAAACCGACGGCCGGGCTGAGCGCCGACGACGTGCACACGCTGTACGAGGCGATGCGCACGACGCTGGCCGAAGCGGTCGAACGTTCGCGCGGGGTCGCCGCCGGGAAGCTCAAGGCCGAGAAGAAGAGCGGCCTTCGCGTGCACGGACGGACCGGGGAGGCGTGCCCCGTGTGCGGGGACACCGTCCGCGAGGTCAGTTTCAGCGACAGCGCGCTGCAGTACTGCCCGACCTGCCAGACGGACGGCAAGCCACTGGCGGACCGGCGAATGTCGCGACTGCTGAAGTAGCGGCTCACTGGAGGGGGAGCGTCAGCAACGGCTCCCCGTCCGCCGCCCGCACCTCGAACCGCGCGAGATCCGCGGGCCGCGCCGCCACCCCGCCGTCCAGCGCCACCGGGTCCCCGCGCACGGTCCACGTCGCCACCGTCTGCTCCGAGCCGTCCCGGCCCACCGCGACCAGCTCGCACACCCGCGGACCGCCCGAGTCCCGTACGTCCAGGCCCACTTGGGTGCCCCAGTCCCGGTCGTCCGCGGTCACGGTCGCCGCCACGCCGGTCGCGGCATCGTGCCCGCTCAAGGTCGCCGTGTGCCCGGCAGGTCCGGCACCGGCCCCGGTGAGCAGCACGACCCCCTGCCCCGCCGCGGCGAGCACGAGCACCGCCGCGACGGCCGCGCCCCACAGCCGGCGCCGCATCCTGCGGTGCAGCGCGCCGAGCCGGTCCACGGCCCGGTCGAGGAGCGTCGGGGCCGGTCGCGCCAGCACCTCCACGCACGGCGGTGTCGCCCGCGCGTACAGCGCCAGCGCGCCCGTCGTGGGCGCCAGTTCGCCGACCAGGGACGCGCACGCGGCGCACTCGGGCAGATGGTCCTCGAAGCGGAAGCGTTCCGCGGGGTCGAGAACCCCCAGCGCGTAGGCGCCTACGTCGCGATGCCGTTCCAGGGACCACATGCCTTCCTCCTGCTGTCGCCCACCGGTACGCAGGAGGCGGCTGATTCATTCAAGCGACCGCGCGATTACACTCCGCCGCATGTTGCGCGCACTGGCCGTCGACGACGAGGAACCCGCCCTCGCCGAACTCCTGTACCTCCTGCGGGCCGACCCGCGGATCCGCAGCGCCGAGGGCGCCACCGACGCCAACGAGGCGCTGCGCCGCATCGGCCGGGCCCTCGACGGCGCGGACGGCGCGATCGACGTCCTGTTCCTCGACATCCACATGGCGGGCCTGACGGGCCTCGACGTGGCGCGCCTCCTCGCCGGCTTCGCCCGCCCGCCGCTCGTCGTCTTCGTCACGGCCCACGAGGACTTCGCGGTCAAGGCCTTCGACCTCAAGGCCGTCGACTACGTGCTCAAACCGGTGCGCCGCGAACGCCTCGCGGAGGCCGTGAGCCGGGTCGCGGAACGCGTCGTGAGCAGCGCGCCGCCGGCCACCGTCGCGGACCGCATCCCCGTCGAACTCGGCGGCATCACCCGGCTCGTGGCCGTCGCCGACATCACCTACGCCGAGGCGCAGGGCGACTACGCGCGCCTGCACACGCAGGACGGCGTCAGCCACCTGGTGCGGATACCGCTCAGCACCCTGGAGGAACGCTGGCAGGAACTCGGCTTCGTCCGCGTCCACCGCAGCCACCTCGTCGCCCTCCACCGCATCGACGAACTCCGCCTCGACGGAGGCGGAATGACGGTCCGGGTCGGCGAGGCGGAAATCGCGGTGAGCCGCCGCCACGCGAGCCGCGTCCGCGAACTCTTGATGCGCAGACCTTGAGCGATCCGGCTGCCGGATTGCGCGATTCAAGCCCCGGTGCCGTCTGATCTCTTCGAGCGGCCTCGGCGCCGGTCGAGCAAATTCAAGCCCCGCCGGCGATTGAGGCGCGGGGTCCGGGTCAGCGCCCCGTGACCGCAACACCGTCCGGCCGCAAGCAACCCCTTCCGCCGGCCCACCCGACCTGCTTAAACTCCGCCCGTGCCCGATCACCCGCAACGCGAAACCGTGACCGGCGAACCCCGCCAGGTCCCCGGCCCGGCAGGCCTCCGTACGCACCGGGAGATCGACGAACAGACCACCCTCGGCGCCGCATACGTCCGCTCGCTCATGCGCAGCCAACTCCGCGCCGGCATCACCGCGTTCACCCTCCTCGCCGTCCCCGTCGCCGTCCTGCCCCTGTTCTTCGGCGCCCTGCGCAACGCCGCCGTGCAATGGCTCGTCCTCGGCTTCGGCTGCTACCCGTTCCTCGTGCTGATCGCCTGGTGGTACGTGCGCCGCGCCGAGCGCAACGAACGCGACTTCGCCGACCTCGTGCGTGGCCGCCCCGCCGACCACACAACGCCGTGAACGAGGCGTACGCGATCCCGGCGGTCGCCGTCGTCGTCCTCGCCACCGTCCTCATCGGCGGCTTCGGCCTGCGCGTCTCCCGTACGACGTCCGACTTCTACGTCGCCTCCCGCACGGTCGGCCCGCGGCTCAACGCGGCGGCGATCAGCGGTGAGTACCTCTCGGCCGCCTCCTTCCTCGGCATCGCGGGCCTGCTCCTCATCCACGGCCCAGACATGCTCTGGTACCCGGTCGGCTACACGGCGGGCTACCTCGTCCTCCTGGTCTTCGTCGCCGCGCCGCTGCGCCGCTCGGGCGCGTACACGCTGCCCGACTTCGCCGAGGGGCGGCTCGAATCCCGCCAGGTGCGGCGCGTGGTCAGCCTGTTCGTGGTCGGCGCGGGCTGGCTGTACCTGGTGCCCCAACTCCAGGGCGCGGGACTCACGCTGCAGATCCTCACGGGCGCGCCCCGCTGGTTCGGGGCGACGCTCGTCGCGGCGGTCGTGGTGCTCGCGGTCGCGGCGGGCGGCATGCGCTCGATCACCTTCGTCCAGGCCTTCCAGTACTGGCTCAAGCTCACGGCGCTCCTCGTGCCCGCCTTCTTCCTCCTGCTGGCCTGGCACGGCAACGGCGCCCCGCCGCCGGAGGCCGCGACCCTCGCCCCGCCGTCCGCCGGGGTCGGCGCGGGCCAGCCGCTCGCCACCAGCCGCGCCGACCACCCGCTCTACGCCACGTACGGCCTGATCATGGCCACGTTCCTGGGCACGATGGGCCTGCCGCACGTCGTCGTCCGCTTCTACACCAGCCCCAACGGCCGCGCGGCCCGCCGCACCACCGTCGTGGTCCTCGCCCTGATCGGCCTCTTCTACCTGCTGCCGCCCGTGTACGGCTGGCTGGGCCGCCTGTACGCGCCCGAGCTCACCGCCACCCAGGACGCCGACGCCACCGTGCTGCTGCTGCCGGCGCGCGTCTTCGACGGGGTGGCGGGCGACCTCCTGGGCGCGCTGGTCGCGGGCGGCGCGTTCGCGGCGTTCCTGTCCACCGCGTCGGGGCTGACGATGGCGGTGGCCGGGGTCGTCAGCCAGGACGTGCTCCAGGCGCGCGGCGTGCGGCACTTCCGGCTCGCCGTGCTGCTCGCGATCGCGATGCCGCTGGGCGGAGCGCTCCTGGTGGACGGGGTGCCGGTCGCCGACGCGGTCGGAATGGCGTTCGCGGTGTCGGCGTCCTCGTTCTGCCCGCTGCTGATCCTGGGCATCTGGTGGCGCCGACTCACCCCGCCGGGGGCGCTCGCGGGCCTGTTCCTCGGCGGCGGCTCGGCCCTCGTGGCGGTCGCGCTGACGGTGGCCGGACCGATCACCTCGGGCTGGCTGCACACGCTGCTCGCGTGGCCCGCCGTGTGGTCGGTGCCGGTCGGCTTCCTGGCGATGATCCTGGTGTCCCTTGCGACGCGGGACGCGATCCCGCCGCACACGACGGCGACGATGACCCGCCTGCACCTCCCGGAGTCGCTGAAGGCGTCCGTGCGCGGCCTCACGCCGCCGGACGGCCGGCCGCCGCGGGCTCGCGCCGGGGAGCCGGGAGGTGGATCGGAGTGAGCGGCACCGTCACCGCGGTCCTCATCGCCCTGTGCCCGCTGCTGCTCGGCGTCGGATTCCTGCTCGGGCGGCGCACCGCCCACCCCGACGGGCGCAGCGACGTCGGTACGCCCGTGGAGCGCGCCACCTTCGAGACTCTGCACACCGCCTCGCTCGCCGCCCCGGCGCTGCGCGCGGGCCTCACCGAGGACACCGCCCGCAAGTCCGCCCGCCGCCTGCGCACGCTGCTCGGCACGGACGCCCTCGCCGTCACCAACCGCTCCACGGTCCTCGCCTGGGACGGGACGGCCGAACACGCCCACGCCGCCCATGTGATGGAGCGGGTGCAGCCGGTGCTCGCCGGGGGCCGCAGCGCCGCGTTCGGCTGCGGCTGCGGGGGCGACGACTGCCCGCTGCGGTGGGCGGTGGCGGCCCCCGTGGTCGCGGACGGCCGGGTCCTGGGCGCCGTCGTCGCCTACGCGCCCCGCGAGTCGGCCGTACTCGCCCGCGCCACCGACGAGGTCGCCCGCTGGGTCTCGGTCCAGCTCGAACTCGCCGAACTGGACCGCTCCCGCACCCGCCTCATCGAGGCCGAGATCAAGGCGCTGCGCGCGCAGATCTCCCCGCACTTCATCTTCAACTCGCTCGCGGCGATCGCCTCGTTCGTCCGCACGGACCCCGAGCGGGCCCGCGAACTCCTCCTGGAATTCGCCGACTTCACCCGCTACTCGTTCCGCCGCCACGGCGACTTCACCACGCTGGCCGACGAACTCCACTCCATCGACCAGTACCTGGCACTGGTGCGCGCCCGCTTCGGCGACCGCCTCTCCGTGACGTTGCAGATCGCCCCCGAGGTCCTCCCGGTCACGCTGCCGTTCCTGTGCCTGCAACCGCTCGTCGAGAACGCGGTCAAGCACGGCCTGGAGGGCGCCGTCACCCGCAGCCGCATCTCCATCGGCGCCACCGACGCGGGCGCCGAGGCCGAGGTCGTCATCGAGGACGACGGCATCGGCATGAACCCCGGCGACCTCCGCGCGATCCTGCGCGGCGAGGGCGGCCACGGACACGGCATCGGCCTCTCGAACGTCGACGAACGCCTCCGCCAGGTCTTCGGCGACGCCTACGGCCTCGTGATCGAGACCGCGGAGGGCGCCGGCATGAAGATCACCATCCGCATCCCGAAGTACCGCGCGGGCGTGTACGCGCCGTAGGCACCCTCGCGTACCTAGAACAGCGAGATCGCCAAATGGCCCAGGGGTAAGCCCAGTTGCCACGCCGGAGTCCACACCTGGGGGCCGTCCTCCTCGTCCGGCACGGGCACCGCGTCGAGGTCGGGGGCGAGCAGCTCGGTCTCCTCCAGCCATCTCCACGCGGCCTCGGCGAGGAGCAGGTCGGGGGAGGGGCGGCGGGCCCGCGCGTTCTGGTCGAGGCGCTCCGCGAAGCGGTCCCGTACCCACGACTGCCACGGCTGGTCGTACGCCGTCAGCGACAGCCAGTTCTCCAACTGGGACACGACGCGGATACCGGAGAGCTCGTCGCCCGCGTCGGACAGGAAGATCGTCAGCGCGAGCGCGTCACGGCCCGCCTTGAACTCGAAGGACGTGGGCGGCATCAGGTCGCCGGTCCGCAGCAACTCGTCCGCGATGTACTCCGCGTACAACCACGCCATGGGGACGACGAGTCCGCCGCCCGGTCCGTCCTCGGCTCCGGACCTGCCGTCCGTGCCCTCATCGCTCCCGTACCGCATCGCCTTCCTGCCTTCCTCCGGTCCGTGTGCTGCTTCGGCCCCCGGACCCACCCGTCTCAACTCACCGGGGAGGACAGCGGATTACTCAACCGAGGAAAGGGTGTGCGGAGCAAGGCGCTTTACCGATGCTTGACCCGGCCTTCGGTTTCACCGCAGGTCGGGTGCGTAACCCGGAAGGACACGACGCAACGCCCGCAACGCGTAGTACGCACGGGACTTGACCGTACCGGGGGGAATACCGAGGGTCTCTGCGGCCTCCGCCACACTAGCGCCCCGGAAGTAGACCTCGAGCAGGACTGCGCGGTGTTCGGGTGTGAGGGTCGCCACGGCCTCCCGCACGTCGAGCGCCGCCGCCGAGCGCTCCGCGTGGTCCGCGCACACCCGGGCGTTCTCCAGAACCGCGTCGCCCACCTCGGCGGGCCGCGACAGCCGCGCCCTGCGCGCGTCGATGGCCAGCCGCCGCCCGACCGTGAACAGCCAGGGCCGCACCGACTCGTAGCGCGGATCGAGCGCCTCGGGATGCTGCCAGGCGCGTACGTACGTCTCCTGGACCAGGTCCTCCGCGCGCTGGGCGTCACCGTCGCACAGGCGCAGCAGGAACGAGAACAGCGGACCGCCGTGCTCCCGCTGGACCTGGGCGAGGTCCTCCTCCGTCGTCGTGGGTGTCGTGAACGCCGTCGTCATGGGCGTCATGGCAGCGCAGCCCGCCCCGCGCGCCCAGGGGACGCGCGGGGCTCTGCGGCGGGCGGGGCGAAGCCCTCGACGAGCGGTGCGGTGAGCGGGCCGGGCGGGTCCTCGCCAGCCAGTACGTAATCAGTCGGATGTGCGGGCCAATTCGGACTTCCTGTACGAGTAGCCGAAGTAGATGACCAGACCGATCAGGAACCACACGGCGAACCGCACCCACGTCTGCCACTGCAGGAACGTGATCAGCCAGATCGAGAAGACGACGCCCACGACGGGCACGAACGGCATGCCCGGCGTGCGGAAGGTGCGCGGCAGCTCCGGCTGCCGGTAGCGCAGCACGATGATCGCCACACAGACCACGACGAAGGCCAACAGGATGCCGATGTTGGTGAGTTCGGCCGCCTCGCCGATCGGCAGGAAGCCTGCGATGGCGGCGGAGCAGACACCGACGATCCACGTCACACGGGTCGGCACGTGCCGCGTGGGATGGGTCTTCGCGAACCACTTCGGCAGCAGTCCGTCGCGCGACATCGCGAACCACACGCGCGTGACGCCCAGCATGAACGTGAACATCACGGTGAGGATGCCGATGATCGCGCCCACCGCGATCACGTCCGCGAGACCGCTCAGACCCACCGACTTGAACGCGGTCGAGAAGCCGCTCTCCGGGTCGATGTCCTTGTAGTTCTGCATGCCGGTCAGGACCAGGCAGGCGAGCACGTACAGGATCATCGAGATGATCAGCGAGTAGATGATCGCCTTCGGCATGTGGCGCTGCGCGTCCTTCGACTCCTCGGCCGCCGTGGACATGGCGTCGTAGCCGAAGACCGCGAAGAAGACCGTGGCGGCGCCGGTGAACGCGCCGCTGACGCCGAACGGGAAGAACGGCGTGTAGTTGTCCGAGTTGATGTGGAAGACGCCGACGCCGATGACGAGCAGCACCACGAGGACCTTGAGCACGACCACGAAGGTCTCGAAGCGGGCCGCGTTCTTCATGCCCATGTTCAGCAGCCACGCGATCAGCAGACAGAGCGCGGCGGCGAACAGGTCGACCTTGTGCCCGCTGCCGGTGCCCGGCGCGCCCAGCATCCAGCTGGGCAGGTCGACGCCCATCTCTCCCAGCAGGAAGCTGAAGTAGCCGGAGATGCCGATCGCGACGACCGCGACGATCGCCGTGTACTCCAGGAGCAGGTCCCAGCCGATGAACCAGCCGACGAGTTCGCCGAGCACCGCGTAGCCGTACGTGTACGCGGACCCGGCCTTCGGGATCATCCCGGCGAACTCTGCGTACGACAGGGCGGCCGCCGCGCTCGCGACGCCCGCGATGAGAAACGAGATGAGGACCGCGGGCCCCGCCGTGCCGTTGGCCACGGTGCCGGCGAGGGTGAAGATGCCGGCGCCGATGATGCCGCCGACACCGATCGAGGTGAGCTGCCACAGGCCGAGGGAGCGGGTGAGCTTCCCGCCGGACTCCGTGTCCTCGATCTGCTCGATGGGTTTGCGGCGCAGAACGCCCTGCCCTCTCGAGATCTTCGGGGGGACGGACATGGGCCTCACCTCTTGGCTGCTGCGGAGACGGCTGACGGCCGATCATGATGCCTCCGAGACAGCGGGTTCGGAAGACAGCAGCGCCGTAGAGGCACCCACGGAAATCTTTACGGGACGACGGTGACCGGCCAGCGCCCCGCCTTCACCAGGCGTACCGCCACCGAGCCGACGATGCGGTGGCCCGCCTGCTCCGAGGCGCCGACCACCACCGCGTCCGCCTTCAGCTCGTCGGCGGCCGTGACCAGGCCGTTGAAGGGGTCGCCGCGGAAGGTGTGGAACTCCCAGCGCACGTCGTATATGTCCTTGACCCGAGCGGCCGAGGCCCGGATCTCCTGGATGAGCCCCTCGGCGATCTCGTCGGTGGTCTCCGCGACGGGCACCCCGAGCGCGGCCCCTCCCGTCATCACGGGCTGTACGTAGACCACGGCGAGCAGCGCGCGCTGCCTGCGGGCCAGACCTCCCGCGTAGGCCGCCGCGCGGAACGAGGAATCGGATCCGTCGACACCGACGACGATCACTTTCGGTCCGTCGGTGCCACGTTCGAACTGATGAGGCTGCTCTTCGGTCACGCGGCAGAGGTTAACGGAGAAGCCGCCGATCAGGTGCTTTCCCGCGTCCCATCCGGTGGTTCCGTGCGCGGCACCCGCGTGCCGTGTCACGCATTAATCATGACAAAGCATCAGGACATCACGGGACGGCGCGCGTTGTTGCGCGGCTTCACCGCCGTCGGCCTGGCCGCGCTCACCGGATGCGCGGGCCCCGACCGGCAGGGCGCCGCCCCGGCCCCCGCGGGCGGGGCGGCCCGGCCGGTGCGCGAGCCGTCCACGTACCGGCTGCGACCGATGGCGGGAGCCGGAGGGCCGCGACGCGCGGCCCTGAAAGTGCGCAAGGCGCCCATCCTGAGGCTGGACACCGCACCGGGCGACCGCGCCATGGCCCTCACCTTCGACGACGGCCCCGACCCCGCGTACACCCCCGAGATCCTGCGGCTGCTGCGCGAGCACGACGTGCGCGCGACGTTCCTGGTGTGCGGGGGCCGGGCGCGGGAAAGTCCCGACCTGCTGCGCAGGATGGCCGGCGAGGGGCATGTCATCGGCAATCACACCTGGACGCACCCGCTGCTGCTCAAGCTGGACAGGACGCGGATCCGCGCCGAGATCGAGCGCACCAGCGAGCTCATCGAGCGGACCCTCGGCGAGCCGCCGTTCTGGTTCCGGGCGCCCTATGGCGCGTGGAACCGCCATGTGTTCGAGCTGGGGACCGAACTCGGCATGGAACCGCTGGCCTGGACCGTGGACTCGCTCGACTGGGACAACCCCGGCGCCCCCACGGTGATCTCCCGGGTCGTGAACCGGGCGGCGCCCGGAGTGATCGTGCTCAACCACGATGCGGGCGGCGACCGCTCCCAGACGCTCACCGCCGTGCGCGACTATCTGCCGCGCCTGCTGGACGCCGGGTACCGGATGACGGTGCCGCGCCCCTACGGCATGTGACGCGGCGCCGGGCACGGGTGGCTCAGCGCGTCGACACCAGGCGCGCGAACGCCACGACATTGCCCTCGTAGCCGTCGCGCTTCGAGAAGCGGCCGCCGCACGTGATGAGCCGCAGCTCCGGCGTGCCGTGTGACCGGTAGACCTTGCGGCCGGGGAAGCGAGACTTGGCGAACACCTCGACCCCGTAGACCCGGAAGACGGCCGTCCTGCCGTCCTCGCGCCGGATCTCCACGTGGTGGCCCTCGCGCAGAGAGCCCAGGCCGTAGAAGACGGCGGGGCCGCGCGCGTTGTCGACGTGGCCCACGACCACGGCGGTGCCGCGCTCGCCGGGCGCCGCCGCGCCCGTGAACCAGCCCGCCAGATTCGCCTCCTTCGGCGGCGGCGCGTCGATCCAGCCCTCCGCGTCGAGGCCGACCTCCGTCACCGGGGCGTCGACCCGGATCGCCGGGATCCGTACCCGCTCGACCGTCGAGAAGGGCAGCGGGTGGGCCGCCTTCGCCCGCGCCGGCTCCGGTGCGCGCCGTTCGGCGGCCGCGGCGGACGCGGGCTGCGGCGGTCCGGGGTCGAACTCTCCCGAACCGCTGCGGACGAGGGCGAGCCCGGTGAGCAGCACCAGCGCGAGCACGCCCCACGGGGCGCGCCTCCTCGGCCGTTCCTCGTCCGCGAAGCGCCAGTTCGACATGGGGAGGCGGCGGGGCGGGTCAGGCGCTCTTGTCGCCGGTGCGGCGGCGCGCCACGACGTACGCGGTGCCGAGCGCGCCCGCGATCAGGGCGCCGCCGAGCGCGACCTCCCGCAGATCGAGCCCACCGGCACTGCCGCCGATACCGGCCTTGACGCCCTGCGGGACGGGGCTGGGCGAGGAGTCGGGGCGGCCGGTGGCGATGGTGAGGTCGGCCCTGCGGGGCTGGCCACCGTCGCAGACGAACGTGACCGTGTAGGCGGCGCCCTGCTTGGCGTCCCAGTCGACGTCGACGCTGCGGGGGCCCTCGTCGGGGCCGATCTTGACGGAGTCGAAGATCCCGGCCGTCACTTTCGTCTTGCCCGTGCAGCCACTGGCCGACAGGGTCACCTTGCCGCCCGCGGCGATGGTGGTGGGGGAGATGCTCGGCCTGAAGCCGTCCTCGGCGACGGCCGACGGCGCGATCAAGGTCAGCGCGGGGAGCGAGAGCACGGCGGCGGATGCGGCACGTATCGCGTGCATGGGGGTTCCTCCGGGTTCACGAGGAGCGGCAGCGGACCGGTTCCGCGCGCGGGGGACAGCCACCTCGATGCCCGACACGCTAAGGACAGCCCTGTACGGCCGCGATCGGTGTCGTACGAACGGGGCACGCGTGTGGGCCGGTCAGGTGGCTTCCGGGCCGTGGTGATGCTCCGTCGGGCCGCCGGTGTGCCACACGTGCGGGCCCGCCCCGCGCCACTCCACCAGGTGCGGGTCGTCGAGCGTCACGTCCGACGCGCCGAACCCGGCGCGGCGCAGCAGTTCGGTCAGGTCCGTGTCGCTGTGCGCGAGGCCGAGCGCCTGTCCGCGTACGGAGACATGCCGCCCACCCGCCGGTGCGGGCGGGTGGACGACGATCGGTGCGTGCCATCGGGTCATGCACCACAGAGTGCTGGGCGCGGGGGCGGACCGCAGCCCGAAGCGGTCAGTGGGCGCCGGGGAACAGCAACAGGAACGGCTCCGCCGTGGCCGCGACGCCCCGGCTGTACGGCGCGTCCAGGTCCCAGATCAGGAAGAGCAGGAACGCGATCAGGGACGAGAAGAGCCCGGCGAGGACCAGTTCGCGCGCGGTGCGCCTGATCTGCAGCGCGAAGATCATGCCGATGGTGACCAGGGCTCCGGCGACCAGGCCGAACCAGACGACGCCCGGCATGGTCGCGCCCGTCGAGTCCTCGCGGGCGCCGCGTGCCTCGTCGGCGGCCGTCACCTGGTCGAGCAGCGGCTGGTAGGCCTGCGCCTGGAAGTCGTTCTTCGGCTCGAAGTCCGTGACGTCCTCGCGCACCTTCTGCAGCAGCGTGTCGCCCTTCGCGGTCAGCTCCCCCTGATCGCGCATCGCGTCCCACTCGGTGGTGACGACATGGCTGACATACCTGTCGACATCCGCGCGAATACGGTCCCGGGTCTCGGCCGGATAGACCCGGACGCGTTCATGGATCTCGTGCAGCGCCTGCGCCTCGCTGCGGACGTGGTCCTCGGCGGCGCTGCGGCCCTCCCAGACGCCCGCGATGGCGAGGCCGAGGACGATCGCGTAGACCACGCCGATCATCATCGTCATGTACTCGATGACGTCGGGGGTCTCGGACGGGTCGTCGTCATCGCCGATCCTGCGCTGCTGCAGGACCTGGACGACGAGGACGACACCGCAGACCGCGAGCATCGCGAGGGCGAGAACAAGCCATTCCGACATCGAAAGCTCCACAAGGGTTCAACAAGATCAGCGGGGACGCAGTGCGGCGACGGCGAGCACCGCGGGCGCGGTGATGAGCAGGGTGAGCGTGACCAGGGACGGTCCGCCGCGCGGCGGGGCGCGGTGGGAGGTGGGGCGGTAGGCCGGGTAGTGCACGGGCTTCGGGCTGGGCGCGGGCTTCGTGCGGGTCGGGGTCGGCTTCGGCTTCGGCTCTGGTTTCGGGGGCGGTTCAGGGGCCGCCGGTGGCGGAGGCGGGGGAGGCGTCGGCGTGGGGGTCGGCGGAGGCGGCGGTGGTGGAGGAGGCGGTGGAGGCGGCGGCGGTGGTGGTGGGGGCGCCGGTTTGGGAGGCGGGGGCTTGGGCGCGGGCTTCTTCGGCGGAGGAGTGCTGGGGCCCGCGCTGCAATCGACGCCGCTGCCGGAGACCGCCACCGCGTCGCCCGACGAGCCGCCGTCCACGGAGGCGTAGGCGCAGCTGTCGGCCGGGACGGCGAGCGGTGCGGCGACGGCGGCCGCGCTCGGCGCGCCGCACAGCCAGGCGGTGGTGAGTACCGCGAGGACGCGGGTGACCAGGGCTGACCCGGGGCGCTTGGTTGGATGCACGACCATGATCCTTAGCAGCGGCGGGCCCCGGCACGCCGTCCCGGGCGCGGAATGGCCCGATGGTGGGGAGCGGGAGCATTCGGGTTTGCTCGCGTGCGCGGGCCTGCTCCCGTACCTGCGCCCCCTGGCGCACGCCCCGGTCGCACCCGAAGAAATCTTCCCCCGCATTGAACACAGCCGTCACCGCCGCCCGTACCTAGGGCCATGTGCGGCCCGCCCGGGTCCGCACAACACCCAAGCAATGTGCGGGAGTTGAGATGAAGACCTCCTGGCGGAGCGCCTCGCTCGTAGCGACAGCTGCGGCCCTGCTGGCGCTGACGACGGCGTGCGGTCAGGACCAGGGCGACCAGGCGGCGACGGGCCAGAACGTGGGCAGCGCGGCCGACGCGCAGGGCGGTTACGGGTCCTCCGACGGCTATGGATCGGGCTCGGACGGCTACGGCTCCTCGGGCGCCGACAAGAGCGCGGCCAAGGCCAAGTCCGCGGGCCAGCTCGCCTCGTGGGACAGCAAGGAACTCGGCAAGGTGCTCACCGACAGTGCCGGGATGACCCTGTACCGCTTCGACAAGGACACCGCGCAGCCGCCCAAGTCGAACTGTGACGCGGCGTGCCTCAAGGCGTGGCCGGCCGTCCCGGCGAGCGGCGCCAAGGCCGCGCCCGGGGTCGACAAGTCGCTGCTCGGCGAGGTGACGGCCGCCGACGGCACGAAGCAGCTGACGGTCGACGGCTGGCCCATGTACCACTACGCGATGGACAAGAAGGCCGGCGACGTCAAGGGTCAGGGCGTGGGCGGCACTTGGTGGGCGGCGGCTCCCGACGGCAAGAAGGCGAACAAGAAGGCCGAGCAGGAGGCCGGCGCCCAGCCCGCCGACCTCGAGGGCCTGTCCACGCGCAACGACCCGAAGCTCGGCGAGGTCGTCGTCGACAAGAACGGCATGACGGTCTACCGATTCCTCAAGGACTCGGCGTGGCCCATCAAGTCGAACTGTGTCGGCGCCTGTGCGGAGAAGTGGCCCGCGGTGGCTCCGGTTGCGAAGAACGACACGCAGAACATTCCACTGAAGGGATACATGACCTTCACACGGCCCGACGGAACCAAGCAGCAGACCCTGAACTGCTGGCCCGTCTACACCTTCTCGGGCGACAAAAAGCCAGGTGACACGAACGGACAGGGCGTAGGAGGTACTTGGTACGCGGCGGCTCCGAATGGAAAGCCGGTAGGCGCTCCCAAGTAACAACTGGGAGGGGTCGGTGCGCCCGGTGAGGCGCTCACAGTAGAGTCGTCAACGGAATTGGCTCGTCGCCGGTCCGTTCCCCGCATGGCCAGGTCAGGCCGTGTGGAGGGAACGGACCGGTTCTTTTCGTCGGGAAAGTCGGGGAAAGAGAAGGTTTCGGGATGGTTTCGGATCGTTGCCGTTTGGCACGTGACGGAGGCAGTGACCGGGAACGGACGGTCAATTTCCGTTTTGACTCGCTCCTTTGGCGGTGGATCAGTAGCCTCGGCTCGAACACCGGCACGCCTACGCCATGGAGACCTTGATGCAGCGTCCCGCCTGGGCCCCACGGGGCATCGACATCTCGGTGCCCAGTGTGTCCCGTATCTACGACTTCTACCTGGGCGGTTCGCACAATTTCGAGGTCGACCGGGAAGCGGCCCGCAAGGCCATGGAGTTCCTGCCGGGGCTGCCGAAGATCATGCAGGCGAACCGGGCGTTCATGCGTCGTGCCGTGCGGTACGCCGCCGAGGCCGGCATCACGCAGTTCCTCGACATCGGCTCCGGCATCCCGACGTTCGGCAACGTCCACGAGGTCGCCCAGCAGGAGAGCCCCGGGGCGAGCGTGGTGTACGTCGATCACGACCCGGTCGCGGTCGCGCACAGCAGGGCGGTCCTCGAGGACGTCCCGCGCACCGGAGTCGTCACGGCGGACCTGCGCAGGCCGCGGGAGATCCTGGAAAGCCCCGAAGTCGCCGAACTGCTCGACCTGGAGCGGCCGGTGGCCCTGCTCCTCGTCGCAGTACTGCACTTCATCGAGGAGGTCGACGACCCGTACGCGGCCGTGGCCGAACTCAGTGAGGCGCTGGCACCGGGCAGCCTGCTCATCGTGACGCATGCCTCCAATGAGGGCATGCCCATAGAGACGGAGCGGGCGGACGGGATGGTCGACGTCTACCGAAACGATGTCCGCAATCCGCTGATCATGCGGAACCGCGATGAGGTCAAACGGTTCTTCAAGGGGTACGAGGTGGTCGAACCGGGCATCGTGGCGATGCCGGTGTGGCGGCCCGACACCGCCCCTGACGACGAGGACCCGTACACCTTCGCGGGCTATGTGGGAGTGGGGCGCAAGGCGTGACTGCTGCATCCTCCCGGGGGACGAACCCCGGGCCCCGGGCCGGGAAAGCCGGCCGGACGGACAGGTCGGCACGGACCGACGACGGTATCGGCGGTGATGCGTCGGCCGGGCCGGAAGACAGAGTGCGCGAGTTCGCCACGCTCTGGAGCCGGGAGATCTTCCCGCTCACGGCGACCTCGCTGACCCGGCACGAGTTCGAGGCGGAACTCGTGCCGCTCGTGCGCCGGCTGCGCACCGCGCTCGCCGCGCAGGCCCTGGACCGCTCGGAGGCGCAGGCCGTCGGCGCGGCCCTGGTCGAAGTGCACTGCACCGATCCCGAGGCACTGACCCAGACCCTCGACGTGGTGGAGACACATCTCGTCGGGCACTGTGCGGAAAAGGCGCCCACCGCGGGGCGCGCGGAGGAACTGCGCTCGCGCTGCGCCCGTATCCAGCACGCGATGGCCGCCGGGTTCGCGGCCGCGCTGCGGGAGCGCACCCGCGCCGAACAGGAGGCCATATCGCGGGCCGCGCTCGACGCCCGCAGCGCCGTCGCCGAGGCCCTGCACGCGAGCGAGGCCAAGTTCCGCGCGGTCTTCCACGGAGCCGCGATCGGCATCGGGATCGCCGACCTCGACGGCACCATCATCGAGGTCAACGAGACGATGGTGCGGATGTTCGGCGGCAGCAGGCAGCAGCTGCTCCAGCGCAAGGCCCACGAGCTGACCCACCCCGAGGACGCCCCGCACATCTGGCGCATGTACCACGAGCTGGTGCAGGGCGAGCGCGAGCACTACCGGGTGGACAAGGCCTACTCGCGCCCGGACGGCACGGCCCTGTGGACGAACCTGACGGTCTCCCTGCTGCGCGACGCGGACGGCGTCCCCCAGTACCAGCTGGCGCTCATGGAGGATGTCACCGAGCGCCGCCTGCTGAACCTGCGGCTGCGCTACGAGGCCACCCACGACGCGCTCACCGGGCTGCCCAACCGCACCCTGTTCTTCGAGCGCCTGGAGAAGGTGCTCAGCGCGGGCGGGGGCATGCGCTTCGGTCTGTGCTACCTCGACCTCGACGGCTTCAAGACCATCAACGACAGCCTCGGCCACGCGGCCGGCGACCGGCTCCTGGTCGAGGTCGCGGACCGCCTCCAGGCCTGCGCCACCGCCCCCGGCGAGATGGTCGCACGGCTCGGCGGCGACGAGTTCGTGGCCCTGACCACCGGCAAGGACACCCAGGCCGAGGTCGACGAACTGGCCGGACGCATCATGCACGCCCTGGCCACCCCCATTCGTATCGACGGCCGCGAGCTGACCGTGCGCGGCTCGGTCGGCATCGTCGAGGGCCCGGCCGCCGAGCGCAGCCCCGCCGAGGTGCTGCGCAGCGCCGACATCACGATGTACCGGGCCAAGTCCGCGGGCGGCAACCGCTACGAGCTGGCCGACCCGGAGGCCGATGCCCGCGCCATCACCCGGCACGGCCTGACGACGGCGCTGCCCGCCGCCCTGGACCGCGGCGAGTTCTTCATCGAGTACCAGCCCCTGGTGCACCTCGGCGACGGCAGCGTGCGCGGCGCCGAGGCTCTGGTGCGCTGGCTGCATCCGCAGCACGGGGTGCTCGGCCCCGACCGCTTCATCCCGCTCGCCGAGCACACCGGCCTGATCGTGCCGCTCGGCCGCTGGGTCCTGGAGGAGTCGGTCCGACAGGCGCGGGTCTGGCAGGACCGGTACGAGGAGGCGGGCCCGTTCCGCATCAACGTCAACCTGTCCCCGATGCAGCTGACCCACCCCGGTCTGGTGGCGGACACGGTCGAGATCCTGGAGCGCTTCGGCCTGGAGCCGGACGCGCTGTGCCTGGAGGTCACGGAGTCGGCCCTGATCGGCGCGGACGACGACCTCCTCAAGCCCCTCAGACGGCTCTCCGAGATGGGCGTCGACATCGCCCTCGACGACTTCGGCACCGGTTACTCGAACCTGGCCAACCTGCGCCGCCTGCCCGTGAACGTCCTCAAGTTGGACCGCTCCTTCACGCAGGGCATGCAGCAGTTCCCCGCGGACCCGGTCGACCTGAAGATCGTCGAGGGCATCGTCTCGCTGGCTCACAGCCTCGACCTCTCGGTCACGGTCGAGGGCGTCGAGACGGGCGCCCAGGCGGAGCAGCTCCGCCACCTGGGCTGCGACACGGCCCAGGGCTGGTACTACGCCCGCCCTGGTCCTCCGGACCGCCTCCACGAACTGGCCTTGGCGGACGCGACAGGCCCTAGAGCCGGGGCTCCGCCCCGGACCCCGCGCCTCAATCGCCGGCGGGGCTGGGTTGTCCCTCGAACAGCATCCGCTGAAGCTCGCGCGCAGCGCGTGGTGGGGCCACGTCGGACCGGTGCGCGAGCGCGATCGTGCGGCTGAGCCCCGGCTTGGCCAGGGGCGTGACCCGCAGGTCCGCCCCCGCCCGGTGCGCCACCATCCACGGCACCACCGCCACCCCGAGCCCGGCCCGTACGAACCCGAGGACCGCGTCCATCTCGCCGCCCTCCACCGCGAAGTCCGGCTCGAAGCCCTCGCCCCGGCACGCGGCGACGGTCAGCTCCCGCAGGTCGTACCCGTGCCGGAACATGACGAGGCGTTCGCCCTCCAGGTCGGAGATCCGCACGGACCTGCGGCTCTGCCCCGGCGCGGGCGCGTCCTTGGACGACACCACCACCAGCTCCTCGCGCAGCAGCTCCACCGTCGTCAGGGCGGGCGCGGGCGCGGGCAGCGGGAGCACGACGAGCGCGAGGTCGAGGGCGCCGCGCGCGAGTTCCCGTACGAGGTCGTGGGAGCCGCCCTCCTCGATCATCAGCTGGATCCCGGGATAGCGGTCGTGGAAGGAGCGCAACACGTCCGGCAACAGGCCCGTGCACAGGGAGGGCGTCGCGCCGAGCCGCACCCGCCCGCGCTTGAGCTGGGCCAGCTCCTGCACCTCGTGTCGGGCGGTGTCCGCGTCGGCGAGGATCCGGCGGGCCAGCGGCAGCAGTGCCTCGCCCGCGTCCGTCAGCGAGATGTTCCCCCGGGCCCGCAGGAACAGATCGACGCCCAGCTCCCGCTCAAGGGCCCGGATCTGCTGGGACAGCGACGGCTGCGCGACATGCACCAGCTCGGCGGCGCGTGTGAAGTGCCGGGTCTCCGCGACCGCGACGAAGTACTGGAGCTGCTGGAACTGCATGGGCCCACCTTAGACCGTCGATAGTGAAAGCCTATGGAAATGAGCCGCACCATGTCTTGGACCGATCGGGCCTTTGGGCTCTAGCGTCTTGACCCATGGCTCTGGCAACGCGGACGGACCGACGGCCGTCCATGGCACGTACTGTCTGGGACAGTTCCGTCGGCAAGAAGACAGTGATGGCGGTGAGCGGGTTCGTCATGCTGCTCTACCTGGTCGCGCACATGATCGGGAACCTCAAGATCTTCTTCGGCCCCGAGGAGATCAACCACTACGCCGTCTGGCTGCGCACCATGGGCGGGCCCGTCCTGCACTACGAGTGGGGCCTGTGGATCGCCCGCGTCGTGCTGATCGTCGCCGTCGTCGCGCACGCCACCTCCGCGTACCAGCTGAGCCGCCGCGGCATCAAGGCGCGCTCCACCAAGTACGCGCACAAGAAGCCGCGCTCCGACTACGCCACGCGCACCATGCGCTGGGGCGGCATCATCCTCGGCCTGTTCATCGTCTGGCACATCCTCGACCTGACGACCGGCACGGTGCACCCCGGCGGCTACGAGCACCTGCACCCGTACCAGAACGTCATCGACACGTTCTCGACCTGGTACTCCAACGTCATCTACATCGTCGCGATGCTCGCGCTCGGCTTCCACATTCAGCACGGGTTCTGGAGTGCCGCGCAGACCCTCGGCGTCGGCAGCCGCACCCGCGACCGTGTCCTGAAGACCGTCGGCAACGTACTCGCCGTGGTGCTCACGCTCGGCTTCATCGCCGTGCCCGTGGGCGTCATGACCGGATTGGTGAGTTGAGAGACATGACTGTGAACACGCAGTACGCCGAATACACCACCGGTGAGCCGGTCGCCGACACCAAGGCCCCGGCAGGCCCCGTCAACGAGCGCTGGGACACCCGCCGCTTCGAGGCCAAGCTGGTCAACCCGGCCAACCGGCGCAAGCACACCGTCATCGTCGTCGGCACCGGACTCGCCGGCGGCTCGGCGGGCGCCACGCTCGCCGAACAGGGCTACCACGTCGTCCAGTTCTGCTACCAGGACTCGCCGCGCCGCGCCCACTCGATCGCCGCGCAAGGTGGCATCAACGCCGCGAAGAACTACCGCAACGACGGCGACTCGGTGCACCGCCTCTTCTACGACACCGTCAAGGGCGGCGACTTCCGCGCCCGCGAGTCGAACGTGCACCGCCTCGCGCAGATCTCCGTCGAGATCATCGACCAGTGCGTCGCGCAGGGCGTGCCCTTCGCCCGCGAGTACGGCGGCCTCCTCGACACCCGCTCCTTCGGCGGCGTGCAGGTCTCGCGTACGTTCTACGCCCGCGGCCAGACGGGCCAGCAGCTCCTCCTCGGCGCGTACCAGGCACTCAGCCGCCAGGTCGCCGCCGGGAACATCGAACTTCACCCGCGCACCGAGATGCTCGACCTCGTCATCGTGGACGGCAAGGCCCGCGGCATCGTCGCCCGCGACCTGATCACCGGCAAGATCGAGACCTACTTCGCGGACGCCGTCGTGCTCGCGTCCGGCGGCTACGGCAACGTCTTCTACCTGTCGACGAACGCCATGAACTCGAATGCGACGGCCATCTGGCGCGCCCACCGGCGCGGCGCCTACTTCGCGAACCCGTGCTTCACGCAGATCCACCCGACGTGCATTCCGCGCACCGGCGACCACCAGTCGAAGCTGACCCTGATGTCGGAGTCGCTGCGCAACGACGGCCGGATCTGGGTGCCGAAGGCGAAGGGCGACGACCGCCCGGCGAACAAGATCCCCGAGGACGAGCGCGACTACTACCTGGAGCGCATCTACCCGGCGTTCGGCAACCTCGTGCCCCGTGACATCGCCTCCCGCGCCGCGAAGAACGTGTGCGACGAGGGCAGGGGAGTGGGCCCCGGCGGCCAGGGTGTGTACCTCGACTTCGCCGACGCCATCGAGCGGATGGGCCGCAAGGCCGTCGAGGCCAAGTACGGCAACCTCTTCGACATGTACGCGCGGATCACCGACGAGGACCCGTACAAGACACCGATGCGGATCTACCCGGCCGTGCACTACACTATGGGCGGGCTGTGGGTCGACTACGACCTCCAGACCACCATCCCCGGCCTTTTCGCCGTCGGCGAGGCCAACTTCTCCGACCACGGCGCCAACCGGCTCGGTGCGAGTGCCCTGATGCAGGGCCTGGCCGACGGCTACTTCGTCCTCCCGGCCACCATCAACGACTACCTCGCAAAGCATCCGCACACCGACGAGGTGAACGCCGAACACCCCGCCACCGTCGAGGTCGTGCGCGAGACCGAGGAGCGGCTCGCCAAGCTGCTCGCCGTCGACGGGGACCGCACGCCCGACTCCTTCCACCGTGAACTCGGCGAGCTCATGTGGGAGTTCTGCGGCATGGCCCGCACCGACGCCGGGCTGCGCAAGGCCCTCGACCGGATCCCGCAGATCCGCGAGGAGTTCTGGCGCCGCATCAAGGTGCCCGGCACCGGCGAGGAGTTCAACCAGTCGCTGGAGAAGGCCAACCGCATCATCGACTACATCGAGCTCGCCGAGCTGATGTGCCTCGACGCCTTGCACCGCGCCGAGTCCTGCGGCGGCCACTTCCGTGAGGAGTCGCAGACCCCCGACGGCGAGGCCGCCCGCGTCGACGAGGAGTTCTCCTACGCCGCCGCCTGGGAGTTCACCGGCACCGGTACGGCCCCCACTCTGCACAAGGAAGACCTGGTCTTCGAGTACGTCCACCCCACTCAGCGGAGCTACGCATGAAGCTCACCCTGCGCGTCTGGCGCCAGAAGAACGCCGACGCCGAAGGCGCCATGTCCACGTACGAGGTGGACGGGATCTCGACGGACATGTCGTTCCTCGAAATGCTCGACACCCTCAACGAGGAGCTCATCCTCAAGGGCGAGGACCCGGTCGCCTTCGACCACGACTGCCGCGAGGGCATCTGCGGCGCCTGCTCGCTCGTCATCAACGGCGACGCGCACGGCCCGGAGCGCACCACCACCTGCCAGCTGCACATGCGGTCCTTCAAGGACGGCGACACCATCGACATCGAGCCGTGGCGCGCCTCCGCCTTCCCGGTCGTGAAGGACCTGGTCGTGGACCGCTCGGCCTTCGACCGGATCATCCAGGCCGGCGGCTACATCACGGCCCCGACGGGCGCGGCCCCCGAGGCGCACTCCACGCCCGTGCCCAAGCCCGACGCCGACTTCTCCTTCGAGCACGCCGAGTGCATCGGCTGCGGCGCGTGTGTGGCCGCGTGCCCGAACGGCGCGGCGATGCTGTTCACCTCGGCGAAGATCAACCACCTCAACGTGCTGCCGCAGGGCGCGCCCGAGCGCGAGACCCGCGTCCTGGACATGGTGGGCCAGATGGACGAGGAGGGCTTCGGCGGCTGCACGCTCACCGGCGAGTGCGCGACGGCCTGCCCGAAGGGCATCCCGCTGTTCTCCATCACCAGCATGAACAAGGAGTGGCTGCGCGCGAACCGGAAGGTCAGCCGCTGACCCTTCGATGAACGTCCCGCGAAGAGCGCGGGGTGGGCGGGACCGGATGTGGTGCTCAACCCCCGGTCCCGTCATCGTTTTCCGGCCCGTGCCGGTGCGCCGAGGGGCGGCCACCCCGGGCATTCAACCTCCCCACATCCGCGCACGACACGCTGGTCACGTACACGCCAACCGGGATCGGAAGAACTGAGGCGGAAGGCCGCACCACGTCGGCCCCCCCACCTCCGCCGACAGGCACGTGACCAGGAGTCAGTCATGACCGGCGCACGTACGCTCCACCGCCCCGCACGATCCGTCGCACCCACCCGCTACACCGTCGGCCTCGCCCGCGACGAGGCCGACGTCCGCGCCGCCCAACGGCTGCGCCACGATGTGTTCGCCCTCGAAATGGGCGCCCGGCTCGACACCCAGCGCCCCGGACTCGACGTCGACACGTTCGACGCCCACTGCGACCATCTGCTGGTGCGCGAGACACCCGGCGGACAGGTGGTCGGCACCTACCGCCTGCTGCCGCCCGAGCGCGTCGCCGGGGCCGGCCGGCTGTACTCCGAGGGCGAGTTCGACCTCAGGTCGCTCGCCCCGATCCGCTCGGACCTCGTCGAGGCCGGTCGTTCCTGTGTGCACCCCGACCACCGCGACGGCGCCGTCATCGGACTGATCTGGGCGGCCATCGCCCGCTACATGGTCGACCGCGGCCACGAGTGGCTCGCGGGCTGCTGCTCGATCCCGCTCGCCGACGGCGGCGCGCTCGCCGCGGCGGCCTGGGACCGGGTGCGCGCCGGGCACCTCGCACCCGAGGAGTATCGGGTGACCCCGCTGCGCGCCTGGCGCCCCGATGCCGTCCCCCGTCCCGCCGGACGCACCGCGCTCCCGGCCCTGCTGCGCGGATACACACGGCTCGGCGCCTGGGTGTGCGGGGCGCCCGCGCACGACCCCGACTTCGGGGTCGCCGATCTGTACGCGCTGCTCTCGATGCGCCGGATGAACACGCGCTACCTGAACCACTTCCTGTCGCTCGCCCCGGCCCGATGAGCGTCTGGCTGCCCACAGCGCCCTGCTCCAGCGCGTGCCTGGAGGACGAGAGCGCGGGTGTGCGGGTGCCGCGTGCGGTGCTGCGTCTCACGGCGCTGCTCGCGGTGCTGGGCGTGGGCGTCGTGTTCCTGCCGTTCGGCCGGTGGCTGCCCGAGGGAGGGGTGCGTCTGTTCGCCAGGGCCGTCGTGCGCGCCACCGGGGTGCGCCTGCACCTGACCGGCGCGGCGCCGCCCTCCGGTGGGCTGCTGATGGTCGCCAACCACATCTCCTGGATGGACGTCCCGCTGCTCGCGGCCGTCCGGCCGGCCCGCATGGTGGCCAAGAAGGAGATCAGACGGTGGCCGGTCGCCGGTTTCCTGGCGGCGCGGGCGGGGGTGGTCTTCCTCGACCGCGACCGGCTGCGGGCGCTGCCCGGCACGGTGGCCCGGCTCGCCGCGGTCCTCGGGCGGGGCGGCGCGGTGGCGGTGTTCCCGGAGGGCAGCACCTGGTGCGGCCGGGCGCGGGGGACCTTCCGCCGGGCCGCGTTCCAGGCCGCCCTGGACGCGGGCACACCGGTGCAGCCGGTGCGGCTCGGCTACCGCCTGCCCGACGGCACGGTCAGCACGGCGCCCGCGTTCGTCGGCGACGACACCCTGTTCGCGGCCCTGTGGCGGGTGGTCTCGGCGCGCCGGATCGAGGCGCATGTGGAGATCCGCCCGGTACTCGCTGCGGGCCATCACACGGACCGCAGATCGCTGGCCGCGGCGGCGCAGAACGCGTCGGGGAGGCGAGCGCCGCACGGACCACCGGTGCTCCCCGGCGGTCCGTAAGGTGCACTGGCGCTCGCGGGAAACTCAGGACCCCAGCAGGCGCCGCAGGTAGGGAGCGGTCCGGCTCGCGGTCTCGGCGGCCACGGTCGCGGGCGGCCCGGCGGTCACCATCCGTCCGCCCGCGGCCCCGCCGCCCGGCCCCATGTCGATCACCCAGTCCGCCCCGGCGACCACCGCCATGTCGTGCTCGACCACGATCACGGAGTGCCCGGCGTCGACGAGCCCGTTCAGCTGCCGCAGCAGCACCTCCACGTCGGCCGGGTGCAGCCCGGTCGTCGGCTCGTCGAGGAGATACAGGGTGTGCCCGCGCCTTACCCTTCCCCAAGCTCTTCGAGCAGGGGATGCCCCATGCAACTCGCTGGCGAGCTTGACGCGTTGGGCCTCGCCGCCCGACAGCTCGGTGGCGGGCTGCCCGAGCCGCAGATAGCCGAGGCCGACGTCGAGCAGCGTGCGCAGGCTGCGAAGGACCGGCCTGGCCGCGTCGTCGTCGGCCGCCTCGAAGAATTCCGCCGCCGACTCCACCGTCAGATCGAGCACCTCGGCGATGTTCCGGCCCCGGTAGGTGACTTGCAGCGTCTCCGGGTTGTAGCGGGCGCCCGCGCAGTCCGGGCACGGTGTGTAGGTGCTCGGCAGGAACAGCAGCTCCACGCTGACGAAGCCCTCGCCCTGACAGGTCTCGCAGCGCCCGCCGGTGACATTGAACGAGAAGCGGCCGACGCCGTACCCGCGCGCCTTCGCCTCGTCGGTCGCGGCGAACACCTTGCGGACGACGTCGAACAGGCCCGTGTACGTGGCCAGGTTGGAGCGCGGTGTGCGCCCGATCGGCTTCTGGTCGACGACCACGAGCCGGCCGACCCCCTCGACGTCCTCGGTGATCTCGCCGATCAGCGTCGACTTCCCGGACCCGGAGACACCCGTGACGGCGGTGAAGGCGCCCAGCGGGAACGCGGCGCTCACCTCGCGCAGGTTGTGCCGGGTGACCGGTCCGACCTTCAACCAGCCGGTGGGCGTGCGGACATCACGCTCGCCGACCGGTTCGTCGTCGAAGAGATAGCGGGCCGTCGCCGACTCCGCGACCTCCCGCAGCCCGTCCACCGGACCGCTGTGCAGCACCCGGCCGCCGTGCTCCCCGGCCAGCGGCCCGACATCGACCAGCCAGTCCGCGTGCCGCATGACATCAAGGTGGTGCTCGACCACGAAGACGGAGTTGCCGGACGCCTTCAGCCGGTCCAGGACGGTGAGCAGGGACTCGGTGTCGGCCGGATGCAGTCCGGCCGACGGCTCGTCGAGGACGTACACGACACCGAAGAGCCCCGACCTCAACTGCGTTGCCAGGCGCAGGCGTTGCAGCTCGCCCGCCGACAGGGTGGGGGTCGACCGGTCGAGGCTCAGATAGCCGAGGCCGAGCTCCGTGACCGTGGCGATGCGGGCCCGCAGATCCTCGGTGAGCACGCGCGCCGTCTCGGACGTGTCGCCCTCGGCGGCGAGCAGCTCGGCGAGGTCCGCGAGCGGGACACCGGCGAGATCCGCGATGGTACGGCCCCCGAACGTGACGGCCAGTGCCTCCGCCCGCAGCCGGGCACCCCCGCACACCGGACACGGCGTGCTCTCCAGGAACTTCTCCGCCTTCGCACGCAGCGACTGGCTCTTGGAGTCCGAGAACGTCTTGAGCACGTACCGGTTCGCGCTCATGTACGTGCCCTGGTACGGGCGGTGGATGCGGCCCGCGTCGCGCACCGGGTGCACGGTCACCACCGGCTGCTCGTCCGTGAACAGGATCCAGTCCCGGTCCGTCTGCGCCAGCTCCCGCCACGGCCGGTCGACGTCGTGGCCGAGCGCGTCCAGGACGTCGCGCAGGTTCTTGCCCTGCCAGGCGCCGGGCCACGCCGCGATGGCCCCTTCGCGGATCGACAGCGAGGGGTCCGGGACGAGCAACTCCTCGGTCGTGCGATGCACTTGGCCGAGTCCGTGGCACGAGGGGCAGGCCCCGGCCGCCGTGTTCGAGGAGAAGGCGTCCGAGTCCAGACGCTCGGCGCCCGCCGGATACGTACCGGCCCGCGAGAACAGCATCCGCAGCGAGTTCGACAGCGTCGTCACCGTGCCGACCGAGGAGCGGGACGTCGGCGCCGAACGGCTCTGCTGCAGCGACACCGCCGGCGGCAGCCCGCTGATCTCACCCACCTTCGGCGCGCCGACCTGGTGGATCAGCCGGCGCGCGTACGGGGCGACCGACTCGAAGTAGCGGCGCTGGGCCTCCGCATAGATCGTCCCGAAGGCGAGCGACGACTTCCCCGAGCCCGACACCCCCGTGAAGACCGCGAGGACGTCGCGCGGGATGTCGACGTCGACGCCCTTGAGGTTGTGCTCGCGGGCGCCCCGCACCCGCACGAGACCGTCGTGGCGGGGATCGGGCGAGGTGGGGTCGTGCATGGGGCGGGCTCCCGGTCGTACGGCTGTCGCGGCTGCGTACCCCATGATCCACCACCGGCGTGCCGAAGGCGGCACGGAGAACGCCCGATGAATGATGTGCACATGCCTTGACTGGTGGTCATGGGCTCACGCACCGTTACGGAGGTCGTCATTCGAGCAGTGGGGGGCTTGTGAACGGCAGACTCTTCGGCGTGGGCGCGGCGTTGTGCGCTCTCGCCCTCGTGGGCGCGGCACCGGCGCCCGCCACGTCGTCAGCGGCCTCGTTCGGGCCCCGGCACGGCGGGCTGCCGCTCGGCCCCGCCGATCTGTCCGAGACCCGCACGACGCGGACGCTGCAACCGGGCGTGACGCTCACCCGGATCGTGCGCGGTGCGGACGCCCCGGCCATGGCGTGGACCGTGGAGGTCTCCATCCCCGGCGGCGCCGGATCGCCCGACCCGGACGCGCCGCCGACCGCCCTGAAGGACGGGGCCAGCGCCGCCGAACTCGCCTCCGACCTGCGCGCGGACGGCTTCGACGCTCGTTCCGAGAAGGTCACCACGGCCGCGACCGCCGACTACGCGGGCGGCACGCTCGGCTGGCGGGTCCGCGTCGGCAGCTTCCGGACCGAGGCCGCCGCCACCGCCGAACGCACCCGGCTGCGCGCCGCCGGCCACACCGGATCCGCCTGGTACACCGGCTGGGACGGGAACGTGGGGGACCGCGGCCCCTGGCACGTGGACGTGCTCACCATCGACCCGAAGAAGTTCGACGGCGACCTCAAGGCGTCGTACGGCCCCGACCTGGAGAACCGCGAGACCACCAGCGCGCTCGCCGCCGCCGAGGGGGCGACGGCCGGGGTGAACGCGGGCTTCTTCGTCCTCGACCCCAAGGCGGGCGCCCCCGGCGACCCCGCCGGTGTCGGAGTCTACGATGGTCGCCTGCTGAGCGAGGCGGTGAACGGCCGCCCCGCTCTCGTCGTCCACGACTCCGCGCGCGGCACAGGCGTGGAGCGGTTCACCTGGCAGGGGAGCGTCCGCGCCGGAGGGGCGAAGCTGCCGCTCGACGGCATCGACCGCGTCCCCGGACTGATCCGCAACTGCGGCGGCACCGCCGACGACACCCCGACCGCCACGCCGCTGCACGACACCACCTGCACCGACCCCGACGAACTCATCGCCTTCACCCCGGAGTTCGGCAAACAGACGCCGAAGGGTGAAGGGGTCGAAGCCGTCCTCGACCGGACAGGCCGGGTCGTCGAGGTGCGCACCCCGCGCGGCGGCGCCCTGCCCGCAGGAGGCCGCAGCGTCCAGGCCACGGGTGCGTACGCGGCACGGCTGACGGCCCTGGCGAAGACCGGTCAACACCTGCGCATCCAGGGCGGGTTGAAGGACACCAAGGGCCGCGCTGTGCCCACTTCCCGTTCGACCGGCATCCTCGACGGCGGCCCCGAACTCGTCCGCGACGGCCGCCGCCACGTCACCCCGGCCACCGACGGCATGGTGCAGCCCGGCAACCCGAGCTTCTACTACGGCTGGGTGCACAAGCGGAACCCGCGCACCCTCGCGGGCACGGACGCCGCGGGACGCACCCTGCTCGTCACCGCCGACGGCCGCAGCACCGGTTCCCTCGGCCTGAGCATCAACGAGAGCGCCGACGTCGCCGAGTCCCTCGGCCTGCGGGACGCCATCAACCTCGACGGCGGCGGCTCGACCACGATGGTCGTCGACGGCCAGGTGATCAACGACCCGTCGGACGCCACCGGCGAACGCCCGGTCGGGGACGCCTTGTTGGTGCTGCGCGACACCCACTGACGCACGCGCCGGACGATTCGAGGGAGCCGACATGACCGCCGCCCTGACCCGCCGCACCAGACGCCTGTTCCTCGTCCTCGCCGCCCTGCTGCTCACCCTGGGCTCGGCCCCGTCGGCGGTCGCCGCCACGCGGGCGGAGCCCGCCGCCGAGGTCGTCGACGTCACGCAGGTCGCCGACCGCCAGGTGGACCTCTCCGTACGCGCATCGGCCCTGGGCGGGCGCACCGTCAAGGTCCGCCTGCTCACCCCCGACGGCTGGAACCCGGACGACCGCACCAAGCACTGGCCCACCCTGTGGCTGCTGCACGGCTGCTGCGGCGACTACACGTCCTGGACGAACATGACGGACGTCGCCTCCGTCGACAGCCTGCGCGACGTCCTCGTCGTGATGCCGGAGGCGGGCTGGAACGGCTGGTACAGCGACTGGTGGAACCACGGCGCGGGCGGCGACCCGGCCTGGGACGCCTTCCACACCCGCGATCTGCGCCGCCTGCTGGAGAGCGACTGGGGAGCGGGTTCGCGCCGCGTCGTCGCGGGCCTGTCGATGGGCGGCCAGGGCGCGCTCCTGTACGCGGCCCGGCACCCGGGGATGTTCAAGGCGGCCGCGGCCTACTCGGGCTCCGCGCACCCGCTCCTGAACGACGAGTCGACGGACCGGATCATGGGCTTCTTCGCCGGCCAGGGCAACGATCCCCTGCGTATCTGGGGCGACCCGGTGGCCCAGCGCGACATCTGGCAGGCCCACGACCCGTACTACCTGGCCAAGCGCCTCAAGTCCCTCCCCGTCTACCTCTCCTGCGGCGACGGCACCGCGGGCCCGCTCGACCCGCCCGGCGCCACCAACGCCCTGGAGGCCGACTTCAACCGCCAGAACCACGCCCTGGCCGCCCAGTTGAAGAAGGCGGGCGCCAAACACCTCACCACCAACTTCTACGGTCCCGGCACCCACACCTGGCCGTACTGGCAGCGTGAACTGCACACCTCGCTGCCGATGCTGCTGCGCGCCCTCAAGGCAGACGGTTAGGGCTTGTCGTTTGGATCAGGCCGGGCTCGCGGGGCCTGGCATGCACGCTCGCGGCGTTGTCGTCGGTCGACGACGCTCCGCGTCGCCTCCCTCCTCCGCCTTGCGATCGCACGCACCAGGCCCCGCTCCCTGATCCG